>SUVU01000049.1 GCA_015061865.1 Lentisphaerota bacterium
TGCTCTCAGATGAATTCAAAAATATGCTCGCTTCCCTGCGGGAAACATACGAATACATCATCATCGACGCTCCGCCGATGCTCGGCGTGACCGATGCCGCCATCGTCGGTCAGCAGGCGGACGGCGTGATCCTGATCGTCCGTGCCGGTATCACCCGCAAAGAGCAGTTGACTTATGCGGTCGATCAGCTCAATCAGGTCAAACTCACCATCAGCGGCACCATCCTCAACGGTTTCCGCCCCGATGATCCAAGCAATTACGGTTACGGCTACGGCTATGGTTACGGCTATGGTTATGGCTACGGCTACGGTTATGGATACGGTTACAGCGCTCACAGCCACAAAAAACGGCACCGTTCCATCTGGAAAAAAATCAAAAAACTTTTCTCATGATCGACATCCACTCCCACTTGGTTTTCGGCTTTGACGATGGAGCATCCGACCGCGACTGCTGCTGCCGGATGCTGGAACTCTACGCCGCCGGGGGAGTGACTGAAGTTGTCTGCACCAGCCACAGCAGCAAGGATATTGACGGCAAATACGACGAGTGTTTCGCCCGCAGTGCCGGTTTGGCGGCTGACTTCGGTATCAAACTGATCCCGGCACTGGAATATTCCCTGCCGGATATTCTCCGATCCCAACACCGCCCGCTGGGAAACAGCACATATTTACTGCTCGATACAGGCATGTTTCCGGTCGATTCCGCCATGCTCACCAGATTGATGCCGGTCAATGCCACCGGTTATAAGATCCTCTGGGCGCACCCTGAACGGCTCTATGGCGAAAACACACTCAAAACAGTGGAAAAATTTACCGTCCTCATCGGCAGCGCCTGTCAACTCAATGCCGGAAGTCTTACCGGCGCATACGGTGCCGATGCCCGCACTGCCGCCTGGGAGCTGCTGGAAAACAACCGCTGTGCCGTGATCGCTTCCGATGCCCATGATCCGGACGGCGTCGCCAATTTTATCGCCGTGCGCAAACTGCTTGCCTCCCTTTATCCGGATGAATTCATCCGACTCTGGTTTGAAATCAACCCCGCCCGCCTCCTGAACAGCCAAATCCCGGAGCGCCGCCAACCGCCCCGCCTCTCCCTCGGCAAACGGATCAAACGCTATTTCACCTGCCGGTAAACGGCATCAAATCCCCATCATAACCGCCTGAAGATGGTAAATAAAAGTTAAAAAAGGCTGCGGCATGATTCTCATGCAGCAGCCTTTTCGTTTTATCCGGCGAATGATTATTCGGCTTTTTTCAGAGAAATCACCACTTTTTTCATTGCGCCGTCGCCGATGGATTCGGTGGTAACTTCCGGATCATCTTTCAGCGTAATGTGGATGATACGGCGGTCGTGGGCGTTCATTTCCGGCAATTTCACCGGTTCGCCCCAGCGTTTCACCTCTTTGGCGGCATCCTGCGCCTGCGCTTCCAACTGCGCCACGCTGCTGCGGGGAGCATCACCATTGCGGCGGGGACGGCGTTCGCCGCCGTCTTCACTGCGGCGGGCGGCACGGCGTTCACGCTCGTTATCGGCATAACCGTCGATGTCCATAATGACCATCGGAGCCTGCTCGTCGGATTTGAAAAGCATCCGGTTGACCAGCAACTGCAAACTTTCCAGGGTCTGACCTTTGCGGCCGATCACTCTGCCGGCATCAGAACTGGTGATGCGCACGGCGATTTTGGCGCCTTTTTCCTCGACTTTGAACTCACCGTCCAAACCGAGGTAGTCAAACATCGTCGCCAGCATCCTGATGATCTGGTCTTTGTACTCATTGAATTTAGGATTCTCAGACATTTTTATTTTCCTTAAATTACTTGCCCGGGGCAGCTGCAGCCGGGGACTGGCTGCGTTTCTGCTGCAGCCAAAGTTGAACTATACTGAAAATGTTGCTGACCGTCCAGTAAAGCGTCAAACCGGAAGGCAGATCGTAGAGAAACAGCAACATTATGACCGGCATAAACATCATCATCTTTTTCTGCATCGGGTCGCCTGACATCGGGGTCATGCGCTGCTGGACGAGCATCAGTGCCGTCATCACCAGCACCAGCGGATTCAGCGGCAGACCGTCTGCCATAAACGGCATCGGGATCCGGCACACGGTATCGGCGGCGGCAAGATTTTTGCACCAGAGGAAAGAGACGTGACGCAATTCGATAACGTTATCCAACATCGCATAAAGTGCGAAAAAGATCGGGATCTGCAGCAAAATCGGCAGACATCCTGCCAGCGGATTGACGCCCTCCTGACGGTACAGCTCGGTCATTTTCTGATTGAGCAGCTGGGGATTATCTTTGTATTTTTCCCGCATTTCTTTAAGTTTCGGCTGTACGCGCGCCATTTTTTTCATCGACTCGTTGCCGCGGGCGGTGATCGGATAAAACGCCGCACGCACCAGCAAAGTCAACAGAATAATGCTCAAACCGTAACTGCTGCACAGCGAGTAAAGCAGATTCAGCACCCACATCATAAAGCGGGCAAGATAATTCAGCGGCCCCCACGCCAGATGCAGAGTTTTATCGGCACCGGGAGCGAATGCGGCAAGCGTATCGCTCTCTTTGGGGCCGGCGTAAACGTCGAATTCCAGCACTTTGCTCTCACCGGGAGCGAGATTCATTTCCGGCACATTGGCACCGGCGGCGATCAACGGTTTTTTCTCATCACCGTCAATAAACGTGCGCCACTGCCACAGGGAATAATTGCCGCTGGATTTCAACAGCAGACTGAAATATTTGTTTGCCGCCCCCGCCCAGCTGACTTCGGTTTTGCCGACGGTAAAGTCGTCATCATCGTCGTCAGCGTCGATGCGTTCAAAATCGCCGCCGGCAGTCATGTAATCCAGTGTGTATGCCAGCGAACGGATCTTGTCACCGGAAAGCAGATGCCACGATTTCATCGCCCCGCCGGAAACGATCGCCGCCGGAATGGCGACACTCTGTTTACCGGGGTTGGTAAAGGTGAATTTGCTGTTGATAATATAGCCGTCTTTCAGCGTAACGGTCTGGGCAAGCAGGAACCTCCCCTGCGGAATTTGCAGCAGCCGGGTCGTAGTCACCGCACTGTCGCTCTCTTTTTTGATGCTCAAAACATCGGATGCCGTAGCGACATTGGGGATGAAGTAGCTGACGACCGACGTCTGCGCCTCTTTGCCCGGCAGGGCGGAAATTTCAATATCGGCGCTTTGGTCATGGTTTTTGAAACCGGCGAAAGAGATCGCACTCACAGCGCCGGATCTGCCGGAGACAGTGACGGTGAATTCATTATTTTTGAGTTCGACATTTTTGATGTCTTTTTTGGCGATCGGTTTGACCGCCGGTTTGATTTCGGCCTGGGGAGCCGGTTTCTGCTCTACTTTGATTTGGGGAGCAGCGGAAGTTTTTTTCTGCTCAACGGCAGTTTTTTTCTGCGGAGCGTCCTGTTTTTCGGCAGCGGGATTTTCCTGCGGGGCAGTCCATCCCATACGGTTGCTGATCGACGGCCACGCCAGCATCAGCACCAGACAGGTGACTAAAATTATGATGGTCTCTTTATCGAATTTCATTCTGAACCTTTCACATCGGCATTGTTCCGTCTTTTGCGATTGTGCAGAGGGCGCTCCGGCACGGGATCATACCCGCCCCGGCACCACGGCTGACAGCGCAGCAACCGCCACACCGTCAGACAACTGCCGATAAAAACTCCCCGTTTCTGCAATGCTTCGACGGCATAATGGGAACACGTCGGATAGAAGCGGCACTGGCAGGGCAGCCAGGGGGAAATCAGTTTTTGATAAACCCGGATCAGAGCGATCATCACCCAAGCGATGAGGGAGACTTTTGCGGAGCAAGCACCTGCAGTTTCTGCAGCAGTGCCGTCAATTCGGCAGTTGCCTGCATCCGGTCGTACCCCATCATTTTCCGGCGCGGGATCAGAAGTACACGGCAAACGGAAAGTTCCGGTTTCAACATCCGGAAACTCTCCCACAGCAGCCGTCTGGCGCGATTGCGCAGCACTGCCAGCAGGCTGTATTTTTTGCTGCAAATCACGCCGCATTGTATTCTGCCATCCGGAGATGGTGCAACGATCGCCACCATGCCCGGTCCGGCAACTTTCACGCCTTCGCGCCTCACCTGATCGAACTGCGATTTGAAGCGCAATTTATCTTTTTTCCCGAGGCGCAAGCGGGGTTTATCGCCTTTCGGCACAACGGAGACGGTCACTTTACCAAACGTCAGGCAGTAAGCCGGGCGCGGCCTTTCTGACGGCGGCGTCTGATGATATTGCGGCCGGCAGCGGTTGCCATACGGGCGAAGAAACCGATCCGGCGTTTCCGGCGGCGATTCGAGGGCTGAAACGTTCTTTTCATTTTTCCTGTTCCTATTCTTTTTTATGATGAAATCAATTTGCTCCGGCATCAACGCCGAGAGACATTATAACACAACATAAACTGTTGAGTAGTTAAAATACCACCGCTTTACAATTTTTTCAAGTTTGCAATAAAAAAAAAACTGCATTTTTATTGGATAATGTCTCATTTGTTGTGTTGACGACACACCGCAACAGTGCAAGGAGGTACTTTTTATGAATACCATTGAAATTCTCACTGAAATACTGACCGAACTGCGTGAATTGCGCCAACTGGTCGCCGCCATGAACCAATCCAACTCTTACAATTGAGGTAACACCATGAAAATCAACCGTTCTGTCCGGGAAATCATCCGGCAAGACGCCAATAACAAATGCGAAAAAGCCCGGCTGCTCTACGTCGTCAGCGACTGTACCGCATCGGCAGATGCCCTCGCCGCCGCATCTGCCGCCGCCCCGGAAAAACTCGATTCCGCGCTCAAACAGAGCATCGAACTGGTCACTTCTCCCGGCGGCGGACTTTTTGAAGTTGCCGTAAATTACGCATTGCCGCAGACTCAAACCTCTTCCATCCGGGACTCCCGCCAAGCCGGAGACCGCCTCTGGAAATTCGCTGTCCACGGCACATCCGGTGAACGCAGCACCGCTTTGGAAACCATCACTTCCGTTGCCGCCGGCGACGCCGCTGCCGCCGATCCCGGCGTCCTGATCGACTGGAACGGCAAATGCGGTCAGGAGTCCGCTTCCGGCTCGGTGAGAGTGCTGGAACCGGTTTTCACCGAAAGCTGCCAGGCAACATTCAAACTCTCCAGTATCAACACCGCTTACAAACGCCGGATCGCATCTCTGGTCGGCAAAGTCAATTCCGACACCTTTCACCACTGGTCAGCCGGTGAACTCCTGCTGGAGAGCATCGTGCAGAGCGATCCGTTTACCAACTCCGACGGCGATGAACTCTGCGACGTGGTATTCACCTTTGCCATCCGTCCCAACGGCAAACGCAGCTGTGCCGGCTCTCAAGTCGATAACGTTGACGGCTGGGACTACCTCTGGGCGGTCACGGAAACCGTCCCCGGCTCGACGGCACCGCAAGTCAGATCACTGCACGTCAGCCGCATTTATGAACGTTCATCATTCAGCGCATTGGGGGTTTGAGCATGAATTTTCCCGATACCGTTCCCGGCGACCGGATCCAACCGGAATCCGCCGCCAGATATAATGCGCTCAATGCGCTGCTGCGTGCCAGTGACTGCGGCAGCAAACTGCGGCCGACGGCGCCCTGCCGTTACGGACTTACCGTGGATGTTTACAATATTTCCGCAGATCCCATTGCCGCTTTTTGTGCGGTGCAATTCGACGGCACCGTTCACCGCAACTATCCGGCAACGTCCCAACTGCCCGGATTCGATGTGGTTCCGGCGGAATCCCCGAATCTGCCGTGGGGCATCGCCACCGGCGACATCGCTCCGGGGACTTGGGGCACCGCATTTATCAGCGGAGCAGCTCCGGCGTTTTTCGCCCATACATCCGCCGGAAAAGCCCAGGATTTTGAGATCGGCACCAAACTCGTCCCGTCGCCAACCGGCTTATCACCCCGCGGCGACTGCGGAGCGATCATTCTGTGTCCGGAGGAACAGACCGATGCCGAAACCATCTCCCCGGGCGTGATCCTGCTGGACGGGATCACCACCGCTTATACCGGAGCTTTTGCCGTCACCTGTCTCTCTTTTGCTGAACGCAAATACTCCATTGCCGCCGGTTCGACGGTTTTTCCCGGATTGGAACAGCTCCCTGAAACCGAAGTCACCTTTTCCTCACTGAACGGCTCGATCTGGCTGGTGATCTCCTATACATTCAGCGCTGACGGCAACCCGGAATACACCGCAGAATACATTGCCGACACTTCGATCGACGAGACGGATCGTTTTGCTTTTGAACTGGCAAAAATCGGCACCAACGGCGCCATCACTCAAGTATGGCGGCACGAAAAAATTTCGGTTCCGGGGTGGGTATTATGAGCAGCACGGTCTCATGGCTCAACGGCAGACCGCAGCATATTACGGAAATCTGTGCCAAATTGCGGGAAGCTGTGGAGGAACGGGAAAACTTTTTCCGTTTTGATCCGGAAAAATGTGCCGCTTCCGATCCGCTGGATCTGCCGCACGCCCCATTCAACACCTCTCCGGCAAATCCCGCACTTCAGGCAGGCTCTCTCTGGAAATTCACCTCCAGCCTCTCCAACCGGCTCCGGGCGCTGGCTCGTTTCGCTTTTGCCCCGGAAAAACTCGGTGTGTTCAGCAGTTTCAATCCTGCGGCGGGCAGAGCCGGGTTTGAGCGAAGTTATCTTTCGCTGGAGGAGTGCGATACGATTTTCACCTCACTTCAGGTCGATCCGGCGGATTTTCGGATGCGCCCGCCGTTTCAAATCACGGATATGAAGTTTTTCAACGCCTGCGCCAGACTTTTGAACGACTACATCCTCTACCCTCAACCGACCCGGTTTTCCGGCTCGCCCGGCGCTGTTTTCGGTAAGGATTTCGAGATGGAGTATCAGGATTTGCAAAGCGGCGGCTCCCGTTCCGGCACTTATCTGAACGACGGTATCATCTCCATCCGGAGCAGTGCCGGATCAGTCCGCAATCTGACCGGCGACACCCCGGCGGAGTGGATCGCTGACGATCTGCGCATCAACGAGACCGGACTGTATTTTTATTACGATCCGGACCGGGCATCGGGGGCAGAAGCCACGCCGCTGTATGGTGAATTTCAATTTCAACTAAATGTGGAGTGGATTTTTAATATTGACGGGGTGACGCAGGAACGCGAATTCGACTCCCGCATCTACCATCTTTCCCCCGGCTCCACAGCTCCGCTGCAAATCCCGGCTCTCTGGCAGAACCGGATCTCGCAAGTGCGCTCCGGCAGTACGGAATACTCCCGGATGGCGGTCAGGATGTACATCAGCGCCAACAGTTTTTCCATCAAACTCACCCCGGCAAATTACCCGGAATTACCCTACAAATATCTGAACTGAACTTCAAGGAACCAATTTTATGCCAACTGTCAGAAATATTCTTAAAATCACTCTGTTTCAAGCAGTTTCAAACGCACCGGAAACCAAAATCAACGGAGCTGCCGTATGCTGATAAATATTCACCGCCAAACCGCCGACGGCGACATTTTGACGTTACCGGAAGATCTGGTCGTCGTCTGGCGTGACCGGACATTGCTCATCCCGGCAGGATTTCAGAGCGACGGCGCCAGCGTGCCGCAATTTCTCTGGTCAAGCGTTTCGCCCGCCATTGATCCGCGCACCATCCGGGCAGCGGTCGTCCACGATTTTCTCTACCGTACCGCCCCGGACGGCTGGTCCAGAAAAGATGCCGACGAATTATTTTACGATTTTTGCCGGGAAGACGGCTTGTCATGGTGGAAAAGTCAGAAAGCCTACTGGGGCATCCGGCTTTTCGGCGCCGCCAACTGGAAAGGATTATCATGACCGAACTGGAAAAACACGAAATCGCCGCTTTGGTTTCTGAAGCAGTCGCTCAAGCAATGGCGGCAAACCGCCACTGCCCGCTGGGCATCCGCCCGGAAACCGCCCATGAACTGATAAGTTTTGCCGACACCTGGAAAACCTGCCGCAAAGTCTTGATTTCCGGGGTGATCGCCACTGCCGTCGGCGGTCTGCTGACCGCTTTATGGTGCGGGATCAAAACGATGCTTCACCGTTGACCTGCAACGCCTGTTGAGCAGCAGGATCGCTGCACAACGCCGCCCGGCGCAGCCATTTCTCTCCCTGCGCCGGGTCTTTTTCTATTCCCCGTCCGGCAAGCAGTGCCAGACCGGTTTCCCGCATGGCGCCGGCATCGCCGTTTTCAGCGGCACGGCGATACCAGTAGTACGCCGCATGGTAATTTTTTGCCGTGCCGATCCCGTGACGGAAACACTCTGCAGCCTGAAATTGTCCGGGGGCATCACCTTTACCGGCGGCTTGCAGAAAATACCGCAGTGCCCGTTTTTCATCTCTCTCCACCCCTGCCCCGGAAACATAACAAAGTCCCAGCTGCCGCAGTGCCGGCGGGTAATGCTGCTGTGCCGCCAGAGTAAAAAATTCCACCGCCCGGTGCGGATCCTGCTCCCGGTACAAGCCGTTCAAATACTCATTGCCCCGCCAGACCAGCGCCCGGGGCGAATGTAATTTGATCGCATCATCAATAAGTTTATCCGCCCGCACATGATCTGTTTTCACCCCGAACCCCTGATGCAGCAGTTCGGCAAATTGCGCCATTGCCTCCGGATGGCGCATTGCAGCGGCACGTTCCAGAATTTGCGCCGCCAGATGCGGATCCATCACCCCGCCCGCCCCGGAGCGCAAAAATGCGGCGTAAAGCACCAGCATTTCGGGGTCGGCATCGGGTCTTTGAACATGGCGCTGCAGCAGCTGCAATAATTCCGGAGCATGTTTTTCCGCATGTTGAAACAGATATTTCGCCAGAAACAGCTCCCCAGCCCGGTCATGCGGAGCGACTTGGCGCAGGATTTTCAGCGCCGTGTCGGGATCGGCTTTGACTTCCGGGAATTCCCCCTCCGGGTCGGATTCCGCCGCCACGCCGTGAAACAGCATCATCGCATATTGCGCCGCCGCCGGAGCGATACCATTATTCATGGCTTTGCGAAAATAATAAAACGCGGCGGCACGGCGCACTTTGCCGCCCCAACCGCGCTGATAACACATCGCCAGATTGAATTGTCCCGCCCCGGAATTCTGCAACGCCGCCTGACGGAACCAATGCAGAGCCAGCTGTAAATTGACTTTTCTGCCGTTTTTGCCGAACATGAATTCGTCTGCCGCTTTCAGCTGGCTGACGACATCGCCGCTCCGGGCGCGCCGGAGCAAGCCATCCTCCGCCCCGGCAGCAGCTGCAGCCGTGACTGCAAGCAATGCAAACAGCAGGATCTGCCGCATTATTTGCTCAATTCGGCAATTTTAGCTTCGAGTTCTTTGATCTTGTCGTCAAGTTTTTTCACTTTTTTCGGCAAGCCGAGCCGGGCCATGAATTCCCGCTGGGATTCCGCCGGAGTACCGATCGCAATCGTCCCGGCAGGCAGACTTTTGATTACTGAACTCGTTCCGGCGATCTGACAGCCGTCGCCGATGGTGATGTGACCGTTGATACCGGCTTTACCGGCAACGATAACGCCCCGTCCCAGCTCGGCACTGCCGGCAATACCGCACTGCGCCACCAGAATGGAACTTTCACCGACGACCACGTTGTGAGCGACCATGACCTGATCGTCGATTTTCACGTTGTCTTTGACGATGGTTTTGCCGAAACGCGCCCGGTCGATGGTGGTATTGGCACCGATTTCGACGTCATTGCCGATCTGGACGATACCGGTCTGCGGCACTTTGACCAGCCCCTGCGGACCGGGGATAAAACCGAATCCGTCGGCACCGATGACCACGCCCGGATGAATGATACATTTCGCCCCGACCGTACAGCGGTACATCACTTTCACCCCCGCATAAAGCCGGGTCGCCGCACCGATTTTCGCCTCATGCCCGATATAGCAGAGAGCATCAATGACTGCCCCGTCACCGATCTCAGCACCGGCTTCGATCACCACATTGGCGCCGATGGCAACATCTTTGCCGATTTTGGCATCCCCGGCGATCACAGCGCTCGGATGGATCCCCCGCACCACGGCGGGCGGCTCCTCGGCAAACATGGCGGTAACTTTGGCAAATGCCAGATCCACGTTATCACACACGATCAAAGTGCGGTTTTCAGTGGATGCCCCGGCGAGGTCTTTGCAGACCAGCACGATCCCGGCAGCAGTATGCTGCAGCAACTCTTCATATTTTTTATTGCCGACGAAACTCAATTGTTCCGCAGCGGCATCTTTGATACCGGACACGCTGGAAATAGTCCGATCCGGATCTCCGGCAACGGTTCCCTGAACGGCATTGGCGATTTCGGCGGCAGTCATGGTGATCTGTTTCATCTTACTGTTCCTTATGTATGTTGCACTTGTACGTCAGCGTTGGCTTTTGGGTTTGGAAGCATTGCGGTTCAACTCCCGGATCACCGCATTGGAAATATCATTTTTTGCCGGAAACACCAATACTGCCGGCAGGTCATTGGTGGTCATACCGGAAGAATCCAACACCAATTCATACCCGCCGACGACGGCACGGCGATTAACTTCAGCCCGGATATCGGCGATGATCTCGGCACGGCGGCGCTGTTCAAGCTCCTGGATCTCCCGTGCCCGTTCGCCGGTATAAAGTTTGATTTCCGCCTCTTTTTCGGCGACTTTACGCAGTGCCGCCGCAGCATCGGCATCGGCTTTGGCTTTCAACGCCGGATCCAATGCCTGATTCATGGCATTGGTGCCAAGTCTGCGGGCATCGGCACGGAGTGCTTCCAGCTGTTTGGTCAACTGACCGAGATACAGCCGGGCGCTCTCCGCCTGCTGTTTGATGAATTCCTCGGCGATGCGGCTTTTGTAATATTCTTTGAAAACCCGCCGGAGATCGACCACGGCGATCCGCGGCGACGCCGCCGAAACCGTGACCGCAACCAGCGCCGCCAGCAGAACAAACGCCTTTTTCATCATGCCGACTCCAAATCAGATGGAACTGGAGCTGTAATTCGGGGCATCTTTGGTGATGACCACGTCGTGCGGATGAGCTTCACGCAATCCGGCGGCACTGACCCGCACCATTTTGGCTTTTTCCTGAAATTCCGGAATGGTTTTCGCACCGCAATATCCCAGGCTGTAACGCAGACCGCCGACAAACTGGTGGATGACGTTGCGCACCGCACCCCGGAACGGCACCATCGCTTCGATGCCCTGCGGCACCAGATCGTTGTCGCTCTCGACATCGTCCTGACCGTAACGTTCCCGGCTGCCTTTGTTGCATTTCATCGCTTCGAGACTGCCCATGCCGCGGTAAGCGACATAGCTTCTGCCCTGATGCAGCACGACATCGCCGTTGCTTTCGCTGGTACCGGCGAGCGCAGAACCCATCATCACGCAGGAAGCGCCGACCGCCAGAGCTTTGGCAACGTCGCCGGACTGTTTGATACCGCCGTCGGCGATCACCGGCACGTCTGCCGGAACTGCACTGCGGACAGCATAAACTGCGGAAACCTGCGGCACCCCGACCCCGGCGACCACACGGGTGGTGCAGATCGAACCGGGGCCGATACCGACTTTCACACCGTCAGCACCGGCATCGACGAGGGCTTTGGCGCCTTCAGCGGTGGCGATATTGCCGGCAACGATGTCAACTTTGCTGCCGTAGCGCTCTTTGAACATCGCCACGGTCTCGATCACACCTTTGGAATCGCCGTGGGCGGTGTCGATGACCAGCGCATCGGCGCCGGCATTGACCAGAGCTTCGGCACGGGCCTCATCGTAGGGACCGATCGCAGCGGCGACCCGGAGCTGGTGACGGCTGTCACGGTTGTAATCCGGCTCGTCCCGGGCGATCAGCGTTCGGACATCGAGGAAGCTGAACAAACCGGTAAGTTTACCGGCGTTATCGACCATCGGCAGTTTGCCGACTTTGTTTTTGAGCATGAGCTGGTAAGCATCCGCCATAGTTGTTCCGGTGGGGGCGGAGACCGGGGATTTGGTCATCACTTCGCTGATACGGATATTGTAATCGGTCAGGAATTTGATATCTTTGCTGGTGATGATACCGACCAGATGACCGGCATCGTCCACGATGGGGAAGCCGGAGAAGGAGTATTTTTTACGTTTTTTCTCGGCGAGCATTTCGGCGACGGTCTGCTCCGGATGAAACACGATCGGAGTGCGGATCACGCCGTTGAGATACTGTTTGACTTTACGGACCTCCTCCGCCTGACGGTCGGGGGTGAGGTTTTTATGGATCACGCCGATACCGCCGAGACGGGCCATAGCGATCGCCATTTCGCTCTCGGTCACAGTATCCATCGCCGCACTGACGAAGGGGATATTCAATTTGATATTACGGGAAAAATAGCTTGCCACATCGGTATCGTGCGGCAGAAAATCTGAATACTGGGTCACCAGCGAAATGTCATCAAAAGTCAGTCCTTCAAACGGGAATGCCGCCATAAATTTGTCGATGTAACGCATAATCTTTTTCTCCGGTATGATTTGGTTGTATACTATCGTTCACTTAATATACACCATCTGCACACGATTTGCAACCTGATTTCAGCAAAAAAACAGCGGTAAAAACAGATTTTTGACTTCAAAAATCCCTTTTACCGCGTCAATGTTTCAGGCGAACCGTCAGAAACAGGTCAGCGACTCCACGCATGACCACAACGGAGTGTGCAGATCCAGTTTTTTGCGCTGCTTGGTCGCCAAAGCGATCGGCACATGGGTAAACATCCCCGACCAGTGTCCGACCATGACGTCGGTTTTGCCCGCCATGGCAGCGTGGGCGGCGCTCTGGGCAAGCGTGGCGCAGAATACGGCGTCATCGCCCTCGGCACGGACGCTCCGGATGGTATAACCGAGGTCGAAATATTTCAAATTCAGCTCGATTTTGCGGGACTTGAAGTATTTATTGATCTCGTTTTTCAGGAAAATACCGATATCTTCGTGCAGAATGTTTCCGGAAGCATCTTTTTTGCGCTCCCGGGAAGCAAACAGATTCTGACCGGCGCCTTCGGCGACGATGATGACGGCGTGATGTTTCAGATTCATACGTTCGACCAGATGCGGCAGCAGTGCTTTGGGGTCGCCCGGTTCATCCAGCGAAAACGGGGATTCGGGGATCAGACAGTAGTTGATATAAGGATTTGCCAATGCGGTGTAAGCGGCAATGAATCCGCTGTCCCGCCCCATCACTTTGATCAGCGACAGACCGTTGTATGCGCCTTTGGCTTCGTTGTGGGCGCCGCTGACGAATTGTTCCGCCCGGCGCACCGCCGTGCTGAAACCGAATGTACGGTCGATGAACGAAATATCATTGTCGATCGTTTTGGGGATCGCCACCACACTGATCGGCAATTGTCTGACCATGATCTCCTCGGCGATCTCGTGGGCGCAGCGGCTCGTGCCGTCGCCGCCGATGCAAAAGAGCAGATTCACGCCGAGCCGTTTCAGCGAATCCACGATCAAGCCGGTATCTTCCGCCCCGCGGCTGGAACCGAGGATGGAACCGCCTTTATCGTGGATATCGTCCACCACTTCCGGAGTGAGCCGCACCGGAGCGAGGTTGCGGGCGGGATTCAGCCCCCGGTAGCCGTAACGGATACCGTAAATATCATGCACGCCGTAATCCCGGTAAAGCGACAGCGTCAGGAACTTGATAACTTCATTCAATCCGGGGCAGAGACCGCCGGCAGTCAGAATGGCGGCACGGCACCACGCCGGATTGTGATAGATCATCTGGCGGGGACCGGCGTGTTCAAATGCGGGGACATCTTCGCCGCGGTCGATATAACTTTTGATCTGGGCAACGTCGGTGAAATAAGAGACCGTTTCGGCATCACTGACAAACGTCTGATCGGTGATCGGTGACGGGATCGTACATTCACCCAGAGTTGAAATCACAAAATCGCTTCGATGCAGCATATTTTACCCTCCTGATCAAGTTGTAATATTTTTTGGTTCCACAGTGCATAAAATAGTATTATTTCACCGAAAAATCAAGTATTTTCCGCCAAATAAAATGCACAAATCAGCGAAACTTGAAAAAATCCCGGCATTACGCTATTTTATATGGATGACACAATTTCACGATGTATTTTATACTAAGGATCACACTGAAAATGAAAAAAGTGACCGTTTCGACACTTGCCAAACGTTATGCCGCCGGTGAAAAACTGGTGATGTGTACCGCATACGATGCCATTCAATCCCGCTTGTGTGCAGCGGCGGGAGTGGATTTTCTGCTGGTGGGCGATTCCGTCGGCATGACCCATCTCGGCTATGCCAACACGCTGCCGGTGACGATGGATGATATGCTCAGCCATACCGCCGCCGTGCGCCGGGGGGCGCCGGAAGCGTTTGTGGTGTTTGATATGCCGTTTATGAGCTATCAGGAGAGCGTTTCGCTGGCGATGCACCATGCCGGAGTTGCCATGAAAACCACCGGTGCCGATGCCGTCAAACTGGAAGGCGGCGCTGAATACGCCGATCTGGTGCGCCGGATGACCGGAGCCGGGATCCCGGTGATGGGTCACATCGGTCTCATGCCCCAGCGGGTGCAGGTCAGCGGCGGCTATAAAATCGTCGGCAAAGATGAAAAATCCGCCGATAAAGTTTTGCAGGATGCCCTGGCGCTGCAGGATGCCGGAGCGTTTGCCGTCGTACTGGAGTGCGTGCCGGAAGCATTGGGCAAACGGGTCACTGAAGCATTGAATATTCCGACGGTCGGCATCGGTTCGGGGAAATATTGCTCCGGTCAGGTGCAGGTGATCTGCGATTTGCTGGGGTTGCTGGATTTCACCCCGAAACACGCCAAACGTTACGCCGATCTCGGCACTGCGATCACGGCGGCTCTGCAAAATTACGCCGGCGAAGTGCGCTCCGGCGAATTTCCCACTGACCAAAACAGCTGGTAAGCGGTAATGAAAACGCGGGGGTGGCTGTTTATTGCCGTACTGCTGTTTTCCGGCTGTACGGCTGTTTCTCCTGCCCCGCGCTCGCTGGAACAGTGGCAAGCGGTTGCCAAAGCCCGCTATCTTGCCGGTGAAAGCGCCGCCAAACTGGAGCGCTGTACCCAACTGGCAGCCGACGACCGGCGGCGGCATGAATTGCCGGATCTGCTGAAATTCATCCGGCAAAAACCGCCGGAACAGGCAACGGAAATTGCGCTGGATTTCCTGCGGGAAGCCGTCGCCATCGCTTCGATCCGGCTCGTTATGGCAAATGACACGCCGCTGGCAGTGGCGACCCGGCTCTGCACCGGAGAACTGGATTATCTGACCGCTTCACTTTTGACCGAAAAATCCCGTCTGGATGCCGAAATCTGGAAAACCCCGGAACTTGCCGCCCACGAAGCCGAAGTACTCCGGGAGCTGACGGCATTGCTCGGCAATGTGCCGCCGCCGGAATCGTATCAACTGATAACTCCGCAAGCAATCACCCCGTCGCCCCTGCCGGAAATCATCCGCAAAACTTACGGCACTTCCCCGGCGGCACTGTTGAAATTTGCCAACGCCGTCCTCGCCCTGCCGGCTGAATTTGCCCGGCAATTGATCGCTTCACCAGATGCACAGCTCGACGGCGTATGGCTGGAAACCCGCTACCACGCCGCCATGTGCGCGGTGTCTTTTACCGAACACTTCTTATCCGAAGCATGGCAGGCATATCAACGCCACGCTTCTTCGCAAAACCTCGCCCGGTACCGCAAATGGTACTACCGCCGCCGGCAAGCCCTCGCCGACGTGCCGCTGGTGCGGGGTAATGAAAGCGACATCCGCAGTCTGGAAGCCATGCTCCAACTGCACAATCATCTCTGAACTGCGGCAGATATGATGAGGTGTGCAGTCTGCGGGCGGGATGAGTGGATGCGAGCGTTTTTGTGAGCAGTCTGCGGACGGTTGATTTTGATATTTTGCGTGGTTACGCTTGGGGAGGCAAACCCCACACGGTGAGGTTTTCCTCCCCAAACCCCACCTTTTCCGCCTGCTGCGGATGTTTGGAGACTTTCACACCGCTTGACTTGAGGGTGCGTGACTCTGCTATGGCGTGGCTACGTCAGTATCAGTACAATTTACATTCGCCTTTACAACCGGGGGTTGTAAAGGCTCTCCTGCTCGTCCTCCGCTCATCGGCGGCGCTGTCGCTTGCCGCTGTTGCTCCGCTTTGCGTCGCACAGTTCATTCGCATGCGGACTGCGCGCTCGCCTCGAAGAGGCTCGCAACCGGTCTGCAAATCAACCGCCTGCAGACTGCAAACCTCCCCCCGTTCGCATCCACTCAAAACGTTTGCAGACTGCCATAAAAAAACAAGCGGCGTCAGCCGCACCTTTCACGCATAAGCCGCAAGGCGTTGCGTGCCGCCGCATTTCTGCGGCGGAAATGAGAGCCATTCCACCAACACGCCTTTCCGTTTAAGTTATAAAAAAGGCGGCGTCAGCCGCACCTTTTACGCATAAGCCGCAAGGCGTTGCGTGCCGCCGCGATTCAGCAGCGGCGGAAATGAGAGCCATTTCACCAACACGCCTTTCCGCTGATTATCGCGCCGCTATGACGAGTTTTTTCAAGGCAGATGCGAGGGCGTGTACTGGATGTACACAACCGAGCAGCTGTCCGCCGAAAAGGCAAGTCAGAGCAAGCGAGAATCAGCGGAAAAAAA
>SUVU01000160.1 GCA_015061865.1 Lentisphaerota bacterium
ATCTCCGTACTCGGCGCAAAACACGACATTGCCGCACGCTGCATCCACCGGGTGCAATCAAATCGTTTTGTATGTATGTTTCACAAAATTTGGGACATTACCCAATAATTAAGGGCTGCTGCAAAACCTCAAAAATGTTTTGCAGCAGCCCCCCGTTTTTTGTGATTTGGAAATCAGTACATGTTCCGCAAACGCTCGATCCGTTTTTCGATCGGCGGGTGGGTGGAAAAAAGTTCTCCGCCGGGGAAATGGATATACATGCCGGCGAGATTGCTGCCGCCGAGAGAATCATTGTCGGCTTTGGAGTATTGTTTGATCCCGCCGATTTTTGCCAGCGCACTTGCCAGACCTTCATTGTAACTGCACAGGCGCACCGCTACGGCATCGGCGGCGTATTCACGCTGTCTGGAGATCGCCATTTGCAGCAGTGAACCGATCAATGCCGCGATCGGGCGGATCAGCAGTGCCAGCAGGCATACTGCCAGCACTATTGCCCCGGTTCCGGAATCCCGGTCCCGGCGCCGGTCGCTGAACATCTGCATCACACTGAGCCGTTCCAGAATAAACGCCAGGATCAGCAGCGCACTGATCAGCGCCACCACCAGCTGATTGAGCATGATATCCCGGTGGATGATGTGACCGACTTCGTGGGCGATGACACCCTCAAGTTCCTGATCGTCCATCATATCCAGCAACCCCTGCGTGACGGCGACAAAAGCGTCACTTTCGCCCATGCCGGAAGCAAACGCATTCGGCACCCGGCTGGGGACGATGTAGAGGTCGGGAGTCCGTTTCAAACCGGCGGACACCGCCAGACCGCTGATGATGTGCAGCGCCCGGCGTTCCCGCAAATCATCGGGATCAGCGGCTCTGCCTCTGGTCATGGCAAGGATCGCCCATTTGGCGGTCAATATCTGCAGCGGCAGGACGATGACAACCACGACCGTACCGATCAACAGACCGGCACCGACATCACCGACGAGCTTGCCGATATAGTACGACAGTCCGAAAACCAGTGCCGCCATAACAGCGATCAGAATGATGCTGTTGCGGAAGTTTTTCCGGACCTCCTCCGATGCTATAAGCGGAACAGATGCAATATCGTTCATGGTCTGCCGGTCACAGTTTGCTGATTCTCATGTTGTCGGCATCCTGCCGGGCGGCTTCGGTGATCTCAAAGAGCTGTTCGGCGGCGAAATTATGGACTCCGGCGACGATTTTAGCGGGGAACATGGCGATATCCATATTGTAACGTGCCACGGTCATATTGTAACGATTGCGGGCGTAAGCGATTTTATCTTCGCAGTCCCGGATGTCTTCCATAAGTTTGAGGAACGAGGCATTGGTGCCGAGCTGCGGATAATTTTCTGCAGTGGCACGGATCTGCGGCAGGATCGCTGAAATCCGGTCGCTGGCGGCGATCGCTTCGGCGTGGTCACTGCTGGCAAGTCCGGTTCTGGCGGCGGTGAGTTCTTTCAGCAGATTGCTCTCGAAATCGATCTGCATCCGGAGCGCATCGACCAGATTGGGGATGATGTTGGCTTTGCGTTTCAACTGCACATCAATACCGCCCCAGGATTCGGTGATCGCAATTTTAAGTCTGGTAAAGGCATTGAATTTGGCGATCCACCACAAAACGATGAGCACCGCAACGACAATAGTGATAATCAAACCTGTATTCATATTTCTCCTCCTGTGGTTTGGGGTTGTCTTTATACCTGAAGTATAATATACTTTGCGGTTGTATTTTTTGCAATCGCTCAATAGCAGCTTGAAATGATTTTTGAGCAATATATTATCCGGAAATAATACCGTTGTTAACGAAAGCCCGGAGCGGGTTGAACGTGCTGACTGATACCGGTTTCCGGCCGGTACTGCACGCGGAGTTTCAGCAGTGACGGGCAAAATATTATCCGGCAGGCGGTTTTTAGGTGGAATCTGCCGGAAATCTTTGAAAAATCACTGGAAATTTGCTGATTTTAAGGTATATTCTATCAAAATCACAAAATATGTACAATTAATCGGGAAAGCGACAAAAAAGATGAAACTTTGTATGATGTCCTGTATGATGCCGTATTCCACGCCGGAGGAGATCGTGGAAGCGGCAGTCTATTGCGGCATGACGGCGATCGACTGGATCTCCACTCATAATACTGATCCGGCTCTGCTCCGGAAAATTTCTGAAGATGCCGGCTTGACGATCGCTGCTCATACGATGCTCAAAGAGAAATTTTTGAACTACGATGACAGTTATATGGATGATTTCAAATCATCTCTGGACGATGCCGTGACGCTGGGCGCTCCCATCATGATGCTGCCGCCGTTCCCCCGCAAAGGCAATACGACTATGGCTGAAGACCGGAAAGCGTGGATCGAATATTATCAGCAGGCTTATCCGCTGGCAAAAGCTGCGGGCGTGATCCTCACTGCAGAAAGTACCGGGTATCATAACAGTCCGATCACGACTGCGGATGAAGTTCTGGAGCTTCTCACTGCGGTTCCGGGTTTGAAACTCACCTTTGACCACGGCAACACCGCTACTGCCGATGATCCGGTTGCCGCATACCACAAATTGAAAGATTTTGTGGTGCATATGCACCTGAAAGACTGGAAAGTTTATGACACGCCGCAGGCAGATACCACGCTGAAACGCAACGGCAAACATTTTGCCGACATGATTATCGGTGAAGGTGATATGGATATCAAAACCTTCTGGGATCAGGTCGATGCCCGGGGCAAAGAGTTGTACGTCAATCTGGAAACCCGTGATTTCAGCGAAAAACTTGCTCCCCGGGAAGCTCTGAAAAAAGTTTCCGATCTGTTGCGCAACTGGTAAAAACATAATTTTTAATTATTGTCCCATTTGTTGTGATAAAATCTAACCGTCGGTGGCGCATCGCGGGCACTTTCGCGCCTTGCTTCTGTGCCGGTACGGTCGAGTACGGTAGTACACTCCCGCA
>SUVU01000161.1 GCA_015061865.1 Lentisphaerota bacterium
AGCAGGAGAGCCTTTACAACCCCCGGTTGTAAAGGCGAATGTAAATTGTACTGATACTGACGTAACCACGCCATAGCAGAGTCACGCCCCCTCAAGCCAAGCGGTTTGAAAGTCTCCCAACATCCGCAGCAGGCGGAAAAGGTGGGGTTTGGGGAGGAAAACCTCACCGTGTGGGGTTTGCCTCCCCAAGCGTAACCACTCCAAGCCTCTACTCAAACCGCTTGCAGACTGCACACCCCACCCCGTACCGCATCCATTCAAAACGCTTGCAGACTGCATACAAAGACGCCTGCCTCCACTCAACACGCCGGCAGACTGCACACAAAAAAATGCCGCCCCGGAATCGGAGGCGGCGGATGGAGCAAAGCTGTTTATTTGGCTTTGGAAAGGTCACCGTTGATGGTGATGCCGCCGTCGGCGGCGATAACGGTACCATTCAGATAAGTTGCTTCATTGGAAGCCAGATAGCAGGCGAGATCGGCGATCTCCTCCGGGGTGCCGTAACGCCGCAGGGGGGTGCGGAGTTTGAGAAATGCGTTTTCATCGAACGCATCACAATCCGGCGGATTGCTCTGCCGCACCATCGGGGTCATGATCGCTGCCGGAGAGATGCAGTTGGTACGGATATTATATCTGCCGTACTCTGCGGCAAGCGATTTGGTCAGCTGGACGATCGCACCTTTAGTGGCAGTATAGGCGTCGCAGTTGGGAATACCGATCATACCGGCACTGCTGGCGGTATTGATGATACTGCCGCCGCGTTCCAGCATCAGCGGGATGCCGTATTTGCAGAAAAGATAAACGCTTTTCAGGTTGATAGCGATCACTTTATCCCAGATATCCTCTTCGATATCGGTGATCCTGCCGTCTGCTCCGGCGAGATAGACTCCGGCATTATTGTAAATAATGTCCAAACCGCCGAGGTCACGGCAGAAGTCGATGACGGCTTTGACCTGACCGGTGTTGGCGACATCGCATTTCACAAACCGGACATCCTGACCGGCGGCAGTCAATTCGGCGGCAAGGGCATTACCGGCAGTTTCATTGAGGTCGGCAATGACGACGGTGGCGCCTTCGCCGGCGAATTTGCGGGTGCCGGCGGCTCCGATACCGGAAGCGCCTCCGGTGATAATGGCGATTTTTCCGGCAAGACGTTTCATTTCATCATTCCTTTCACGGCATTGATAATGTCTTTGACCCCCATACCGTACTGGTCACGCAGCCACTCCTGCGAACCGATTTTGGAAACATTCACATCCGGCAGGGCTATGCGGCGGAATTTGATATTGCCGCATCCGGCATCCAGCAATGTTTCGGCAACGGCACTGCCCAGACCGCCGCAGATATTATGCTCCTCAACGGTGAGAAGTCTGCCGGTTTTTGCCGCCGAAGCAATCAATGCCGCCGCATCGATCGGTTTGACCGTCGGCATGGAGATCAATTCCACGTCAATACCTTCAGCGGCAAGCGCTTCCACGGCAAGTTTGCAGTTATAACCGATGGTGCCGGTAAACACGAGAGTCAAATCTTTGCCGGATTTGACGGGGATCGCTTTGCCGATCTCAAATTTCACCGGAGCCGGGTGGATATCCGCTTCGCCTTTATAGCCGCACCGGTAGTAGACCGGGCCATTGTAAGCGAGCATGGCATGAACTGCCGCCCGGGCTTCATGTTTATCCGCCGGAGCCAGCACGACCATATTGGGCAAAGCCCGCATAATGGCGAGGTCTTCGGTGGAGTGGTGGCTGATCCCCAGCGGCCCGTAAGCCATGCCGCCGCCGATGATGACGATTTTAACGTTGGCGTTGTGGTAACAGACATCGTTGCGGATCTGCTCCAGACAGCGGAGCGTGGGGAAATTGGCGATGGAATAGGTGATCGCGATATTGCCCTCCATTGCCACGCCGCAGGCGACGCCGGTCATATTCTGCTCTGCCACGCCGCAGTTGATGAAACGTTTGGGGAAGTTTTCCGCAAACGGTTCGATTTCGCCGTAACCGATATCGGCAAGGATCATGTGGATACGTTCATCCTGCCGTGCTGCCAGCAACAGTTCTTCGTTAAATGCTTTTCTCATTTTATGCCTCCACTTCCGCAACTGCTTTTTCGTAAAGTTCATCCGTCAGCGGGCCGTAGTGCCAACGGTAATCATCCTCCATAAACGACACGCCTTTGCCTTTGACGGTGCGGCAGATGACGGCGGTCGGTTTTTCCGAAGCCGGAAAATCTTTCAGCGCTTCAAAAATCTGTGCGCAATCGTGACCGTCGGCGACCGTGACGGTGTGCCAGTTGAAAAGCTGTAATTTTTCCTCCAGCGACTCCAGGTCAATGATGTTTTCCGAACGGCCGAGAGCCTGCAGACGGTTGTAATCCACGATCATGCAGAGGTTGTTGAATTTATGCTGTCCGGCGAGCATGATCGCTTCCCAGCTGGAACCTTCATCGAGGTCGCCGTCGCTGACCACGCAAAAAATCCGGCGGTTGGAGCCGCTGTTTTTGTGAAACATCGCCATCCCGCACGCCACCGGCAGACCGTGACCGAGTGAACCGGTGGAAAATTCCACCCCCGGCACATGGTGACTGATGTGACCGGAAAGTTTCCCGGCGTCCTGATAATAGGTGTCCAGCCACGCTTTGGGGAAGTATCCCAATTCCGCCAGCGTGGCAAAAAGCGCCGCCCCGCCGTGGCCTTTGCTGAAAATCAACCGGTCACGCTCCGGAGCTTTGGGAGCGTCGGGGGAGACATTCAGGATTTTTTTGTAGAGTACGGCGAGGATTTCGGCACATGACAGCATACTGCCGATGTGACCGGATTTCCCGGCGTGGACCATTTTCAGACAATCCAGCCGGACTGCCTTTGCCAGCAGATCACATTCTTTAAATTCCATGATTCAAACCTCCTGTTTAATGGAAAAGAACTCTTTTTGAGCATAAAACGCCGC
>SUVU01000162.1 GCA_015061865.1 Lentisphaerota bacterium
GCATTTGCCGAATCTCCTTTTGTGATAGCCTCCGGTATCGCTGCAATGGGCGAAGTAATCACGGTTAATGGCAAAACGGTGACTCTTGACGAGGCTTGTGCGATTGGTAACGGCATGTATACATTTGTGTTTGACGCTGAAAATAAGAAATTCTCCGTGGCATACGATGGAGTTGCGTACAATATTTATGCTCCGCAAGCCATTTCGGGTGCAGCTGTCAACGGTGAAGTTTACCGCGGCAACTACATCGGAACTGATTTGCCCGCAGAGAGTATCACTGAAAACAGCGTTATTTCCGGCATTGTCAGCAGCAATGCATTGGTGATCGGTAATGATGCCGATGAAGTTTTCACTGGTATTACCGGCGCAACTTTCTCCGGTATCGCGGAAAGCAGTGCGGTAAAAGTCAACTCTTTCGGCAGCGTGGCAATTGAAAACAGTTTGTTTGACAACAACGCCGCCAATGACGGCAGTGCGCTGACTGCCGGTATCGGAAACGGTGCGTCGGCGGTTATTACCGGTTCAACATTGAGCCGCAACCATGCTGACTCTCTCGGCGGTGCAATCAAACTTAACCGCAATTATCTGGAAGTCACCGATTCTCTGATTGTAAATAACAGCGCAGACAATAATGGCGGTGCAATCAACGTTAATGAAGGAACAGCGGTTATCACCGCCACTGAATTTTCCGGTAATGTTTCTGCGACTTCAGGCGGAGCAATATTTGTCCGCGGTGATGATAAAAATCCGCAAATCACTCTGAAGGACGGCATTTTTACAGAAAACAGTGCTGCAAACGGTGGAGCATTGTACATCGGCAGCGGAGAAACCAATATTTCCGGGACAGAATTTAATAAAAACACTGCTGCCGGAGAAGGCGGTGCGATATGGTCTGCCGGAAAACTGATTGTTTCCGATTCCGTTTTTTCCGGAAACAAAAATACTGCATCCGGCAGTAATGGCGGTGCGATCCGCACCGTTGGAAATACTGAGATCAGTAATTCGCTTTTTGCGGACAACACCACGGATTATTACGGCGGTGCGATCTCAATGGGGAACGGAACTCTGAAAATTACCGGCTCAACTTTCTCCGGCAACATTTGCACTACCCGCGGCGGCGGAGCTTTGCATGTTCACAACAATGCAGTGACGATCAACGATTCGCTGTTTGTGGAAAACAGTTCCGGAAAAACTAATTACGGCGGCGCGATCTACCTTAACGAAACCAATGCATCGGCAACGATTACCGGTTCAACTTTTTCCGGAAACAGTTCTCCCGGTGCCGGCGGTGCTATATTCGTCTATAAAGGTACTGCCAATATCAGCGGTTCGACCTTTGCGCAATCAGTCGATACCATCGTTAATTCTGCCGGCAAGGTGAATTTTTCCGACCGCAATGTCATCAACGCGGCTGTAAGCGGCAATGGAACATTCAATGTCACTGAAAATGCAATTTTGTTTTTTGACAATACGACTGAAATCGATGTCGCCAAATTAACTTTTTACGGCAACAACTCCATCGTGTTGTCCGGAGAGAAAATCAACTTTACCGGCTTGGATGCCAGCAAAGTTGCGATTACTGTTGACGGTTCAGGTTATGAAAGCGGTGCGGTTATCGCCACCGGAGTTACGGCGATCGGCGCCTATACGATCAACAACAAATCCAACGCCTATTTGGGACTGGCAGTCGTGGATAATAATCTGGTGCTGAAAGAAATTGATGCGCAGATCACCGTCGGAAGCGATCTGGCGAGTTACGCCGGCAGCGGTTTAACGGTGATGGATGGCGGCAAAGTCGGTACGCTCTTTGCGACCAAAGGCAACGAAAGCGAGATCGCCACCAAAATTTCCGGCGGCAAAGTTGAGAGCAACCTCGTCGGCGGAGCGTATGTTACTGCCGGAAATACTGCCGCAGTTGACAATGTTGAATTGCTCATCGGCGGCACTGCCGAAGTGGCGGCAAAAGTTTATGCTGGTGGTTATCTCTATGGTAACGGTACAGATTCTGCGGAAGCGCAGTTGACGGTCAAATCGGTCAACATCAACCTTGACGGCGGTGCGGTTTCGACCAATATGTATGGCGGCGCACATGCCCGCCAGAACGGTAACGCCAGCGTTACCGAAGTCAATATTACCGTCACCGCCGGCAGTCACAGCCGCATTTATGCGGGCGGCTGGGCGGAAAAAGGCGCTGTCAGTTCCGTCGAGACTGCCAACGTCATCATCTCCGGCGGCACGGTCGATTACCTCTACGGCGGCGGTGCCAACGCTGACGGCACCACCACTGTCGGTACCACCGACATCACCATCGAAAATGATGCGGTGGTCAATACGATCTTCATGGGCGGCAGATATGGTTACAGCTGGGTCGATAATGTGAACCTGACATTTGCCGGTGCTGAAAAGGTACTGACCCGTCTTTCCGGGGTCAGCAGTGCGGGTATGGACTATGCCAAAGCGACTGTTGTTGAGTTGGCGACCAACGTCACCGCCGACCTGATCGACTATGTGGACAAATTCGTCATCAACGAGGGTTGCATACTCACGGCGAATAACGAATTCTACCTCGGCAACCGTGTCGAAGGCGGCGCCGAACCCGGTGTGACCACGTTTGACTTCATCGCCGAAGGCGAAGCCGAGTGGACGGCAGTTGCGGGTATCAGCGACTTCACCAACGCCAAGTTCTCCGTCAACGGCGCAGGCTTGACCGCTTGGGACGGCAGCGCCGCCATTGAGATCGGCAGTTACAAGTTGACCTACGATGCCAAAGACAAAACCATCAAACTGGCGCAGATCACGGCGTAAAACTCACCAAAAAATCACCGCCCGACAGGAAATCCTGCCGGGCGTTTTTCTGTGGATGCAAAGCGTACTGGGAATACCGGGAGTTATTACG
>SUVU01000050.1 GCA_015061865.1 Lentisphaerota bacterium
GGACACACCAAGAGCAAAATCCCGCCTTGGCGGGCGCCGGGGCGTGGGGGCGGCGTGAGCCCCCACAAAAAAAAGCGTAACCCCGCAAAATATCAAAAAAAAACCGCCCGCAGACTGCTCACCTAAACCACGTCATGCAGACTGATTGAGGAGGGCAGAAATTTCCGGGAGCAGAAATTGCAAGGCTTCATCAAAGGAGTTGACGTTGAGGGTGCATCCGGCAGCCATTTCGTGGCCGCCGCCGCCGAATTTGCGGGCGATGGGGCCGACGGGGAAGTTTTTATCTTTGCTTCGCAGGGAGATACGGATACCATCCGGACGGCGGTGTGAAAGCATGGCGACGGTTGCGCCGTTGACGGAACGGACGATGTCGATAAGTCCCTCGTCTTCTCTCAAGTCGAAATCGTATTTCAGCAGCAGTTCATCCGGGATAAAAATATAGGCAAATTTGCCGTTGCAGGCGGTTTTCAGACAGCTGGTGACCAGTTCTGCTTCAAACTGCAATTGCTGCAAATCTTTACTGAAAAACAACGCATTGGCGACTTTTTCCACATCGGCGCCGCGATCGGTCATTGCCGCTGCTGCCCGCAATGCTCTGCCGTCGGTATTGGCAAAGCAGAAACAACCGGTATCGGTCATCATTCCGGCGAGCAGAAATGTGGCACATTCCGGGGGGATTTCCCTGCCGGATGCCAGCAATATTTCGGCGACCATCGTGCAAGTGCTGGCGGCATGGTCATCCACCCATGCTTCAGCGATGCCGATGGAACTTTTGGCATGGTGGTCGATATTGATAAGATCATGTTTTTTAAGCAGTTCCAGCGACAGAGTTTCACCGCAGCCGAGTCTTTCGCTATTGGCACAATCCTGGGAGATTATCAGGTCAAACTGCTCCAATTCCTCCGGGGCGACTGCGGTCAATTCACCGGTACAGAGCGCCCGGTAACGGTTGGGCATCCCTCCGGGCAGAAGCACGTCTGCCTCAATACCGCAGCTGCGCAGAAATCCCCGCATGGCAAAGGTGCTGCCCAAAGCATCGCCATCCGGACGCAAGTGGGTCATTATCAACACTTTATGCGCTGCTAAAATCCGTTTGGCAAATGCGGCGGCACTCATGCGTTGTCCTCCGGGGCGTCTTTGAGCAATTCCAATACCCGGTCGCCCAATTCCAATCTGCGGTCGGGTTTGAACATCAGTACCGGCGTATGTTTGAAAGCCAGATACCGTGCCAGATGTTTCTGAAAATCCACCCGTTTGGCGTTGAGCGTGCGGAAAACTTCCGCCCGGGCGGCATTATCTCCGCCGAAAATACTCACCGACACCGTGGCATTGCGCAAATCCACGCTGGCGGAAACTTCTGTCACCGAAATCAGCATATTCGGAGCCGGCGGGGTCACTTTTTCCAGCAATCCCGCCATTTCCCGTTTAATAAGTTCGTTGACCCGGGTCAACCGGTCGATTCTTTCAGCCATCAGAGGGTCGCTTTCTTATATTCGATCTCGTAGATCTCGATTTCGTCACCTTCGATAAAGTCAGCAAAGTTATCCAGACGGATACCGCATTCCAAACCGGCTTTCACCTCACGGACGTCATCTTTGAAGTGTTTCAAGCTGATGACTTCGCCGTTGTAGATGAGTTCACGGTTGCGCCAGACGCGGGCTTTGGCGCCGACTTTGACACTGCCGCTGTCCACCCGGCAGCCGCAGATTTTCGGACCTTTGCTCAATTCAAAGATCTGCAATATCCGTGCCTGACCGGTGACTTTTTCCCGCCGTTCGGGTTCCAGCTTACCGGCAAGAGCATCGGTGATATCCTCCAGCAATTCGTAAATAATGCTGTAAAGGCGGATTTCCACGCCCTGTTTTTTCGCCAGATCGTTCACGCCCGGATTGACCCGGACGTGGAAGCCGACCACCAGACTGTTGGTCGCCGCCGCCAGATCGATGTCGCTTTCGCTGATCGGGCCGACGCCGTTGGCGACGACCGAAGCTTTGATCTTTTCGCTGGGGAGCTGTTCCAGACTCTGGGCGATCGCCTCACCGGAACCGCGCACGTCGGATTTGATGATGATATTAAGGGAGTTGACCTCCTCTTTATTGAGCTTGCTGAACAAGTCTTCGGCAGAGCTGATCGCATTGCCGGCAAGCATTTCCTGCCGTTTGGCGGCGACACGCTCGGCAGCGATCTGCCGGGCTTCTTTTTCCGAACTGCAGGTTTCCAGCTGATCGCCCGCTTCCGGAATACCGGACAAACCGACGATTTTCACCGGGAACCCCGGCGGGACGGCTTTGACTCTTTCGCCTTTATCGTTGATCAGACTGCGGACTTTGCCGTAGTGTTCGCCGCAGAGGATGAAATCCCCGACGTGCAGAGTACCATTCTGCACCAGCACATGGGCGGTCGGACCGAAACCCTGCTCCAGCTGCGCTTCCAGAACCACGCCCTCGGCATCGGCTTTGGGGTTGGCTTTCAGCTCCAGCATCTGCGCTTCCAGCAGCAAACGCTCCAGCAGATCGGGAATACCTTCTCCGGTTTTGGCACTGACCCGGACGGTACCGACATCGCCGCCCCAGTCTTCACTGGTCAAGCCGTTCTGCTGCATATTGAGCAGGACTTTATCCGGATCAGCATCGGGCAGGTCGATTTTATTGATCGCCACGACGATCGGCACTTTGGCGCTCAAAGCGTGGTTCATTGCTTCAATGGTCTGGGGTTTGAAACCTTCGGCGGCAGAGACCACCAGCACCACGATATCTGTACAATCCGCACCGCGGGCGCGCATTTTGGAAAACGCCGCGTGTCCCGGGGTGTCGATGAAAGTGATGTCTTTGCCGTTGAATTTCACCGAAGACGCCCCGATATGCTGGGTGATCGCCCCGGCTTCACCGTCGGTGACGTGGGTGTGGCGGACTTTGTCCTGCAACGAAGTTTTGCCGTGGTCAACGTGACCCATGAAGGTCACTACCGGCGGACGCTCGCGCATCTGCGCCGGATCGTTGGCAGAGGCTTTTTTCACGGGGGCGGCGACCGGTTTTTTCGTTTCCGGAGCTGCACCGAAAACCAATTCCACGCCGCAGGCGGCGCAGACTTTTTTGGCATTGGCATCGCTGATCGCCTGGTTGATACCGGCAAGTTCGCCCAGTTTGATCAATTCGGTGATGATCTCATTGGGCTTTTTGCCGAGGGCTTCGGCGAGGTCTTTGACGATGACCGGTGACGGCAGGGTGACTGTGCCGGAAACCGGGCTGCCGGAAGCAGATTTTTTCTGCTCCGGAGCTTTGGAAAAGTTTTTCTCCTGCTGACCGCCTTTGCCCGGTTTGTTTTTGCCGCCTTTGCGGCTGTTTTTGGGCATTACCGGCTCGTCAGTATCATAAAGTTCATCAAAATGCGCCTCGACCAGCTCCATAATGCTGTCGTCGATCACATCATCCACAGCGGTAATATCATCGAAACCCTGATCGTTGAGTTCCCGAATGATGTCTCTGGCAGAGACACCATATTTTTTAGCCAGACTTTTTACAGTTGTTTCACTCATATTTCACCTCCGGAATTGATTTTCAATCCAGATTATCCAGTGCGGCAAACAGCGCATCGGCATCAATGTCTGCTACTGCCGCAAGAGTTTCTTTATCAGCGGCTTTCAAACCATCGACGGTCACGAAACCGGCGGCGACGAGTTTTTCGGCATCGCCGGCATCAATGCCGAGAGTTTCGGCAAGTTTACCGGCGGCAATTTTCATCTGCTCCTCGATGGATGGCGCACGCTCTTTGCTGGTTTCATCGCAAAGTTTGATCGTCCAGCCGACCAGTTTGCCCGCCAGCCGGACGTTCTGGGCTTTGCGGCCGAATGCGACTTTGGACTGCTCTTCTTTGACGATCACGCGCAGTTCGTGTTTGGCTTCGTCGATTTCCACGCTCTGCACTTTGGCAGGCAGCAGGGCATTGCTGACATATTCACCGATATTATCGCTGTACGGCACGATGTCGATTTTTTCCGTGCCGAGTTCTTCGGTGATGCGGCGGACTCTGGCGCCGCGGATGCCGACACAGGCACCGACGGGATCGACCCGCGGATCACTGGAAGCCACGGCGATTTTAGTGCGTTTGCCGGCTTCACGGGCAATGCCTTTGATCGTGACGACACCTTCGTGGATCTCGCTGACTTCACGCTCAAACAAACGGGCGACGAAATCCGGCACGGAACGGGAAACGGTCAAGCCGGGACCGGAAGTATTGGTATCGATTTTCAGCAGCAGAGCGTTGATGTGATCGCCGTGGGAATATTTTTCCTCACGGATCTGTTCACGCACCGGCAGGATGCCTTCGGCTTTCTGAAAGTCGATCAGCACGTTGCCGAGGTTGTCGATTTTGCGCACTGTACCAAAGAGGATCTGACCGAGCCGGGAAGAAAATTCATTGCTGATATTTTCTTTTTCCGCCTGACGGAGCGCCTGGGTGAAATTCTGGCGGGCAGCCTGCGCCGCAATGCGTCCGAAGTTGCTCGGCGTGACTTCCCATTTGACTTTGTCACCGACTTGGACTTCCGGGAAACGCTCCTGCGCTCTGGCAAGCACGATCTGGTCGCTGTTCATCGGCACATGATCGACGACTTCCAGCGTTGCCCAGGCTTTGATCGTACCGGTCGGCGGATCGATTTTGATTTCCAATTCGCTGGCCGGATGAATACTTTTGCGGGAAGCCGACAAAATGGCGTTTTCCAAAGCTTTGATCAAAGTTTCCCGGCTGATGCTCCGGTTCTGACCGATATACTCAATAATTGTCAATAATTCGTTGCTCATTTTTTCTCCTTACCTTTACACACGTCATTATCAAATCCACAGAGACGAAAAAAGCGGGCAGACCCGCTTCAACACCAAAAACAATTTTTCCGGTCTGTAAAACCTACCAATGTATAATATATACGGCAAAAACGCAATAATCAAGCATTTCAGCAACTTTTTGTTATTATTGTCAATATCCGGGGGGAAAGTTGGCAGACTGCAAACCCTGATCACCGCCGTCAAGCCGTGAGTCTCTGTAAAAAGTGTAAAAAAATGGTGCTCTCTGCGCGAATCGAACGCGCGACCTGCTCCTTAGGAGGGAGCCGCTCTATCCAACTGAGCTAAGAGAGCACTTTATCAAATCGTGGTCAAACTGCTTACTGGTATGCGGGCATCGGCTGCACATCCGTTCTCATCGGCTGGAAACCGCCATTGGAATTCTGCTGCTGCCGGGGGATCGCCGGACGCCATGTCAGGGTGTAGGTTTTTTCCGCCCGCAGATCATCGACGACGATCGCATTGCCGCGCATGGTCAAATCGTAATAAAATTGCCAGTCACGTTTGCTTTTGCGATCCATTTTCAGCGAGATCCTGCCTTCATCGAGGATCTCGTATTTACCGGCCCAGTCCCAATAGCCGTTATTCATCGAATCATCTTCGGCGTTGCGCAGCCGGAGAAAGATCTGATCGCCGTATACCGTTGCCATATCATCCCGTCCGGGAGTCCCGATCATGTAGATCCCGTTGGCCAGACGCAATTCAGTGCAGCCGGTAACGATCAGCATCAACAGCAATACAGCGGTGTAAAAAACGGTTTTCATCATACCTCCTGCAGTAAAAGATCAAATCACGATATTGACCAGACGGTTCTGGACATAGATGACTTTGCGCGGTTCTTTGCCGCCGAGCGCTGCCTGCACGGTTTCGTCGGCGAGGGCGATCGCTTTGGCGGTATCGGCATCGCAGCCCACCGGCATCATCAAGCGGGCTTTGGGTCTGCCCAGCACCTGCACGAGGATCTCGACTTCGCTGACTTCGAGGACTTTTTCATCGTATTCGGGGAATTTCTCATACGCCAGCGTGGTGGAGTGACCGAGGTTTTCCCAGAGTTCTTCAGCCAGATGCGGAGCAAACGGGGCGAGCAGCAGCACAAATTTTTCTGCGGCCTCCCGGGGCAGCGTATCCAGTTTCGCCAATTCGTTGAGGCAGACCATCATCGCACTGATCGCAGTATTGAAGCCGAATGTTTCCAGGTCACTGCCGACTTTTTTGATCGTCGCATGCAGAGTCCGGAGCAATTCTTTGCTGCACGGCTCATCTGCCACCGGAGTCTGACCGATGACCCGGTAGGCTTTTTTCAGGAAGCGGTGGACACCCTCGACTCCGGTGGTGTTCCACGGTTTGACTGCTTCCAGCGGGCCCATAAACATCTCGTAAAGGCGCATACTGTCGGCGCCGTATTTGGCGATGACATCATCGGGGTTGACGACGTTGCGCAGAGATTTGGACATTTTTGCCGGGAATTCCACCAGCGCTTCGCCGTCGCTTTTGCGCACCGGGCCGGCCGGGGTGAAATCGACCTGATCGGTCGGGACGAGCGCACCGCGGGAATCTTTGTAGGAAATACCGAGGATCATGCCCTGATTGACCAGTTTTTGGAACGGCTCTTTGCAGGAGACATAACCGAGGTCAAAGAGGACTTTGTGCCAGAACCGGGCGTAGAGCAAATGCAAAACGGCGTGTTCCGCACCGCCGACGTACAAATCCACCGGCAGCCAGTATTTCTCCAGTTTGGCATCCCATGCCGCTTCGGTGTTTTTGGGGTCGATGTAACGCAGATAATACCAGCAGGAGCCGGCCCACTGCGGCATGGTGTTGGTTTCACGGCGTCCGCGGCGGCCGGTTTTGGGGTCGGTGTAATTGAGCCATTTTCCGGCTTTGGACAACGGCGGTTCGCCGGTGCCGCTGGGTTTGAAATCGGGCATTTCCGGCAGCTGTACCGGCAATTCGCTCTCATCGACCAGTTCCACGGAGCCGTCTTCATAGTGGATGATGGGGAACGGCTCGCCCCAGTAGCGCTGACGGCTGAAAAGCCAGTCCCGCAATTTGTATTTGACCGCTTCACGTCCCATGCCGCGGTCGGCAAGCCATTTGGTGGCGGCAGGTTTGGATTCTTTAACGGACAAGCCGTTGACATCCAGCCCGTCGGCGTTGGCGGAATTGATCAGTTTGCCCTCGCCCGTCCAGCAGGCTTTGCCCGCCAGCACGGCATCGACATCGACGTTTTCAGCTTTGGCAGCTGCCGGATCCGGAGCAATGATGCACTTGACCGGCAGATTGAAAACCTGCGCAAACTCAAAGTCACGGGTATCGTGCGCCGGAACCGCCATGATCGCCCCGGTACCGTAGGAGATCAGCACATAATCTGCGATCCAGATGGGAATTTGATCGCCATTGACAGGGTTGGTGGCATACGCACCGGTGAAAGCACCGGTTTTTTCGGTCAGTTCCGTGCGTGCCAGATCGCTTTTCAAAGCGGCGGCGGCACGGTAGGCATCCACAGACTCCCGGTATTCAGCGGTGGTAAGTTTGTCCACCAGCGGGTGTTCCGGAGCCAGCACCATGTAAGTCGCCCCGAAAAGCGTATCCGGACGGGTCGTGTAAACCGTGACGCTTTCGCCGCAAGTCGTCTGGAAAATCACTTCGGCGCCGGTGGATTTGCCGATCCAGTTGCGCTGCATTTCTTTGATGCCTTCGGGCCAATCCAGATCGTCCAGATCGTTGAGCAGCCGTTCGGCGTATTCGGTGATTTTGAGCATCCACTGTTTCATCGGGCGGCGCTCGACCGGGTGGTCACCGCGTTCACTTCTGCCGTTGATGACCTCCTCGTTGGCAAGCACAGTGCCGAGAGCCGGACACCAGTTGACGGCAACTTCGTCCAGATAGGCAAGGCCTTTTTTGTGCAGCTGCATAAAGATCCACTGCGTCCATTTGTAGTAATCGACGTCGGTGGTGTTGATCTCACGATCCCAGTCGTAGCTGAAACCCAGAGATTTGATCTGTTCCCGGAAGTGGTTGATGTTTTTTTCCGTAGTGACCGCCGGATGCGTACCGGTATCGACGGCATACTGCTCCGCCGGCAGACCGAAAGCATCCCACCCCATCGGGTGCAGGACGTTGAAACCTTTCATCCGTTTGTAGCGGCAGACGATGTCCGTGGCGGTGTAGCCTTCCGGGTGGCCGACGTGCAGACCGGCACCGGAGGGATACGGAAACATGTCCAGACAATAGTATTTGGGCTTGTCCGAAAGGTCTTCGGCACGGAAAGTTTTATTGGTTTCCCAATAACGCTGCCATTTTTTTTCAATAGCGGTGAAATCGTATTCCGGATTCATGATTTTTCTCCATATAATTATAAAAAACTTACTCGTACAGATAATATATCACCCAAAGAAAGTTTTTTCAATTAACTCTGCTCCTGATAAGAAGAGATTATTCAGGAGAACCCCCATTGATTTTGCAGCTTTTTTATGCAGTCTGCAAAAAAAACGGAGGCTGCCGTTTTGAGACAGTCTCCATTCAAATTACTTATAACGTTTGTCGCCGGGTTTCGGCACCAGAGGTTTGCGGAAATTGTTGGTGATCTGTTCCGGTTTCTGGAAGCTGCCGGTTTCCACCTGCCAGGAGGTCACCCGGCGTTGCTCATCCAGTTTCACGGTGATCAAACAGCAATTCCACGGCGTTGCCGTGATCGGCTGGGCGGCACGTTGGGAGAGGACAAAAATAAATGACTTCACGATGGCGCTGTGGCCGACCAGCAGAATATCGCCGGTGGTTTCATCGAGGATGGCATCGAGGGTTTTGGCACAGCGTTCGTGGCGCATATTTTCCGGTTCATTCATCAGCCGCCACGGATAGGTGAAACGGCTGGAAAGCGTTGCCCGGGGGAAATATTTTTTGACCGCAGTGCCGTCGCACCCCTCGGCGCAAATGCCGTATTTGCCCTGATTTATCTCTTTGAAAACCGGAGCGAATTCCTGCAAGCCCGGATCGACGGCAAAGCCGCAGCCGTTGATTTGGGCGATCAGATCGGCGGTGTGCATCGTGCGGTACAGCGGTGAAGCGTAGATCGTACCGGCAAATTTTTTCTGCTTCAGATACTCACCCAGCTGCTGCGCCTGCTGCATCCCCAGCGGGGTCAGGCCCCGTTCGCCATTGGGGGATTTGCATGCCGGATCACCGACCTGTCCGTGGCGGGTGATATAAACCGTTCTGGCGCTTGCACTTACTGCAACAAGCACCGTGACCAGCAACAGCAAAACTTTAGTTATTCTGCTCATTTCATCCCTCCGGCGCGGATCATATCGCAAATCCTCACCACCTCCACGGCATCGTCGATCAGGATCGGGTAAGGTTTATTTTCCCGCATCGTCTCATAGATATAGCGGTAGAAGTCGGTGACTTTAGAACCGGAAGCCGGGGCGGTATCGATGGTTTTTTCGATCCAGACCATCGGACTTTTGCCGGAGTAGGAGCCGGGGAGTTCCTGTGTTTCGTGACTTGCCGGTTCGGGCGGTTCGGTTTTGTCCATATCCAGATATTTCAGCTGAATGGTTTTCTCATCTGCGGACACCAGCGAACCCCGGGTGCCGTAAACGGCATAGACCGGTGACGGCAGCGCCACCCCGCCGGAAATCTCAATATCCACGGTCACGCCGTTGACACCGCGCAACACGGCTTTGACATGATCTTCGGCATCGCCCATAGCGGCGATCTGTTTCATATCGCTCCACACTGATTCCAGCGGGGCATTGATAAAGCGCAATGCGTGGTCGATCAGGTGCGGGCCCCAGTTATTGAGCATCCCGCCGCCCTCGTCTTTGAAAACCTGCCAGTCGGTACGGCGGTTGTAATTGTGGCGGGAGAGTTTGATCTCATAAATATCGCCCAGCACCCCGGAAGCGATGATCTCCTGCACATGGTGGAAACAGGTTTCAAATCTCCGGTTGTGACGGCAGAAAAGTTTGCCGGGGAAACGTTCGGCGGCGGCTTTGAGCCGGAGCGCATCGGCGTAATTCAAAGCTACCGGCTTCTCTGCCACGCACGCTTTGCCGGCTTCCAGAACTTTGATATCGAAATCGACGTGGTCATTGGAGCGCACGGCGACGGCGACCAATTCGATTTCCGGGTCGGCAAGCATGGCTTCGGCGGATGGATAAGATTTGCATCCCGGATAAAGTTCCTGCAGTCTGGTCATGCGTTCGGGAATGACATCATAGCCGCCGGCGATCTCAAACATATCCGGAAACTTTTCCAATTCCGTGCGGTGCATATTCCAGCCCGCCCGTCCGATACCCCACAGGGCGAGTTTGATTTTTTGGGTTGCCATGATGAATTATTCCATAATGTTTTTGAGTTTTTCGATGCTGATTTTGAGATCTTCAAGCGGCTCTCTCAAGTGCGAATCCTGCTCGATCATGATTTTGTGGGGGTAGTTGCGTTTTTTCAGGATCTCTGCGACCTCCTGCCACGGCACGATACCGGGTTTATTGCTGCCGCCGAGTTCGCAGAAACGGAGCCGGTCGTGCCAGTGGTCAAGTCCGGCAGTTTCATCTTTGATATAGACATCTTTGAAGTGGATGGCGATGATGCGGTCGTAATATTTTTCCAGCACCCGGATCACGTCGCCGCCGGCACCGGCAAGGTGACCGATATCCAGCAAAAGGTAGATTTCCGGACATTTCTCCATGAATTCATCCAGTTCGCTCTCGCTCTCGACCGCCGAACCGAGGTGGTTGTGCAGTACGGATTTCAAACCGTATTTGGCGGCGGCGGCGGCGTAACATTTGGAGTGGTGGATAAAGGCATCCAGCGTAATTTTGGTGCGGCCGGATTCACGGGTACGCAGCCAGACGTAATCTTTGCCGAATGCCGCCGTCCAGGCGAATCCCTGTTGCGCTTTCACGCCGCGGGTGGTACAGAAATCCATTCCCATTTGACGGAAAGTCACGGCATTGCGGACGGCTTCTTCCGTATCACCGGCTTCCAGACGTTCCAGACCGTTGAAACCGAGTTTTTTGACATTTTCCAGACGGTTTTCCAGATCAAAAAGACCGCCTTCATACATGTTCATACCGAAATCTGCGACAAAGTACTGCATTCTTTTTCTCCTTATTTTTGCAGTTTAAAGATGTTATGTTTGTAAATAAATTTATCTACGATGGTGTCTTGCGGACAATCTCTTGGCAAATCTGCGGACATCGGCTCGGTCAAGTAGCGCTGCTACATTCCCTTGCCGCCGCCTTGATTTACCGGCGACCTTGTCGCACAATCCATCCACCGGTTGGATCAAAAAGTTTTTTCTTTCTTCCGTCTTCGTTATACTCCGCCGTGACAAGCCGGTGGCAACTTGCGGACAATCCATCCACCGTGCAGTTCTTACCGTTATCAGGTGATTGACAAATTTTTGTTCTCAAATAAAATACGTTATTACTCCTTGCGGCGCATCCGGCAGGGTGATTTCCACGGCGTTGCCGCGCGGTTTCACCGGAACTTCTGCGCCATTGCACACCACTTTTTTCACCGGAGCAGAAAACACCACCGCCGGAGCCGCCGCAGTCTGATGGTGGCGGCGGTAAGTTATCACGATCCGGTCGGCATATTCCTGCCGGTCAAGTACCAGCACGTCCAAGCCGCAACTGAAACGCCTGCTGCCGAAATACGCTTCGTGCCAGCACAAAACCGGAGTTGACAACCCGGAAAAATGGTGCCAGCCGCCGCCCCAGCCGCTGTGAGTGGAGAAGTGTTCAAAGCAGTACCCGCTGGCTTCGCACTCCCGGTCGTAGGTTTGCAATGCTGTTTCAGCGATCTTCCAGGCGAAATCCCCTTTACCGGCATCCAGTGCGGCTTTCCAGATGAACCACTGGTGCGGCATCCACACCGCCCCGTTCCAGTAGCCGTTTTCCCGGAAATATGAGGCGCTCCGGTCGACCGTGGAAATACCGTAGGGGGTGAAACACTCCGTTTCCGACTCCAGATGCGCCCACAAACGGTCGGTGACCGTCACCGGGAATCCCCCGGAAATCAATGGCGAAGTGCCGTCCAGACCTTTGTTGAAATTCTCCCCGCTTTCCGTCCGCAATATCCCCTGCGGTTCGCCGTCACCATCACAGGAAATATAACCGAAATACCCGGACTGCTCATCCCATGAGTGCTGCAGCAGCGTTTCGGTAAGTTCAGCGATGTCCCGGACATATTCCGGATCGACCGGCAGACCGGCACATGCTGCCAGCGCCGCCAGAGTCCGGGCGCACCGGATCAGGATTGCCGTCGAAACGACCGGAAACACGGAGCTTTCCAGTTTTTTCTGATGCACCTCCTCCTGCGGCGGGTAATCGTCCCAACCGCCGGAATTGTAAAAATAATCCCAGGTGACGATCAGCGGTTTGCGGCAATGTTTCCGGGTGGTCGAACCCGGTTGGTGTCCCGCCAGATAACGGTAAAACTGCCTTGCCCCCGGATAAAGTTTCCGCAGTAATTCCACACTGCCGGTGCGGTTCCACAGCTCCTGAAGCAGAAAAATCTGTACCGGCAGCGGCGTACCGTGCAGGACAAACGCATTATCTTTATCGCCTGCGCAGGTCAGATAAGCATTGAGGATCTCCGCCGCCAGCTGCGGGGAAATTTCCAGCATCCCCAGCCCGATAAAACCGGAATCCCAGGTGTAGAGCGAGTTCCATTGCCGTCCCGGGGTGAAGTGGCGCACTCTCTGACCGCACAACCGCACCGGATAGACCACATTGGTCATCGTCACCGCCGCCAAACGCTGACAGCTGCGGGCATACGGCGCATTGAACTGCGGATATACCGGAGTTGCCGCCGGCACAAATCCGCGCTCCCCGCTGCCGCGCCGGACGGTGAAACTCCGGCTCAACTGCGAGTGCGGCGCAATATGCAGCGGCTGAACCACCCAATCCAGCGCCTGATCTGCCTGCGAACCGGCTCTGATGATCTCCAGTTTATACGGCTGCTGTACGATGTCCCGGTAACGGAAAAATCCACAGAGATCATCCACCGCATAACGGCGGTAAAAAAGCATATTTTCAGCAGCGCAGATGCTGTAATCCAAACCCGGTTTCACCCCCGGATAACTGAATTCCAGTTTCTGCGGTTCAGCGACGGTAACTTCCGGCAGGGCGTCAGGCGTTTTCAGGGTAAATTCCGGTTCTCTGCCGCCGGTGACGGCGATCACGTCCACCAATATATCTGCCGGAGCCGTAAAGCCGTCAGCGGCGATCTCCTCCACCTGCCACGGAGTTTCCGCCGTACGGTAACGGATAAAATAATGTTTCCCGGTATGCTCCGCCGGAATGGTGAAAGTGATGGTTTCACCGGCAGAAAATTCAAACGCCCTGCCGTCATGCGCCGTGGTATCTTTCTTTTCCCGGGGCAATGCCGCATCGTACTCCACGCCTCTGCCGGAGGGCAGTTGCGGGATCAGCAGCGCATCGGCGCCGGAAACTTTGACCGTTTCCGGAAATTCCGGCACTAATTGGGCAAGCAGATGCAGTGCCGCATCCGCCGGATGATCGGAGTTATTCTCCCATACACATTCGATATCAGCGCCGTTTTCGCCGGGAAGCAGTTGAAATTTGATGACTGCCGTCACGTTTTCATCCAGACGCCAGCTGCACTGCCACGCCGACAGATCACCGGCGGCACGCTCCGGGATCAAACCGCAGGGTGCCAGCGCATCCGGCAGCTCCCGCTTGCGGCGCAATAACTGCGGCATGACCATCACGTCAAACCGCCAGCCGCCATCCCGGTCGGCAAGATGCGAAAGCCCGAAATATTTTTTGGAATACGGTCCCCACTCCGGCAATCCCGGATCATGGATGCCCGGTACGGGAACAGAAATTTCCACCATCTCTCAATCCTCCAGATGCGCTCCGCGGGCAATCAGTATCTCCCGGATCTCCCGCCCCGGTACTTCGATCGGCGCCACCTTGCGCTGAGCCGCCAATGCCGCCCCCAGACCTGCCGCCTGACCGATGGAAACCGCCGTCGGCATGATCCGCAAACTGCTGTGTACCGCCACATCCGCCGATACCGGTCTGCCGCCGACGGTGAGATTACTGCAATTCAGCGGCACGATACAGCGGTACGGAATTTCATAAAATCCCCCTTTGGCGATGTGCTGGATCCGGGTCCCGGCGCCGTGCGGACTGTGGATATCCACATGATAACTGCTGCGGGCGATCGCATCCTCAAAACGCGCACACCGGATGAAATCATCGATCGTCAACCGGTAATGTCCCGTGATGCGGCGGCTTTCCCGGACACCGATCTGCACTGCCATCGACATCAACCGGGCATGGCGGAATTCGGGCAATTCCTGTTTCAGCCATGCGATCAACTCCCGCAGCTGCCGCCGCCCCTCGATCTCTGCCGCCGAAAAACTCGCCCCGTTGGTCGCATCAAATCCGATGACTCTGGTGGTATTGAAATGCAGGACGTTTTCATCAGCGAGCTGAAACGGAAAAATCAGCACGTTTTCCCGGGGGCAGTGGATGATCCCCGCCTTTTGGGCGGCGGCGTAACAGCCGGACAATTTCGCTTTCCACGCCGGGTCGATCAATCGCGCCCCGGTTTGGGGATCGGTCACATAGGGAATATCCACATGCGAGAGTTTGAAGCACAAGGTCATCGGCTGACAGCCGCCTTTTTCATCCCCCATTTCAAACGGACAGCCCGCCATGGCGGCAACGTTGCCGTCACCGGTGCAATCGACAAAACATTTGCCGCGCACCACCCCGAATCCGCCCCGGGTGTGACAGATCAATTCCGTGATTTTGTCCCCCTCTTTACGCACTCCGGCAACGGTATGGTGGTAGAGGATTTTCACTCCGGCATCCAGCAGCAGATCTTCCGCCGCCAGCGCCGCCGCCTCTTTATTGATCGAACGCAGCGAATAATCATGCACATTGGCAAGTTTATCCATCATTTTATCCGGCAGATAGCGGCACATCGCCTGCCGCCATTGACCGTAAACCGGCGCATCCAGCGGCTCCGAGCCTTTATACACACTTACCATGAACGGATGGACTTCAGCAACTGCCGCCATCCCGCCCGGAACCCCGTAGGCTTCCAGCACCAGCGTGGATGCTCCGGAAGCGGCACTCATCAATGCCGCCCCGATCCCGCCGGGACCGCCGCCGCAGATCACTACATCAGCTTCGGCAAAGACCGGCAGATTTTCACTGCCGTACTCTGCACCGTGGATCATCGTCATTTTTACCACAATCTCCTGTAAACGGTTTTGCCGTGGATCTCCAGAGCCGCCCGGTCATCCGCCAACTGATCGCGCAATTGCAGTTTGCTGCGTACTGCCGGAGCCAACCGCATTTCAATAAGTTTTTCCACCGGAAACGGCGGTTTGTCAGTCACATATAGAAATTGATCCACATGCGGCGGTTCCAGATGCGAACGGGTTTTGCCGTCCGGACGGATAAAACCGATATGTCTTGCTGAATAATCTCCCCACACCTCAACAAACGGCCGCATGATCTCCGGCAGCCGGGTCATGATGAAACCGGGATTGTCGTAGGCAAGATTGATGAGCGTATGATAGAAGCCGGTACGTTCGTTGATTTCCAGATGGTGATAGGGTGAGATATTTTCCAGCCGTTCGATATCGGCATAGTGATCCGCCGATGCCAGTACCGGGCGCACCCGCCGCAGGTAATCCCGGGAGGAGGCGGAGGCACAGCTTTTGGTGCCGATGAGCTGCATCAGCGCATAATATGCCGCTTTATCGCTCTCTTCACGCATTCCCAGCCGGCGCGCCATCCGGGCGTAAGCGATCAGACCGGCGTGAAAGATCGTGTTTTCCTGAAAGCCGTTGCCGACCCGGATGCCGCCGTAACTGTCCCAAGAAGCGGAATACGCCCAATCGTGGCTGTTGATCACAGGATTGTAGCTGTAAGTGATCTGCTGCCAGTTGGCTCTGAGCAATTCATCGGCATTGCACTCCCGTCCGGCGTGTTCATAAATGCACAACCGCAGTGCCTCCCAGCAGGGGCAGTCCACGCCGCTATCGGTATGGTGGCGGGTCAGCGCCGAAAAAGT
>SUVU01000163.1 GCA_015061865.1 Lentisphaerota bacterium
GCCGGAAACTACCGGAGTCCTTTTGAGCAAGCCGGTGAAATACGGTGTGGCATTTGTCAATGACCCGGCGGTGAAAACGCTCTGGAGCAGTTTTGATCTGCTGCCGCAGGTGAGTTACCACATGGAGTTTACCGCAGATGGTGCGCTGCCTTATGCGAAACTTGTTTTCCGTGACAGCGGCAGAAAGGTGCTGACTGTGCTGCCGATGCCAATCGTCAAAGGGGGGAATAAAACTGTTTGTCAGGTGCCGCCGACGGCAGTTTATGCGGCGTTGGAAACTGCCGCAACGGAACGGACGGTGGCGGTTTCAGAGGTGAAATTGACCAAAAATATCGCCGTGTTATCTCACCGGGGCGTGCTGGATAACGAGTGGCAGGGATTTGAACTGGGCAGGGGCAGCGCCACGGACAGCGTGGTCTGCTACCGGCGGACATTTGAATTGAGTTCACCTGTGGTTCACGGGGCGGTGCGTTTTATGGGACACAACCACGCTTTATTGTATGTCAACGGCAAACTCTGCGGCAAAGGCAGTCAATTCGCCCCCGGAGTGGCTGATATTACGCCGTACTTGCGTCCGGGCAAAAACGTGATCGCCCTTGCCTGTTACAGTTCCAGCGGCACGCTGCGGGTGGTGTTTGATGCGTTTATTAAAGAACGCAGCGGCAAATGGCAGTTTATCTGTTCGGATGACCGCACCCGCTATGCCGGAAATCAGAAAGGTTTGGCGTGGACGGAAGCAGGATTCGATGATGCGGCATGGGAAAAGGCTCCGGCAATCAATTCGCCGCTGGATTTCGGTTCGAGTATTATTGCGGCACGGATCAATGATTATGCGCCGGATCTGTATATCGGTGAGCGTAAAGAATTGACCTTGTCCCGGGTGAAACTTCCCAAACGCAGTGCCGCCGATCTGCCATTGGAAATCTCGTTTGATTTGACCGGTCGGGGGAAATTTGACTATTTGACCGGTTCGGTGACGTTTGCTTCCGGTGAAAAACAGTGGTCACTGCCGGTGACGGCGGAACGCAATGCTGACGGCAGAGTGAGTTTGCAGGTCACTCCTTACGTCCCGGCAGGTGAATATAAAGTGCAAATCAGTTTCCACCGGGGCAGATTTGCAGGTGGTTTAAGTCAGGAACTCGGCAGTATCACTGTGACGCCCCGGCAGAAAGAACTGCCCCGTTTCGAGGTGCGCAAACACGCTGACAAGGCGGTGATTTTCCGGGACGGCAAGCCGATGGAGTCGCAGATTTTCTGCTACCGGCGGTACAGCGGTTCGGAATTTGATATATTGAAACGCACCACCGGAATCAAAATCCACATGATCAAAGTCGGCGGCGAAGTGCATCAGCCGACCCCGGACGGACGGAACGGGTATGATTTTACTGAAGCGGAAAAAATGATCTACGATGCCGTGGCACGTTTGAATGATGATCCGGAAAGTTTCATCATCGTGGCGTTTCCTTTCAATCCGCCGGTGATATTTGAACAGGATCCGGCATTGGAAGATCACCTGACCCGGACATCCAAAGGCGAAAAATTGCGGCTTGATGTCCGGAAACCCAAAGGTGCTTATAAATTCGGGCGGCCCTACACCGATATCAAAAAAGTGACCGGCAAAGGTTTTTCCAGTGTGTCGCACGCTTCAGATAAAAAAGGCGAAATATATGAAAATTTTATGCGGGCGGTCGTGAAACATTTTGAAAACACCCCCTATGCCGGCAAAATCATCGGTTATTCTATCACCGGCGAAATGGATGAGCAGTGGCACTTGTTCGCTCCGTACAGCGGGGCGGGGGTGAAGGTCGGTATGGCGGATTACAGTCCGGTGATGGTGAAATACTTCCGCAATTTCCTGCGTGAAAAGTATCAGACCGTGGCAAATCTGCGCCGGGTGTGGGGCAATCAGACCGTGACGTTTGAAAACGCTGCGATCCCCGGCTACCGGGAGCGTGCCGGGGAAAACTTTTTCGTCTCCGCCGCCGCCGCAGATTATTCCCAGGCGTATTCCAAAGCGATCGCCGATCTGATCGACCGTCTTGCCAAAGCCGCTAAAGAGCAGTCCGGTTTCCGGGCATTGACCTTTGTTTACCCGGTGGACTCCTACCGGGATGTCGGCATCAATCAGTTTTTGCCGCAGACGTTGAATTCGGCGGCGGGCTGGCGGCAGTATGCCGGCAAATATATTGATATGCTCGGCAATCCGACCGATTATTATTACCGGCGCAACGGTCTGCCGACCGCCAACCGGGGATGTCAGGCATCTGCCACGCTGAATAATACGGTCAAACTGGTGGAGGCGGATTTGCGCAGTTACCTGACGGAACCGCATCAGAATGTCTGGGGCGGGCGCAATTCGTTTGCTTCGCAGAGCCATATCAAAAAGAACGGCATGGAATCTTTCAAAGGCGGCGGCAGTTTGCGCTATTATACGTTTTATAAAGGCTGGTACAATAATGCCGGAGTGCAGCAGTCGATCGGGATGTTGACTGACATTCACCGCAAGCAGTTGAATCAGCCGCTGCGGTGGAAACCACAGGTTTGTCTGCTGTACGATACGGCGGCGATTTCGCATGTCGGCAATTTCGATACCCGCAAAAACGGCAGCCGCAATTATGCCCACATGAAAAGCCTGACTGCGGCGGCGGCGCACGTTCTCAACCGCAGCGGTGTGGGGGTGGATATCTATTATTTGCAGGATTTGGCGCATAAAGATTTTCCCGCCGGTCAGTATAAAATCTATATTTTCTGCGGCGTGTTTCAGGTCACGC
>SUVU01000051.1 GCA_015061865.1 Lentisphaerota bacterium
CCGCTGCCCAGCGGACCGGTGGTAATATCCACCCCGGCAGTGTGACCGAATTCCGGATGGCCCGGGGTCAGGCTGCCCCACTGACGGAAGTTTTTCAACTCTTCCATATCCAGACCGTAGCCGAAAAGGTGCAGCAGGCTGTAAATGAGCATGGAACCGTGTCCGGCGGAAAGGATGAAACGGTCACGACCGATCCAGGAGGGATTTTCGGGGTTGTGGCGCAGATATTTGCTCCAGAGAACGGTAGCGTAATCCGCACATCCCATCGGCATACCGGGGTGACCGGATTTGGCTTTCTGGATTGCTTCGGCGGCGAGTACGCGGATGGTATCCGCAGTCTTTTTTGCCAGTTTGCTGTCGAACATAACAAAACTCCTTGATTGTTGTTGCGCTGCACCGCAGAAAAAAAATTTTTCCTCTTTTCCCGCTTTGCAACTGGTATTTTGACACAAAATGCGTTATTTTTATTAAAGTAACACTTTAAGTATGAAAAAACAAGTTTTTTATCATTATTTTCGGATTAAATTATGTCAGAACGTTTCATTACTTCGACTCTGAACCGCCGGGATGCGGCAAAAGAGACCACGCTCCGCCCGCCGACATTTGCGGAATTCCCCGGTCAGCCGCGGGTCAAAGAGCAGCTGGAACTCTTTGTCCGTGCCGCCAAAGAACGGGGCGAAGCCCTCGATCACATCCTGCTGTGCGGCCCTCCGGGGCTGGGCAAAACCACGTTGGCGTACATCATCGCCAATGAACGCGGTACCAAATTGAAAAGTTCCAGCGGCCCGGCCATTGAAAAACCCGGCGACCTCGCCGGACTGCTCACCTCGCTGGAACCCGGCGACGTGCTTTTCATCGACGAGATCCACCGTTTGAGTGCCACCGTCGAGGAGTATCTTTACAGTGCGATGGAGGATTTTTTCATCGACATCATGCTGGAACAGGGCGCCGGGGCGCGTTCCGTCCGACTCAACGTCCCCCGTTTCACGCTGATCGGGGCAACCACCCGGCTGGGAATGATCTCGGCACCGCTGCGGGCGAGATTCGGGCTGAATATGCGTCTGGATTACTACGATTGCGACAGTCTGGTCAAAATCCTCACCCGGTCGGCAGGGATCCTCGATGTCGAAATCGACGCTGAAGGCGCCGGGGAGATCGCTTCCCGCTGCCGCGGCACCCCGCGTATCGCAAACAATCTGCTCCGCCGCGCCCGGGATTACGCCCAGATCAAAGCCGACTCGGTCATCACCGGCAAAGTCGCCGCCGATGCGCTGGAAATGCTGCAGATCGACCGGGACGGTCTGGACGAAATGGACTTGCGGATCCTCGATGTCATCATCAACAACTTCCGGGGCGGCCCGGTGGGGTTGAAAAATATTGCAGTTTCCACCGGTGAAGATGAAGATTCTCTGGAAGATGTTTACGAACCGTTTCTCATCCAGCACGGCTACATCGTCCGCACCAGCCGCGGCAGGGTCGCCACCCCCAAAGCCTGGGATAAACTCGGTTTGAAATGCTCGCAAAACGAACTTTTTTGAAGGAAAGCACCATGAGTGAGATCTGTAAACTTGAACCGCAGTCCGTGTGGAAATTTTTTGATTTGATCTGTTCCATCCCGCATCCGTCCGGTCATGAAAACGCTCTGGCGGAGAAACTCTGCGCCGTCGCCCGTGAAGCCGGTCTGACCGCCCGGCGTGACGAATCCGGCAACGTCCGGATCGACCGCCCTGCCGCACCGGGATTTGAGCAGCTGCCCACAGTAATTTTGCAGGGGCATCTGGATATGGTACCGGCAAGCGACCACGAATTTGATTTTCTCACCGAACCGGTAACGCCGCGTATTGACGGACAATGGGTCACTGCCTGCGGCACCACGCTCGGTGCGGACAATGGTATCGGAGTGGCGCACGCCCTGGCGATCCTCTGCGATAAAGATTTGAAATGCGGCGCTCTGGCGGGGCTGTTCACCGTCAATGAGGAAACCGGCTTGCTGGGTGCAGCGGCACTGCCGCCGGAATTTCTGGCGGGCAAATATCTGCTCAACTGCGATAACGGCGACCGCCGCAGTTTCAGCATCGGCTGTGCCGGAGGCGCCCGGCAGATCATCACCTTTACCCCGTCGTGGACTATGGCAAAAGGGCGTGGGGTCAAATTGACGCTCTCCGGTTTGAAAGGCGGTCACTCCGGGACGTGCATCCATCTGGAGCGCGGCAACGCCATCAAATCTCTGGCGGAATTTCTGGATCTCTACCCGGAAATTTCCCTTGCCTCGATCACCAGCGGCACCGTTGACAACGCCATTCCTGCCGAAGCCGCAGCATACGGAGCTTCGGAATTGCCGCCGGCCGAACTTCAGCAGTTTGCCGATGCGTTTGTCATGGCGGTCAAAGCAGATTCCCCCAACGCCGCCGGTCTGTGTCTGACGGTCACGGCGGCAGATACTCCGGAAAAAGTTTGGACAGCGGACTTCCGCGCCCGGATCACCGCCGCACTTGCCCTGACTCCCGACGGCGCATTTGAGATGTCCGAAAATTTCGATGCGGTCAGAGACAGTTCCAATCTGGCGATCGTCCGCTGTTCTGAAAATCAGGTGGAGATCCGCACCAGTCAGCGCAGTCTGGTCGATGCGGAGCGTGACCGGGTCTGCGGCATGATCGCCAGCCACTTTGCCACATTCGGCGGCACGGCGGCCATCAGCAATGTCTACCCGGCATCCACGCCGAAACCGCAATCGCACCTGCTGGATCTGGCAGTTGCCGTGCGTAAACGCATGAACGTCCCGGTGGAACTGCAAGTCATCCACGCCGGACTGGAATCCGGCTGGTTTGCACTGAAAAATCCTGATCTGGAGATCATCTCCTGCGGCCCGTACATGGAATTGTGCCACACGCCGCAAGAGCGTCTGGAAATCGGATCCGTGGCAGAATTTGACCGCTTCATCCGGTTACTTTTGGCGGATATCGCCGGCGAGCAGTGATTTCAATTTGCTGATTTCTGCGGGCAGTTGTGGCGCCAGACGGCAGAATTTGTCGGGATCGGGATAAAATATCTGCCGATTACGCACTGCCGTCATATTGCGGAATTCGTTGCGGGAAAAATATTTTTCCGTCATTCCCGGCGGCAGAAAGCTGATGATAACTTCCGGATCGGTGTGACAGATAAATTCCGTACTGACGGCGAAATACCCTTTCCCTGCCCCGGCAGCGATATTTTCCGCCCCGGCAAGCAGTAATGCTTCATGGATGAAACTGTCTGCGCCGCAACTGACCACCGGCGGCAGACTGATGACGACCAGCGCCCGTTTTTGCTGCGCCGGAACTTGACGGCGCAATTGGCAAATGTGCTGACTCAACTTGCCGGCAAGTTGAGCTGCCTGCGGCTTTTTGCCGATAATTTCACCGACAGTGCGGATATTGGACGGCAGATCGTCCAGTTTGTTTCCGGGCAGCACCACTTTTTTCATCCCGCACTTTTCCAATTGCATCCACGCCAGTGACGGAGCGACACTGTCGGTCAATACCGTTTGCGCCCCGCTGCTCAATACCGGCTCTGCAAACGGCAGCCCCATATCCCCGACGACCGGAATACCGGCGGCTCTGCTCATGGTGCAAGCTGAACTGCGCCCCGCCAATGCCGGTTTACCATCCAGAGCCAACACGATTTCCGTCGCCGCCGGAGAGAGCGAAACGACTTTACTGCCGGCGGCTTTGCCTTTTTCACCGGAACAGCCGCACCACACGGTCAACACGGCGGTCAATATCAATATTCTGATGATATTCATAATTTATCTGTACTTCTGAGTTTGAAAAATTCCTGTGCTTCATCGGCATTTGTCCCGAACCACCCCAGAAAATAGGTGTTGCGATTCTCTTTTTCAGAAAACGCTCCGCTGTGGGTATAGGTCAATTGTTCCGTATTCACATGGCTGTCCAGCCACGCCACATTGGCTTTTTTGCGGTGGCGGAAGTGCATATCCGGCCACGATGGTCCCCACCCGCTGTCCGGCGGCGAAATAAAATACATTTCGGTCATTTCCGAACCGGAAAACTGGATCGCATCGGCAAATGCGATCGTGGAACCGGGCTTTTCGGCATGGGTGATCCTCGCCAGCGGCGCCCGCACCCACGGCACCCCGCCGACGTAATACTGGTTGTAACCGTAACCGCCGCAACCGGTATTCGTCCACTGCGCCCCGCCCTTTTTGAATCCGGCTTGCAAACTGGGACACATGGTGATACCTTTTGCCATGTAATCCATCAGCCCGCCCCGGGCGACATATTCGCCGCCGTCAAGTTCGCCGCACCAGCGCCGGGTGCTTGCAGTATTTTCCGTCGGCACCATCCAGCCGTCATTGTCATTGCAATAAAGGTTGAATCCGTGCATGATCTGCTTCAAATTACTGGCACAATCCGCCGTCCGGCCCCGTTCCCGGGCGCTTGCCAGCGTCGGCAGCAGTATGCCCGCCAGAATGGCGATAATTGCGATCACAACGAGCAATTCTATTAAAGTGAAAACACTGCCTTTCGTCACGCACCCTCCGCCTCTTTTTGAAAGAAAATACGATGGGCTGAACGGCTTTATGGATTTCAGTAAAAAACCCATAAGCCGACCTTCACCATATTTTCTCTCTGCCGACAACTTGATTATCACCTTATTTTTTCATATCCGGGCAATATGCACCGCGCGGCGCTTTGCCTTTACATTCCGGACACGCCACCAATTGTCCGGGCTGTTCAAAAATATCATCGCTCAAATATTTTTCACAGCGCGGACAGATGATGCGCCCGTAATACTCCATCTGCCGGTGGGGGCGCTGATATTTGTTATCTTTTTCATCGCCGCATCCTGCCAGTATCAACAACAATATCCCGCAAAAAATCAGCTTTTTCATGGCAGTTCATCCGCCTTTCTGAGCTTGAAAAATTCCTGTGCCTCGTCAGCATCAGCACCAAACCAGCCTACGAAATGAACCGAAAGATTCTCTTTTTCTGAAAACTGACCGCTTTGCGAAAACGTCAACTGTTCAGCAGCGATATGCCCATCCAAACGTGCCACATTGGCACGTTTATTGTGCCGGAAGTGCATATCTGGCCACGACGGTCCCCAGCTGGTCGGCGGTGAAATAAAATACATTTCGGTCATTTCATCCCCGACAAATTGCACGGAATCGGCAAATGTGACCGTTACGCCGGGATTTTCCGCCTGCGATATTTTTGCCAGCGGCGCCCGCACCCACGGCACGCCCCCGACGTAATACTGGTTGTAACCGTAACCGCCGCAACCGGTATTCATAAACGTAGCATCGCCTTTTTTGTACTCTTTCCAGATACTCGGGCAATGACTGATGCCTTTAGACAGATAATCCATCAAACCGCCTTTGGCAACATATTTACCGTTTTCCAGATTGCCGCACCAGCGCCGTTTGTAATCCTGACTTTCAGTAGGAACCATCCAGCCGTCATAGTCGTTGCAATACATCGCAAACGCATGCATGATCTGCTTTTGATTGCTGAGACAATCCGCCGTCCTGCCCCGTTCCCGGGCGCTTGCCAATGTCGGCAGCAGTATGCCCGCCAATATCGCGATAATGGCGATAACGACCAGCAATTCGATCAGCGTGAATGGCTTTGTAAATTTTTGATAATGCGGATTACGGCTCCGGATGCGGAACCCCGGTTCAGGTGATCTGTGCATGGTGAAATCCTTTCATGTTACGCGCACTTTATACCGCGGAGAGGATCCGGCTCTGCCGGTTTCACCCGGCAACACGGTTGCGCGACAGCTCCAGATTCACACTGGATTCACTCTTTGATCCGCGAAGATCGATTTTATACGCTCTGTTCCCGACAAGGGGAGACTTTCAGGAGAAGAGAAAAACTTCTTTTCACGGGAAAAGAGGTTTTTCCCTTCTCCCGAACCCTCATCCCTTTTCAAGAAAAGCGAAGCTTCTTTGAAAAGGCCGCCATTTCCAAGTGTGTAAATAGACTTTTTACTTATCTACTCTCAACGGAAACAGATCGATTCTATAATATAGCACAGAACTGAATATAAGTAAAGTATTATTGTCCTGTTTGTTGCAGAAAAAATTCACCGGAAGCGGTTTTATCACCACAGCGCAATCACAGTTCTTCCAGTTTGCGGTAGAGTGTCCGGCGGCTGATGCCCAGTTTTCTGGCGGCGGCGGCACGGTTGCCGCTGCACTCCTCCAGAGCTTTGCGGATCAACTCTTTTTCCTGCGAACTGATGTCCAGCGGGTTATCCATTGCGGCAGCTGCCGTGACCGGTTCAGTCAGCAGCTCCGGCGGAATATCCTCCACCTGCAAAATTTCGCTGGAAGCAAGCACCACCATTTTTTCAATACAGTTACGCAGTTCCCGGATATTGCCGCGCCACGGCAATGAAGCAAGTTTTTTCAACGCTTCCGGAGCGATACCGGTCACATTTTTCATATTTTCTTTGGCAAAAACCGAAATAAAAGTCCGCACCAGGTGGGGAATTTCACTCCGGCGCTCCCGCAACGGCGGCAGGGCCAGATCGACCACCGACAGCCGGTAATAGAGGTCTTCCCGGAACTCCCCGGCATCCACCATCGCTTTCAAATCCCGGTTGGTGGCGGCGATCAGCCGGAAATCGCTCCGCACGGTCTCATTGCCGCCAAGTCTTTCAAACTCATGCGTTTCCAGCACCCGGAGCAATTTCACCTGCGTCGCAGCATCTATTTCGCCGATCTCGTCCAGAAACAGGGTGCCGTGGTCGGCAAGCTCAAATCTGCCCCGCCGTTGAGCGACGGCATTGGTAAATGCTCCCCGTTCATGGCCGAAAAGTTCATCTTCCAGCAAGGTCGCACTGAATGCCGCACAATGCACCGCCACAAATAATCCGGTACGGCGGCTGTGGTCATGGATATAGCGGGCAACGACCTCTTTGCCGGTGCCGCTTTCGCCCAGCAGCAGTACGGTGGTTTTGGTCGGTGCCACGGTCAATGCAGTTTTATAAACGCCCTGCATCGGATCGTCACCGGAATCCGGCATCACGATCCCCGGAGTTTCAGCCGCCGGAACCGCAAGCGGTTTTTCCGGCACGATTTCAGGAGCAGCAGTCGTTTTCGCCGCACTCAATGCCGCTTTGATGACCTCCTCCAGTTTGCTCAAACGCACCGGTTTAGTGATAAAATCAAACGCCCCGTATTTCATCGCCTGCACCGCATCGGAGATCGAACCGTAAGCGGTCATCATGATACATTTGGGTTGTTTGGCTTTGCTCTGCGCCGCCTCCAGTACGCTCATGCCGTCAGTTTCCGGCATCCGCAAGTCCGTCAGCACCAGATCGAAGTCACGCTCCTGAAGCAATTTCAAAGCCTCGGTACCGTTTCCGGCACCGGCGACCTCAAATTTGCGCCCCAGAAAATCCAACAGCGTTTCTCTGGTGTTGCATTCATCGTCAACGATCAACAATGACGGACGTCCGGGCATATCACATCGCCTCCGGGACACCGATGGTCAGCGTGTGCAAACCGTCGGTAATGATTTTTTTCACCGTCCGGGCAAGCGCCAGACGGGCTGCCGCCACCGCCGGATCATCGGCGCCAAGCACCGGACAATCACGGTAGAAGCGGTTGAAAGCTTTGGCAAGTTCCAGCAGATACTCGACCAGACCGGAACAATCACGTTTTTCCGCCGCGAGCTGCAGCACCGCCGGATAGAAATACATTTTGACCGCCAATTCCCGTTCAAACGGAGTATTGAGCAGACTCCAATCCACACTGCCGTTGTCAGCCAGACCTTTTTCGGCGGCTTTGCGTTCAATGGAGGCGATGCGGGTGGCGACATACTGGACATACGGCCCGGTATCCCCCTCAAACCGCAGTGACGCCGCCGGATCAAAGGTGATGGTGGTTTTGGGATTGAATTTCAACAGCATGAACTTCAATGCGCCCAGACCGATGATTTCACCCCGGCGGTCAAGTTCGTCGGCGCTGACATCATCACCGCCGCGCTCGGCGCAGGCATTGCGTGCCAGCGTGGACATTTCATCAAACAAGTCATCGGCATCGACGACCGTACCTTCCCGGCTTTTCATTCTGCCGTTGGGCAGATTGACCATCCCGTAGGAGAGGTGATAAAGATCGCCTGCCCACGCAAATCCCAGCCGTTTCATGATCTCAAAGAGCATCTGGAAATGCAAATTCTGCTCGTCACCGACCACCCAGATCATGGATTCGGGCCGGTAATCATCGTATTTGCGTTTGGTCGTACCGATATCCTGCGTGATATAAACGCTGGTACCGTCGGAGCGCAGCACCACTTTTTTGCCCATTTTGCCCAAATCGCAGATCACGGCGCCGTCTTCACGCTTGGTGAACACGCCTTTTTCCAGACCGGCGCTGATGATATCTTTGCCGAGGAGGTAAGTTTCGCTCTCCAGATAAGTATGGTCAAAATTAATGCCCATGCGTTTGTAAGTGGCATCAAATCCGGCGAACACCCACTCATTCATCATCTGCCACAACTCCCGCACAGCGCCGTCACCGGCTTCCCAATCCTGCAGCATTTTCTGCGTGGCTTTGCCGATTTCGGTTTCGAGGAAAAGATCTTCAGAATCTTTATCCGCCAATTCGAGACGGGCGGCACGCAGGGCTTTGATCTCATCGGAAAGCATCTTATTGTATTCGACGTAGAAATCCCCGACCAGATGATCGCCTTTGATCCCGGTATTTTCCGGATTTCTGCCATTGCCGACCCGCTGATAGCAGAGCATGGATTTGCAGATATGGATACCCCGGTCGTTGACCAGATTGATCTCAATAACATCGTGACCGACCCGTTTGAGCAATGCACCCAGGGCCATGCCGAGCGTATTATTGCGGACGTGACCGAGATGCTGGGGTTTATTGGTATTGGGGGCGGAAAACTCGATCAGCACCCGGCGGCGTTTATCCTCCGGCAGGAGCCCCCGGGCGAGCAATGCTTCGGCATCGGCAGAAGTCGCTCCGTGCAGGACTGCGGCTTTCAGCGTCAAATTGACAAACGCTTTCACCACCGAAACCGCTTCCACATCATCGTGATTCTGCAAAAATTCCGCCACGCTCTGCGCCGCCGCCATCGGGTTGCCGCAGAATTTGCCGATCCGGAAACAATTCAGCGTGAAATCCCCCTGCTGACCGGCTGGACACGCTTCCAGAGCCAACACGTTTTCTGCCGGATAATTGGCAAACTTACTGCGCAAATGCGCCTCAAGATCACTTAAAAATTTCATCTCATTCATTCCAATTTCTGATTAAAGAGTTGTTTTCACTACCACAGCTTCACCGGCATCCACCGGAGTGACCGTATATGCCCCGAAACACGCCGGCACCAGCACCGTTTCGCCGGGTTCGGCGACGGTTTTACATTCGCCGCGCCCGATCTCGACCCGGTTTTTAATGGCACTGAGCAGATGGAAACTCGCACCGCTGCCGGTGGAATCACTCCACGGCGACACCAGCCGCAAATCGGAAACACTGAAAAACGGACACATCGTCACCACGTCAAATTTGCGGTTGAAATTACGCTGTTCCACCGTTCCGGCGATCCGCGGGCTGGTACGGTTGGTGAAATTGATGGAGCGCAGTCCGGCCTCCCGGTGCAATTCCCGGGGTTTGCCGTCAGGTCCGACCCTGCCCCAGTCATTGACCCGGTAAGTGGTATCGCTGTTCTGCTGGATCTCCAGGATCAGATTGCCGGCGCCGATGGCGTGCAGCGTGCCGCTGGTGATATAAAACGCATCCCCGGGCTGCGAAGAATAAACTTGCAGCATACTCTCGACTTCAGCCGGCGAATCCAGCACATCTTTCAGCCGGATTTTGGTGGCTCTGGAATCCAGACCGGCGAGGATTTTGGCACCGGGGCGGTTGGCGATGACATACCACATCTCGGTTTTCGGTTCAGCGCCGTTGCCCAGCTCCCGGCAGGCATTTTCATCCGGATGCACCTGCAAACTCAAACGCTCCCCGGCGTCGATCAGTTTGACCAACAGCGGGAACCGCTCATTACCGGCACATTTTTTACCGGTCAGCGCCCCCCGGTAATGGGTGACCAGTTCATGCAGCGTGACTCCGGCAAGTTCCCCGTTGGCGACCACGCTGTCTTCGCCGTCACGGTCAACCAGTTCCCACGCTTCACCGATGGGGACAGCGGCGGCAGGCAGTTGGCGGTTCAGGACTTCACTCATCATCGTCCCGCCCCAGATGCGCTCCATGTAGATCGGTTTGAACTTCAGCGGATAAAGTTTGGCAGCATCAAGTGTAATACTCATTATTTCTCCTCCTCAAGAGCGCATTTGGCACAAAAATCCGCAACTTGCTGCGGCATCCGGGTAACTTTGAATGTATTTACATCCACGCATCCCAGCACTACATGACCGGATGCGAGCAATTCGTCATTGCGTCTCACCTCGGTACAGATGGTGAATTTCACCCGTGAATACGAGGAGACCCAGGAACGGAACGTCAGCAAATCATCGTATTTGGCACTGCGGATATATTTGCAGTACGCTTCAGAAACCGGCAGCATGAAACCGGCTTTTTCCATTTCGGCATAAGACATCCCGGCGTGGCGCATCATTTCAGTTCTGCCGCGCTCAAAATATTCCAGATAATTAGCGTAATAGACCACGCCCATTTTATCGGTGTCGCCATACGGCACCCGGTACTGCATCTCAAAGTACATAAATCCGCTCCTGATTTGACATACAAATATACACAAGTAAAATATAACGGCAAAAGCGGTTGTTTTCAAGTTTTATGTGGCATTTTCCGGAGAAACATGATATATTATATCATAATCATCGGTAATGTCCCAAATTTTGTGAAACATACATACAAGACCGTATGAACACATTTTATGGCGACACCTAGAATATATCACTTACATTATGATTGGTCGAAAACATAAAACGATTTGATTGCACCCGGTGGATGCAGCGGGCGCGATGCGCCACCGACTTGTCACGGCGTAGTGCAACGAAGACGGACGGTTAGATTTTATCACAACAAATGACAATAATTAATCATCAGTAATCTGGAGATACAACACTTATGAAACGGTTTATTGCGTTTGATCTGGACGGGACTCTGACCCAGCATAAATCGCCGCTCGGCGAAGTCAACCGGGCAATTTTGGAAAAACTCAGCACCCGCTACCACCTGCTGATGCTCGGCGCCGGAAGCTGTGAAAGGATTTACCGCCAGATGCAGGAATTTCCCATTGAGATCATCGGCAATTACGGGATGCAGCACTCGGTCATTGCCGGCGGTAAATTTCAACTGGTGGAGAGTTTGACCGTGCCGGTCGATCGGGAGTTTGTGGATAACGCCGTAACGCAGCTGCGCCGGGAATTCGGTTTGACCTCATTTTACGGTGAAAACGTGGAATTTCACCCCTCCGGAGTCATCACCTTTCCCCTGCTCGGCACCGCGGCGCCGCTGCCGGAAAAACTCGCCTGTGACCCCGACCGCAGCAAACGCCGTGCCATGTACGCACGGGTGTGTGAAATTTTTCACGATTACAACGTTTTTATCGGCGGCTCATCCAGTTTTGACATCACCTCCGGGGAATTCAATAAATATTTCGCCCTGACCAAATTCTGCGCCGCCAACGGTTATACTCCGGATGAAGCACTCTATTTCGGGGATGATTTCGGTTCCGGCGGCAACGATTCCCATGTCAAACTCGGCGGGATCGACTGCGTGGAAGTAGCTGATTTCAACGATTTTCCGGCTCTGGCAGCGCCATATTTGCAGTAATCTCTGCAGGCTCTGCGGTTTTACCGGCACCTGGAACAGATATATTCTACGACTTCGTTGATATCCATGCCGGTAGTGTCCACCAATTCCGCATCCGGCGCCTGTTTCAACGGTGCGACTGCCCGGTTGGTGTCACGTTCATCGCGGGCTTTGATATCTGCCAGAATAGCGGCAAAATCTGCTCCGGCTTCGCCCTGAAGCATCCGGCGGCGCGCCCGCTCCTCCGCACTGGCGGTGACAAAGAATTTCTTTTCCGCATCCGGAAATACCACCGTACCGATATCACGCCCCTCCATCACGATCCATTGACCGTTGGCAGAATTACGCTGCACCGGCATCAAATAATCCCGCACCAACGGATTGGCGGAAATAACACTGGCGCCTCTGGCACATTCAGGCGCCCGCAATTCGGCACTCAACAGCTTGCCGTTGCAATACAAATCTGCGCCCCGGAACTCCAATTGGCAGGAATTGAGGAAATTCTGATCGATTTCAGAAAAAGGAACACCGGCAGCCGTTGCCGCATACGCTAACGCGCGGTAAAGACTGCCGGTATTTATATACGCATAATTCAAGCGTTCAGCCACGAGCCGGGCCACCGTGCTTTTTCCGGCGCCGGCGGGCCCGTCAATTGCGACTACGGTACTCATGCCAATACCGCACGCTTAATTATTGGAACGGCTGCGCAGCCGTCCGCTTTTCAGGAATCCTTCGTAATGACGCATAGTCAAATGGGATTCGAGCTGGCTCATCGTATCCAGCACCACCCCGACCATGATCAGCAAACTGGTACCGCCGAAAAACTGCGCCACCATAAAGGGGATTCCAAATGTGTTGTAAAGGAACATCGGGAACAATGCCAACGCCAGCAGAAATACTGCGCCGCCGGTAGTCACCTTGGTCATCGTGGTATCAAGATAGTCAGCCGTCGGCTGTCCGGGACTGATACCGGGGATGTATGCACCCTCTTTTTTCAGATTGTCTGCAATCTGCAGCGGATTGAACTGATTAGCGACCCAGAAGAAGCTGAACAGGATGATAAGTATACCGTACACCACTGCGTACGTCATCGTATCATGCTGAAATGCCACCGCCAGAGTCGTCCAGATCGAAGCAGCATCCGGCCGTCTTGCCAATGCACTGAAAAGCATTGCCGGGAACATCATGATCGCACCGGCGAAAATGATCGGCATCACGTTGGCGAAGTTGACCTTCAACGGCAAATAAGTCGAACCGTCAGTCATTCTGCCGACGCTGCTTTTACGCACCATCTGGATCGGCACCCGGCGATAACCCTGTGACAACAGGATCGTCGCCGCCGTAACCACGAAAAACACCGCCAGCAGCAGCAGCAACTGCACCGGACGGAAAACATGTCCATCCGGAGTCGTACCTTTCATCGCCATCTGCACCAGTTCGATGACCGAGTGCGGCAGACGGGAGACGATACCGATGGTAATGATCAGTGACACACCGTTACCGATACCGCGTTCGGTGATCTGCTCACCAAGCCAGGTAAAGACCATGGTGGTACAAGTCAGCACCAGCACGTTGACGACGATGAAAAGCGTCGGATTTCCGACATACAATTCGTTGCCGGCACCGGGGTGCGGCAAACCGATCCGGCTCGGATCGATCATGGCGATTGCGACCATAACACCCTGAACCGCACAAACGATCAGGGTCAGATAACGGGTGTATTGAGTGATTTTGCTCCGACCGGATTCACCCTCGCGCTGCATTTTTTCCAGCGCGGGGATGACCGGCACCAACAACTGCATGATGATAGATGCTGTGATGTAAGGCATGATACCCAGCGCGCCCAACGCAAAATGCGTCATTGCGCCGCCTGAAAACAGGTCGATCACAGCCATCACACCGCTGTCGGCAGTGACGTTGTCCATGAATTTCTCCAACGCCGCCGGATTAACTCCGGGGCACGGAATACTGCTGGCAAAACGCACCAGCACAATAATCAAGGCGGTGAAAAGCAAACGGCTCCGCAGCTCCTTGACTTTCCAAGCATTCAATAACGCACGCCACATAACTCAATGTCCTTTATCAGTCAACGATTTCCACCGTGCCGCCGGCAGCCTGGATTTTCGCCGCAGCAGCGGCAGAGAATTTGGCAGCTTTGACGGTCAGTGCTTTGGTGATCTCGCCGTTGGCGAGGACTTTGATGATCGTTTCGCCTTTGGCGAGAAGTTTTTTCTCGCGCAGGCTTTCCAGATCAACTACCTCACCGGCCTGGAAATTGTTTTCCAGCACATCGAGGTTGACCAGAGCGTAGACAATACGGTCGGCGTTTTTGAAACCGCGTTTCGGCAAACGGCGGAACAACGGGATCTGACCACCCTCAAAGAAGGGACGGATCCGGGCGCCGGAACGGGACTTCTGTCCCTTTTCGCCGCGGCCGGCGGTCTTGCCGAGCCCCGAGCTGTCACCGCGACCGACGCGTTTGCGCGGTTTGCGGGAACCCGGAGTGGGACTCATATCATGAAGTTTCATCTTTCAATTCCTCATTAGTTGTTTTCAGCTTCCGCTTTCGCCAAACCGCGACGGGCCATGACCTCGCTGCGGGTGGAAAGACCGGCAATCGCTTTGAACGTGGCTTTGGTCACATTGGAGGCATTGGCGGCACCGAGGGATTTCGCCAACACGTCTTTGACACCGCCGAGTTCCAGAATGGAACGCACCGCACCACCGGCAATCAAACCGGTACCGGCAGACGCCGGACGGAGCAGCACTCTGGCACCGCCGAATTTGACTTCGATCTCATGCGGCAAAGTCTGACCGTTCATCGGGATACGGACGAGGTTGCGACGGGCAGCTTCGCCGCCTTTGCGGATGGCATCGCTGACTTCGTTCGCTTTTCCGTAACCGTAACCGACCCGACCATTGCGGTCGCCGACCACGACCAGCGCGCCAAAACTGAAGTTTTTACCGCCTTTGACGACTTTCGCGCTGCGGTTGATAGCGATCACGCTCTCGTCAAATTCGCTGACGACTGCGGGTTCGCCGAAATTTTCACGTTTACCCATTGTCCACTCCTCAGAATTTGAGACCCTGTTCACGGGCGGCCTCGGCGATCGCCTTGACCCGGCCGTGGAACTGATAGCCGGAGCGGTCGAAGACCACCGCGGAAATATTCACGGATTTCGCTGCCTCAGCAGCCAATTTACCGAGCAGGGCGGCACCCGCCATGTTGGTTTTGGCATTCTCCGCTTTGAAAGCGGCAGAGAGGCTCGAAACAGATGCCAGCGTTTTACCGTTGACGTCATCAATGAACTGGCAATAGATATTGCTGTCGGTGATGCTGACGCAGAAACGGGGGCAATCCGGAGTGCCGGAGATCTTTTTACGGATCCGGGCATGACGGCGTGCGCGCTGCGATTTTTTATCCAATACAGACATTTCGATATTCTCCTACTCTCCGCGGCATTAACCGACGGATTTACCTTCTTTAAGCACGATGCGCTCATCGACGTAACGGATACCTTTGCCTTTGTACGGCTCCGGTTTACGGAAACGGCGGATCTGAGCGGCGGTCTCACCGACCAACTG
>SUVU01000052.1 GCA_015061865.1 Lentisphaerota bacterium
CAGCGGCAGATTGGCGGCAGGCAGGTCGATTTTGTTGATGACCGGAATGACTTTCAATTTCTGCCGGAACGCCAGATTGACGTTGGCAACGGTCTGCGCCTGCACGCCCTGCGTGGCGTCAATGAGCAGAATCGCCCCCTCACAAGCGCTCAAACTGCGGCTGACTTCGTAAGTAAAGTCCACGTGTCCCGGAGTGTCAATGAGGTTGAGTTCATAAGTTTCGCCGCCGGCTTCGGGGGTATACATCATCCGCACGGGGTGGGATTTGATGGTGATACCGCGTTCACGCTCCAGATCCATACCGTCAAGGAGCTGATCCTGCAAGTCCCGTTTTTCCACTGTCCGGGTGATTTCCAGCATCCGGTCGGCGAGGGTGGATTTGCCGTGATCGATGTGGGCGATGATACAAAAGTTGCGGATATTTTTCAAATCTGCCATAAATAATAGTGTCCTTGAAATTTCATACTCATTTTTTCATGTATGAAATATACCGCCTGACCGCAGATTTTTCAAGTGCATAACGCACAATCAACGCCGTACTTACGCCAAAGTTTCGCTGATTACCCGCAGGACGTTGCCGCCGATGATTTTGCGGATCTCCTCATCAGTAAATCCGCGCTGTACCAGACCGACCGTGTACATGGGCCAATTCATGCAGTTTACAGAAGCGTACTGCTCTCTGGTCATCAGCTCATATCCGGCACCCGGTGCGGGCCAGTATGATTCCCAGACCGGACGGCAGGAGCGTGAAGCGAGGGACTTTTTATCTTTATCCAATCCGATACCGTTGTCGGTACCGATGGCGACATGATCGACACCGTATTTTCTGGCGACGTATTCCACATGGTCGAGCATGGCGTTAAGATCCATGCTGCCCTGCAGAAACGGCGGATGACCGCAAATGCCGACATAACCGCCGGAGGCTTTGACTGCTTCGATGACTTCGTCGCATTTGGCACGGTAGTGAGTGGAAAAGTGTTTGACGGTGGTGTGGCTGGCGACGACCGGTTTTTTGGAAACCTGTGCTGCTTCCAGACTGGTACGCTGCCCGCTGTGTGCCACGTCGGGAATGACTCCGACCCGGTTCATTTCGGCGATGACTTCCCTGCCGAAATCGCTCAACCCGGCATCAGCGCTCTCGGCGCAGCCGTCACCGATAAGGTTGCGGCGGTTGTAAGTCAGGTGCATCATGCGGACACCGAGACGGTAAAACACGCCGATAAAGAGCAGTGCTTCAGCGACGGAGGTCAAATGTGACGGCAGCGGCACGCCGTTGGTGGTCATGTAGAGCGCCCGTTTGCCGCGCTCCCGGATCCCGGAAAGCTGCTGCGGAAAAACCGCCCGTTCGTAAACTTCCGGCAGTTTATCGACCAGATCGGTGTAATTACTCAGGCGGTGCAGCATAAGTTCAACGTCATTGCACTCAAAACCGCTGTTCTGAAAGATGCAGTCCACGCCGGAAAATTCCCATGCTTTTTTCAGCCGTTCGACCATTTCGGGGTCATCAAAGGCGCCATTCATGCGGAATTCCTCCCGGAGCCGGGTCAGCTCCTCCCGGTCGGCTCCGGCGGCAAATGCATCATCATACCGGGGGCAAACGCCCCCGGCAGTAGGAGCAAAACCGTAAGCATCAAAAACGTAGCTGTTCCGGTGCAGTTCCAAGCCGTGAGCCAGATCTTTTTCACTGGGACGCAGCACATCCAGTGCCGCCTGACGGATTTTTTGCAAATGCTCCATGATCATAAAAATCCTCCGTTACGGGATCAGTTTGAATGCTTTGACCAGATCTGCCACCTGGGCATCACTGATCGGTTTCATGCCGCCAAGCGCCGCAGCGCTGATGGTGGCTTTGGCACTGTATTCGGCGACTTCCAGCCGGTCAAAAGATTCGATCAGGCTTTTGCCGACGGAAATGACGGCATCGTTTTCGATCATGCAAACCGGGTAACGCGGCGAAACGGTCGAAGCGACTTTGGCGATATCGCGGAAGTGTTCACCGTAAGGGAAAACCGGCACTTCACGGAGCATGATGTAGCTTTCCGGAATGACTCTGGGATCAAAATCCGCATGGGAAACGGCGTATCCCATCAAATACGGCGGATGGGCGATGATGACCGATTTCAGCTCCGGCTGGGCATCAAAAATGGCTTTGAAAAACCACGCTGCTTTGCTGAGATTTTTACCGGCTTCATAGCGTTTGCCGCGCACCAGCACCAGATCGTCCGCCATCAGATTGCCGCGGTCGATCCCGTAGGGGGAGACCAGAAATGAATTTTCATCCAGACGCACGGCAAAAGAGCCCTCGGTACTGTTGAAAAGCCGCTGACGGTAGGCACGGTGGATCAACTGCACCATCTGGGTACGCAATTCGATCTCTTTACTGCTTCTTTCCGAAACATCGAACGGCCGGAAATCCGCATTGCGGTCGAGCGTGTGAAATTCGATTTCGGTTTCGGTCAGAGATTTCGGCGTGCCGAGCCGGATGGCGTTGTTGATGAGCCGGGCGCAGAAATCGAGCGTTTCAAAGCGCTGAAATGCCTGCAGCAGCGTAGCTCCGGCAGTGCAGGCGCCGTGGTTTTCCAGCAAAATGGTGCTGTGACCGGCGGCAAATGCTTTGGCAACGCTTTTGCCCAGCGCTTCACTGCCGGGGATCTCATAGGGAGCGTAACCGACGGTGCCGCAAACGTTTTTTGCCGCCGGGATGATGGTGGTATCGGGAATTTTTCCCGCCACGCTGAAAGATACCAGAGCCGGGGGATGGGCATGCAAAATAGCTTTGACATCCGGGCGCATGGAGTAGAGAGCTTTATGGAACGGATATTCGCTGGAGGGTTTGTGTCTGCCTTCAACGGTGCCGTCCGGTTTGATACGGACGATATCTTCACGGGTAAGCGAACCTTTGTCCACGCCGCCGGGACTGATCCAGATGTTGCCTTCATTGTCCAGAATAGAAAGATTGCCGCCGCTGGTGGTGGTCATGCCGTAACCGTAAATACGGTGCATGAAATCAACGATCTGATCTTTGGGGTGAACGAATTCATTACTGTAACTCATCTCTTGTTGCCTTTCGCCTTTTGTGTGAGTTCTATAATATACCGCAGTTCCCCCTCCGGTTCAAGTTTATTTTGCGGGAAGTTTGAGCTTGAAATACATCGCCAGCATCCGGATCACCGTCACCGAACTGGCGGTGATGAAAAAGAGCCAGCCCGCCGGGATATGAAAATATTTCAGCACGCAGAACAACGCTCCGCCGATCAGTGCCGCTGTCGCATAAAAGTCTGTTTTCAATACGGTCGGCGGCAGCCGGTGAGAGAGTACGTCACGGATCACGCCGCCGCCGGTGGCAGTGATGATGCCGCAGAGAATGATCCCGATGGTATTCATGTCGTACATAGCCGCTTTTGCCGCCCCGAGTGCGGTGAAAACCCCCAAGCCGAAAGCGTCGAGGATTTTGATAAGACCGGGGTGGGCAAGCGCCCGTTTCGGCAGGGCAAATGTCACCAGTGCGGTGATGATGCAGATCAAAATATAATTCTGATCCTGCATTGCCGCCACCGGCACGGCACCGATGATCAGATCCCGCACGATCCCGCCGCCGACACCGACACAGCAGGCAAGTACGGTCACGCCGAAAATATCCAGATGCGTTTTCACCCCCCGGATCGCTCCGGTGGCGGCAAAAATCAGTGTTCCGGCGAGGTCAAGCAGCAAAATGATGTGGTCGATCATGTCCTGACTGTTCAGAAGTGAAGTTTTTCCGCCAGTTTTTCCGCCAGAGTTGCGGCGATCTCATCGGCTCTGCCGTCCGGATACTGCTGCTGGCGCCAGTTCCAGCGGAAACCATCCTCCGCCCCGCGCGGCACCACGTGCATGTGGACGTGCATCACCACCTGACCGGCAACGGTGCCGTCTGCCAGATGGAGGTTGTAGCCGTCATATTCCTCAAAGCGTTTGAGCAGGATCCCGATCCGGCTCGCCACGGCGAACATTCTGCCGGCGATATGTTCCGGCACGGTTGCGGCGGACTGGTGGTGTTCTTTGGGGATCACCAGCGTATGGCCGAAATTGATGGGCGAAATGTCCAGAAATGCGTACACCAGATCGTCTTCATAAATTTTCCGGGAGGGGATCTCACCGGCGATGATTTTGCAGAAAATGCAGTCGCTCATGATTTTTTTCCTTTAAATAAGTCAATAATGGCTTGCTGGCCGCCGAAAACGGTCAGCAGATCGCCTTCATCCAGCACCGTTTCCGGGCCGATGGCTTTTTCATTGGCGCCGGAAGCGTCGCGGATCACCAGGATCGTGATATTGTAGCGGTTGCGCAGATCGAGCTGACGCAGCGGCTGTCCGGCAAGTTCCGCCGGGACGGTCACATCGGCAATGGCAGAGCCTTTGAATTCAAACAGATCGGCGATATTTGCCAGCGAAAGCCGCCGTGCCAGCCGTTTCGCCACATCCAGATCGACCTGAATGACCTCATCTGCACCGAGCCGGTAGAGGATGCGCTCCTGAATGGGGTTGCTGGATTTGACGATAACTTTTCTGGCGCCTTCCTGTTTCAAAAGCGTCAACGCCAGCACCTGATCCTCGAAGTACGAACTCATGCCGAGGATGACGGCATCAAATTTGGAAACATTCAGCTCCCGGATCGTGTCTTCAGCGCTGACATCGGCGATGACGGCATCATCGACTTTGTCCCGGATCTCCTCGATTTTGGCGGCGTCCCGGTCACAGACCAGCACAGTGTTTCCTCCGGAAACCAGTTCCAGAGCCAATTTGGAACCAAATGATCCCATTCCGAATACTGCATAACTGTTTCTTGCCATGCCTACCTCTAAAGTATGGATTTTTATATGAAACCGGAATAATATACCTCAATTTCTCTGAAATGCAAATCATCCCCGTTTGACAAAAGCGTAAAGCGGGTGTATTTTATAGGATGAAAAAATAAGGAATTTTGGAGAAAATGGGTGCTAAAAATTGGAAGCCTGCCGGTAACTTCCCGACAAGCGAAATTGAGCTGATTCAGCAGAAGTTCTCACTGCCGCGTCCGATTGCGGTCTACCTCGTAGCGCGCGGGATAAAACCCGATGCCATCCCGGGTTTTCTCGACCCGCGTTTAGCCAACTTGAGCGATCCCTACCGTTTTCCGGGGATCAAAGATGCCTGCGCCAGATTGTGGCAGGCGATCGAAAAACACGAACCGATCCTGATCCACGGCGATTACGACACCGACGGCATCACCGCCAGTGCATTACTGGCTCTGGTGCTGCGCCAGAATGGTGCGGTGGTCAAATCGTTCATCCCGCACCGCTTTGACGACGGCTACGGTTTCACCCCGGAGTCATTGGAAAAAGCACTGGAAATGTTCGGTCCCTGCGGCGTGCTGGTCACCGTGGACTGCGGTATCACCAGCTGTGATGCGGTGAAATCCGCCCGTGAACAGGGCATCGACGTCATCGTCACCGACCACCATGAAGCCGGCGACGAACTTCCCGATGCGCTGGCGGTCATCAACCCCAAAGTCTATCCGGAACTGGAAGATTTGCAGTTGCTTTCCGGTGCCGGGGCGGCATTCAAACTTTCCCATGCTTTTATCAAATACGGCAGAGAGAAAAATCTCGGCGGTTTCATGACCCGTCTGGAGGAAGTCCTCGATTATGTCGCTCTGGGTACGGTCGCAGATATCGTACCGCTGCTCGGCGAAAACCGGATCATGGTCAAATACGGTATCGAAGCGCTGCGCAAACAGCTGCGCCCCGGGATCCGGGCTTTGATCGAGAGTTCGCATTTACATTCAGATCTTTCCCCGTCGGACATCACTTTCCGGCTGGCGCCGCGTATCAATGCCGCCGGCAGGGTCGGGGATGCCAATGTGGCGCTGCAGCTGCTGGAATCCGACTGTATCGTTTCCGCCCATGCCAACGCCGGGATGCTGGAGAATTTCAACCGTGACCGGCAGGAAAAAGAGCAGGAAATCTATCAGGATGCCAAAGAACAGATCGAGCGCGGTCTGGCGTGGCAGAGTCCCTATTCACTGCTGGTGGCGGGCCGTGACTGGCATCAGGGGGTGATCGGGATCGTGGCTTCACGGCTGGCACGGGATTACAACCGTCCGACGATCGTGCTGACGATCCAGGGTGATAACGCCTACGGTTCGGGCAGAAGTATCGCCAATTTGAATCTGGTGGAAGTCCTGACCAAAAGCGCCCCGCTGCTGGAGCGCTACGGCGGCCACCCGATGGCAGTCGGTATCGGCTTGAAAACCGAGAATATCGCCGCATTTTATGAAGAAATGGACAGCGAAGTGCGCCGTCAGATCGACCCGTCGGAACTGGAGAGTTTCATCTCTTACGACGGCGATGCGGAGCTGAGCGAGATGGACAGCGAATTTTTCCGCTGGCTGGAAAAACTTTCTCCGTTCGGTCACAGCAATCAGAAACCGGTCTACCGCTTCAACGACCTGAAAGTCGTCCGCTGCAACCCCATCGGCGGCGGCGCCCACACCCGCGGCGTGATGATCAACCGCACCGGTCAGATCGAATTCATCGCATTCAACCGTCCGGCTTCAGATTTTTACGGCAGAGTGCTGGATGTATTGGCGACGCCGCAGTTGAACCGGCGCAATCCCGATGCTCCGCCGCAGTTGAATATCATTGATATCCGCGAAATATACTGAGTTCCAACCGAGGAGGGTGCCGGATGAAGATGATCTTTCTGGGAGATGTCGTCGGCAAAGGCGGCAGAAGTGCCGTTACGCAGCTGGTTCCGGAATTGCGCCGGGAATTCAATGCCCAATTTGTGGTGGTAAACGGCGAAAATGCCGCCGCCGGCAGCGGTTTGAGCGGCTCGTGTCTGCGGGAACTGCTGAGCGTGGCGGATGTGGTGACTTCCGGAGATCACACCTGGGATCAGAAAGGTTTTGAAAACGAGATCAACGGCTTTGACCGCTGTATCCGTCCGGCTAATTTTTCCCGCAAACAGCCCGGCAGAGGCTGCGGGATTTTCCGTCATCCGCTGGGCGGCGAAGTGGCGGTGATCGCATTGCAGGGCAAAGTTTTTATGCGGGACAGTGCCTATTGTCCGTTTGAAACCGTCGAAACCATCCTCGCTGAACTGCCCTCCCGGGTCAAAACGATCCTGGTCGATTTCCATGCCGAAGCCACCAGTGAAAAACTGGCGATGGGATATTTCCTTGACGGCAGAGTTACCGCCGTGATCGGCACTCACACCCACGTCCAGACTGCCGATGCCAAAGTCCTGCCCGGCGGCACTGCGGTATTGACCGATGCCGGGATGTGCGGCGCGGATACCAGCGTGCTGGGCAGAGAGGTCAGTGCGGTATTGCAGAAGTTCCATACCGGGATGCCCGTGCGGCTGCCGGTGGTGGAAAAAGGTCTGATCCGGGTCGATGGTGCGGTGGTCGAATATGACAGTGCCACCGGCAGAGCCGGCGGGATCACGCCGTTTTCCCGGCTCGTGGAGATCTGATGACTCCGGCTGAACTGCGTTCCACCACAGCGGAGTCGTTCCGCATCGAATACCCCGAAAATCTGCCCGTTTCCGCCCATGCGGCGAAATTGCGTGAATTATGGCAGCAGCACCGGATTCTGATCGTTTGCGGTGAAACCGGTTCGGGCAAAACCACCCAATTGCCCAAAGTCGCGCTGCAATGCGGCTGCGGCAGAAACGGGATGATCGGCTGTACCCAGCCGCGCCGGATCGCCGCAACTGCGATGGCACGCCGTCTGGCGCAGGAACTCAATACCGCTTACGGCTCCGGAGTCGGCAGTCAGGTGCGTTTTGAGGACCGCACCAAACCGGAAACCGTCCTGAAATTTATGACCGACGGCGTACTGCTGGCGGAGTTGCGCAGTGATCCGCTGCTGCGGAAATACGATTGCATCATCATTGACGAGGCCCACGAACGCACGCTCAATATCGATTTTCTGCTGGGGGTATTGAAAAATCTGCTCTCCCGGCGCACTGATTTGTTGGTGGCGATCTCCTCGGCGACTCTGGATGCCGGCAAACTGGCGGCGTTTTTCCATGATGCCCCGGTGGTCAATATCGAGGGCAGGACGTTTCCGGTGGAGGATATATTTCTGGAACCGTTTGCCGATGAGGAGCTGCCGGAGCATGTGGCACGGGCGGTACAGGAACTTTCCGGCTTTGATCCGCACGGCGATATTCTGGTTTTTCTGCCCGGGGAACGGGAGATCCGGGAGTGCAGTGAAATGCTCACCGGCAGAAATTACCGCAACACCGAGATCCTGCCGCTTTATTCCCGGCTGGGCAGTGCCGATCAGCAAAAAGTTTTTCATCCGGGCAAACTGCGCCGGATCATTTTAAGTACCAACGTGGCGGAAACTTCCCTGACCATTCCCCGGATCAAATTCTGTATCGACTCCGGATTGGCACGGATCAGCCGCTACAATCCCCGCAGCCGGATCCAGGAATTGCAGATCGAAATGATCTCCCGTTCCAGTGCCGGACAGCGCCGGGGCAGATGCGGACGGACTGCGGACGGTATTTGTGTGCATTTATACAGCGAGGAGGAGTTATCGCGTGCCGACGAATACACTGATCCGGAGATCAAACGGACTTCGCTTGCCGGGGTGATTTTGCAGATGGCATCCTTGCGTCTGCCGGATATCCGGGTGTTTCCGTTTCTGGATCCGCCGTCCGGGGCGCTGATCCGGGAGGGATTCCGCACGCTGACCGACATCCGGGCGATGAATGAGTACGGCCATGTCCTGCCGGAAGGCAGAAAGATCGCCCGCTTGCCGCTGGATCCCCACCTCGGCAGGATGCTGTTGGCGGCAGAGCCGCTGAAAGCGCTGCCGGAAGTGCTGATCCTGTGCGCCGGATTGTCGATCGCAGAGGTCAAAGAGCGTCCGGCGGAAAAACCGCAGGCTGCCGATCAGGCGCATGCGGCGTGGAAAGATGAGAGATCCGACTTTATCGCCATGCTGAATCTGTGGAACGATGCCGCTTCCTCCGGGGCATTCAGCTCCAACGGGATGCTCCGCAAATTCTGCCGCAGAAATTTCCTGAATTTCACCCGGATGCGGGAGTGGAAAAATCTGGTCGCCGACCTCGCTGAAGCGATCGGATTCAAAGCGGAGATCACCACTGCCAACACCGATATTTACGATGCCATTCACGAGGCGCTGCTCAGCGGTATTCCCCGCAACATCGCCCGTTTGGACAGCGAAACCAAACAGTACCGGGGGACGGACGGCAAAAAATTCATCCTCTTTCCCGGCAGTCATCTTGCCAGATGCAAACGGCTGCCGGAATGGGTGGTATGTTTCGCATTGATGGAGACCAGCAGGGTTTTCGGGCGGGTGGCGGCGGCGGTCGCTCCGGAAATGCTGCTGCGCTGTGCGCCGCATCTGTGCGCCAGAAGTTACGATCAGGAACACTTTGAAAGTGCCAGCGGTTTTGTCCGGGCGCGGGAAAAAGTTTCGCTGGGCAGTCTGCTGCTGCACGCCGGGCGGCGGGTCGATTTTGCCAAACACAATCCGGTGGCGGCACGGGAAATTTTTATCCGTGAAGGATTGCTTGCCGGTGCCGTCCGCAACGGCGGCAGTGCGGTGGATAAATTCAATGCGCTCCGGGAACGGCTGCTGGAGTATGAATTACGGATGCGTAAAGCCGGATTTCTCTACGATGAGGAACGGGCGGCGGAGTATTTTTTCACCGCTTTGCCCCCGGAAGCCGTCTCGGCTCCGGCGCTGAAAGAGCTGACCCGCCAAAATCCCCGGCTCATTGAGGCAAAAGCGGAAAATTTCACCGCTGAAGAATATATTTTCGCCCCGGAAGATTACCCGGATAAAATGGAATTCAGCGGCGTAAAATTCCGTTTGCACTACACGTTTGAGCCCGGCGAAAGCAATGACGGGGCGATGCTGTGCGTGCCGGAGAGCGAAATCAATCTGCTCCCGGACACCGCACTTGCCTATCCGGTGCCGGGATATTACGCCGATCTCGGCGAAGTGCTGCTGCGGGCGCTGCCCAAAGAGATCCGGCGCAATCTCGGCGGGATCCCGCAGTGTGCCGGACTTTTTGCTGCTGAATTGAAACGTGATCCCGCCCTGCGGGAACTGCCCCCCGGCGAAGTGCTGGCGGATATTCTGCGTGATGCGCTGGACATCGAGGTCAATCCCCGCTGTTTTGACGGCGTGAAACTGCCGGAATATCTGCAATTGAAACTGGGCATCCTCAACTCTGCCGGACGGTTGAAAAGCATGGTGCGGGAATTGCCCGACCGCAGTAAACGCTCCACATTTCTCTCGGCGGCACTGCCGGGCACGGACAGTCACCGGGCAAGCGGCTGGACGCAGTGGGATGCCGCCAGCGGTGTGATCCCGGAAAAAGTGGAACTGCCGCCGGGTTCCGGCAGGTTTTTCTATCCGGCATTGACCGTGGAAAATCAGGGGCAGAGCGTCGGCAAACAGCTTTATCTCAAACTTCCGGAAGCTCAGCAGATCCACCGCCGTGCCGTCGGCACTTTGTTTATGCTCACCCGGGCGCCGCTGGTGAAAATGATCCGCAAAGGGCTGAAATTCTCCAACGAATTGCGCCTGTCGCTGCTCGTCGGTGCTGATGCATCAGAGTTTGAAAAAGAGTTGATCCTGGCGGCGCTTGCTGAAGTTTCCCCGGTGGATATGTGGCAGCTGCGCAGTGCCGTGGAGTTTGAAAAATGGGCGGAAACCGTCAAACTGGAGTTGAGCGAAACGGTGGAGGATTTGGCAGCGGAACTGGAGCGCTTTACCGGAGATTACACGGCTATCCGCAATTTTGCCCGCCGTGCCGGAGCTGCCGGAAATGAAATTTCCGGACACCTGCGCTGGCTCTTTGCTCCCGGTTTTCTGAAACGCCCCGCCGTTTCCGGCAACTACCGGCGGTATATGAAAGCCCTGAAACTCCGTGCCCAGCGTGCCGCCGATGCTCCCGGCAAAGATACCGTCAAAGCCGCCGCACTTGCCGAATGGGAGAGCCGCTTCGCCGCCGCCGTCAATACCGTGACCGACATCACCGATTCCCCCGGACTTTACGAATTCTGGGAATTGCTGGAGGAGTGCCGCATCGCCGTTTTCGCCCCCGAAGTCAAGGTCAGCATCAAATCCCCATTGACAAAAATCGCAGCCCTCTGGGAGCAGTTGCGGATTTGAATTTTTTGCCGTTCGGGAGGCAGATTTTTTCTGCTGTTGGCAAACTTTAGACCATGACATATATTATTTACTGTATTTAGTATTATTGTGTACAGTAAATGAAAGGGCTGTGTTATGGCAAATGCCGGTATTGTTTCTGAAAACGGGACCCTCACTGAATCAACAGTCGGAGAAGTCGTTTACTCCGGAAATGCGTATAAAACTCTCGCTGATGCGGTAACTGCCGGTGAAAGCACCATCGTACTGGACGGATTCACCTGCAATACCCGGCAGGAATTTGATTCCGGCGTGACGCTCATCGGCAACAATAATGCGGCCATTGCGGACTGCACACTGACCGGCAACACCGGCGGAGCGTTGAAAATCACGGCGACTTCCACCATCAGCGGGCTTACTTTCAGCAATAACAGCATAACGTCCTCGATTGACACCGCCAACCGCGGCGGCGGGGCGATTTATACCACTGCCAGCACACTTACCGTCAACAATTGCCTTTTTGACTCCAACACCAGCAACCGTGCCGGCGGAGCTATCGCCAAAAACGATGGAAAAAATATTTCCGTCAGCAACACGGTATTTACCGGAAACTCTGCCAAATACGGCGGCGCATTGGCCACCCGCGACGGCACCAATGATTTCGTCGGCGGCAAATTTATCAATAATACCGCCTCGAGCAGCGGCGGAGCGATTTTTATGATGACCGGTTCCGGCGTACTGAATCTGTCCGGCGTCCTTTTCAAAGACAACAGTGCCGGAACTTCCGGCGGCGCAGTCTACCGTTTCACGCATGGATCGGTCAATATTCAAAAAGACAGCAATGGTAACCGCACCATTTTTGACCACAACTATTCCGGCGGTGCCGGCGGTGCAATTTATCTGAACAGCCAATTGAATAGAACCAGCACATTCAACGATGTGATTTTCACCGGCAATACTGCGAAAAACAACGGCGGTGCCATCATCAGTACCAACAACGGTGCCCATGTGACAAATCTGCATATTTCCGGCACCACGTTTTCCGGCAACGTCGCCGAAACCGGCAATGGCGGCGCAATATATAACGTCGCTCAAGCAGTTCTTGTCATTACCGACTCTGAATTTCTGACTTCCTCTGACACGATTTACAATCTCGGAAATTTGACTTTTTCCGGCAAAAATACGCTTGCCGCCAGCGTAACCGGTACCGGCTCGATCACCGTTACCGGAGCAACGTTCAATTTCATCAACTCTGCGGCGATCGACATGGGAGCGTTGACCGGAACTGCCGCCGAAATGAATTTTTCCGGCAGTGCCGTCAATTTCACCAGTCAGGATTTAAGCGGCGTGGCGATCACGGTGGATGGTACGCTTTTTGCCGGTGAAACGGTCACGCTCGCCACCGGAGTCACGGCGGCAGATGTGCAGGATATCACCATTACCACTGCCGGGGTGCCGGTGTGGTATAAAGATCTGGCAGTTACTCTGGATAACGGCGCTCTCGTGCTTTCCGGTACGGTGCTGGATTACACCGCCGCCGGGATCGTTTCAAAGGACGGCAAACTCACCCATGCCACCGTCGACGGCAAATTGTTTGCCGGAAAAAATTACAGTTCGCTTGCCGATGCGCTCGCCGCTGAAAACAGCGTCCTGCTCTACGATATGACCGTCAATGGCGGCGATCAGCTGGTGCTGGCGGCGGGGCAGACCCTCTACGGCGGCAATGATGCGGTGATTTCCGGTCATAATACTGCCAGCGCATTGCTGACCGGCGGGGCGACGGTTTCCGATCTCACTTTCAGCGATAACAAACTTGCCAAAATCCCCGGTGGTGCGGTCACGCTTGAGAAAAATACCGCCAACACTTTCTCCAACTGCACTTTTACCGGCAACTCGGCATCCACCGGCGGGGCGGTTTATGCCGTTTTCTCCAGTGCGGTGGCAAATAACTTCAATGATTCGGTTTTCATGGACAATCACGCTGCCGGTATGGGCGGGGCGGTTTACGGACATTTCTGCAATTACCAGTTTACGTCAACCGATTTCATCAAAAACAGTTCCGGTAACAACGGCGGCGCGGTTTATATCCAAACGACCGGCAAAACAAGTAAATTTGCCGGATGTACCTTTACCGGCAACACTTCCGATGTCAATGGCGGTGCGCTCGCTGCTCAATACAATATTCTGGTGGATATCGCCCGTGATGCGGCTCAAAACCGTACCGTGTTTGACGGCAATACCGCCAATTACGGCGGGGCGATCATGTTTGCCACCAAAAATACGCTGACGGTCACCGATGCCATTTTCTGCAAAAACAGTGCTAACAACAACGGCGGTGCCATCATCAATCTCAGTACCGACACCGGCAAAGAATTCAATATTTCCGGCTGTACGTTTGCTGAAAACAGTGCCAATGGCGGCGGGGCGGTCAGTTTCCGGATCGGTAAAATCACGATCAGCGACACTCTGTTTACCGGAAATATCGCCAGAACCCGCGGCGGCGGAGCGATTTGGAACGGTGATGATATGCCGAATTTGACCAACAAGGCGCACCTGACTATTTCCGGCTGTACGTTTGCCACGGCAAGCGATACGATCAATAATATTTCCGGCAGTACCATGAGCATTACGAAAAGCAACCGCTTTGCCGCCAATATTACCGGGCTGGGCGAATATCTGGTCACCGATGCCGATTTGACTTTCACCAACGATGAGGCGATCACGGTTGCGGCGTTGAACTTCAACGATACGCTCAGCACGATCGATTTCGCCGGAACCGGGGAAGTCAACTTTACCGATCAGTCGTTGAGCGATGTGGCATTGACGGTGAATGGTGCGCTTTATCAGGACGAAGCGGTCACGATCGCCACCGGAGTTACGGCGATCGGCAAATATACCATTACCGGCAATCCGTTCCTGATGCTGGCGGTGGAAAATAACAATCTGCTGCTGAAAGAGATCGCCGGAGAGACGATCACCGGAACCAGTTTCACCGGAGAAGGTGTAACGGTGATGGATAACGGCAAAGTCGATACGTTCTTTGCGACCAAAGACAACGAAAGCGAGATCGCCACCAAAATTTCCGGTGGCAGCGTTGAGAACAACCTCGTCGGCGGAGCGTATGTTGCTGCCGGAAATAACGCAACTGTCAACAGCGTGGAATTGCTTATCGGCGGCACTGCCGAAGTGGCGGCAAAAGTTTATGCTGGCGGCTACCTCTACGGCAACGGTACAGATTCTGCTGAAGCGCAGTTGACCGTAAAATCGGTCAATATCACCCTCGACGGCGGCGCAGTTTCGACCAATATGTATGGTGGCGCGCATGCCCGCCAGTTCGGTAACGCTAAAGTTGACACCGTCAACATCACCGTCACCGACGGCAGTCACGGCCGCATTTGTGCGGGCGGCTGGGCGGAAAAAGGCGCGGTCAGTTCCGTCGGCACTGCCAACGTCATCATCTCCGGCGGCACGGTCGATTACCTCTACGGCGCGGGCGCCAACGCTGACGGCAAAACCTATGTCACCACCACGAACATCACCGTTTCTGATGCGGCGGTGGTCAACACGATCTTTATGGGCGGCAGATATGGTTACAGCTGGGTCGAGAATGTGAACCTGACCTTTGCCGGTGCTGACAAGGTACTGAACCGTCTTTCCGGGGTCAGCAGTGCCGGTATGGACTATGCCAAAGCGACGGTGGTCGAATTGGAAACCAACGTCACCGCCGACCTGATCGACTATGTGGACAAATTCGTCATCAGCGAAAATTGTACGCTTACGGCGAACGACGCTTTCTATCTCGGCAACCGCCTTGAAAACGGTGAAACCGACGGCTTCACGACGTTTGACTTCATCGCCGAAGGCGAAGCCGAGTGGACGGCGGTCGCCGGAATTGACGACTTCACCAACGCCCAATTCGCCGTCAACGGTAGCGAAGCGCAACTTTGGGACGGCAAAACCGCCATTGCGATCGGCGGTTACGAGTTGACCTACGATGCCGCTGACAAAACCATCAAACTGGCGCAGATCACGGCGTAAAACTCACCAAAAAATCACCGCCCGACAGGAAATCCTGCCGGGCGTTTTTCTGTGGATGCAAAGCGTACTGGGAATACCGGGAGTTATTACG
>SUVU01000053.1 GCA_015061865.1 Lentisphaerota bacterium
GTTGGCTCGTCGTTTAGTACCTTTGGTTCTTGGCATAGGCAGAAATCCTCTCTTGGTTCGTTGAAAATAAAAAGGTTTTTCGGGAACATACGCCATCCGTCCCGAAAAACCAAGAGAGAACTTTTTTTGAAAGAGAACGATAACTCAACTCGTTACATCATGCAAAAAACTCTGATTTTACGCTCAAAAACTCATTTGCCATTATTTGCCAATTTTGTTGAATAACCACACAAAACCAAGCCAATCCCCCTCAAAACAATATTTTTTCAATCACAATGAAAAACAATAACCAAGCCACTTGCAACTTATTTATAATCAATATATTTAATATCAAATCAAGAGCAAAAAGATAAAAATTTAGTGCCCAAAATTCGGGCAAAAAAATGGGGTGGTAGATTACTTCCGAACCCTTGACTTTCTTTGTCGGCGGTTAAAATCCATCTTGTAGAGAATGAATTTACTGCACAAATGCCGTTTACCGACCTGCTCGCATAAAACACAGTGCAGTTAATTTTACCTATACCCCTCGGCATAATAACTGCGGTGTAATGCCTTGTTGTTCAATAATATAATATACATCCACTCTTTTTTTCAACCAGTCTGCCATTTTCATAATACAAATCTATCTCGCTGCCGGCTGCCATTTTCTTCTCAAAAATCTCACTCTCCGGAAGTTTGATCCTCAATACTCCGTCTCTGGATGCTTTCACATTAAGTGTGGTATATTTCGTAAATACCCTGCTGCCGCTGATCCGGAAACCGCCCGGCATCACCATATTTGTGAATTTCAATTTCCTGCCGCGCGGCGGTGTACCGTAGAAAGCACGGATAACACCATCCTGGGAATGGACGAACTGATCCTGAACTGCGCAAATAACGCCCATAGCACCATCTATCTGCATAACTTCCATCTCCTGACGGAAGTTACTGTAAATCGTAAAACCGCTGAAACAGCCGTCGTGCATCGAACCGCCGCCCTCGTTTGCAAAATACATATTCCATATATTCAGCAGCATATTTGCCATATTCCCGTTGCCGACTCTCGTATATATCTGCGATGCCCACGCTGTACACCATCCGGTCCATTGTCCCATACCGTTCTGCACCCAGCGGTAGAGTGATTTGTCGATGATATCACGCCACTTTCCGCTCTCAGGATCAATAATATCAAACGGACACAATGCTCCCAGATGGGAGTGATGACGGTGACTTTCATTCAACAACAAACCGTCCCAGAGCGCGATCTCTCCATCTTCCAATGTCACTTCCGGAAGTTTTTCCGCTATTTCACGGCAGAACGGATCCGCCTCCACCCCGAGAATTTCCGCTGCCCGCACCATATCGCGGTTCAAACGGTGTATCGCCGCCAGCTGGAAACTGGAATTTTTGCCCCACGCATCGATAAGCGATCCCCGGAATTCAGGAGAAATGGATACAGGAAGCATCAGGTTGCCGCTGCTGTCGTAACTCAACATTTTTTTGAATACGTTCATCGTTCCCTGCATGAAATCATAAACATCGCTGCGCAGAAATTCAAAATCTCCTGAACGGTCGCAGTAATCGAACATCATCATAGCCACCCAGGCGGAACAGGCGTGATCTATCGTCCCCGACCAGAATGCCCCCATACATTTACAGCGGTCATCGACCGCGTGCGGCAGCATATAGCCGTCAGAGATGCCGACGAAGCATTTTGCATTATACCGCAGGATCTCCCGCCACGACAGAACCATTTCAAATAATTTTTTCAAATTGGCAAATTTACCAGCCGCCAATCCGGGCATATTGATCATCTGCACATTGATATTGAAATGGTAATCCCCGCTCCACGGCGGCAGATGATGATCTTCGATCCACGGTCCCTGTAATCCGGGTGTCACTCCTTCCGGGTTGGTCATAATGCCGTATTTGAACAGACCGTGACGGTAAAGCTCCTCTATCACCGGATCATCGTGACTGATTTCCGGTGTGTCGCTCCAATACTTTTTCCAGAACCGCTTTGATGCACGGCGTGCGGTGATATATTCAGGGACAGGAGTTCTGGCAAGCTCAATTTCATCAGTGATCCCACGCTGAAAAACCACAGTAAAATCTCCGCCATTGCGCTTCAACAAAACAGAACACGACGGATCTGCCGGAAGTTTCTGGATAAATCCGCATCCATCTGTGAATTCATATTCGCATACCGGCTCAAATCCCATTTCCTCAAATGAGTTGCGCATGGATGGAAAGAAATTTGTATAATCTTTTCCGCGGAACAACTTCCAGGCTGGAACCAGTGTCAACGCCACATCCTCATCGATACCGCGGCAGGAAAAGACACTTTTCATATCCATTCCTGAATAGAAGCTTAAACTTTTTTCCATACCGCCAGCCGAATATATTATGCGTGTTTCACCCGTGACAAGTATCTGTTCATAGCGCAGCAATTCACACTTTTCAGGCAGCGTCACTACGATCCTTCCGACAGGAATTATTGACGGACGGCTTTTCCCGTATGCAAACATCGCTTTTATACCGTCGGCATCTTTACGTTTCAATGCATCACATACCGCCTCGAAATTATGTTCCGCTGTCCATTCAAATCCGCCGCGATGATCCCACAAATCAGCACAGCCGAGGGTGATGTTCAATACATTATCTTTTCCCCAAAGCAGCGCGCCTGTTTTACCATTGCCTGTCATTGCGCCTTTCTGGCTGCTGTCCAGAGGAAACTCCCGAATAACCTTATGCATACTTCTCTCCTTTTATAACTGCTTGCTCCATTTGCAGTTTTGCAGTGAAATCCGGTTTCCCGTGAGCATATTGCGCTTCGTGAATATTGGCTCCGATACTCGTACCGGCTCTGCCGATTTGATTAGAGATGATCGTTTCTCTCTGTTCTTTAAGAAATTTGACAAGATTTAATATTTCAACAGCAAAAGATACTGATAGATCAACGAGTTTATTTGAGTTTTTTTCCATGAGAAGTTTTCCTTTCAGGTGTTAATATAATAATGCCAGGTATGTATTACAAGCGGAGAACTCTCATTTTTTTCATTTTCTCATAATATGAGCGAAGCGAATGCTTCATATTGTGGAGTGAAACGGAACAATGCTTCATAGCGGAATGAAATGGCTTGCCGCGGCGTAAATTGGAACAGAGCGTAAATTTTTATTAATGTCCCAAATTTTGTGAAACATACATACAAGACCGAATGAACACATTTTATGGCGACACACAGAAGACTTTTCCATGATGAGTTATTCCTTTCAACTGTTAATGTAATAATGCAAGGTATGTATTACAAGCGGACGTTATCACCATTTGCACCGTAATGTTATTACACCGAGGCTTACGGGAGGTCTGGTGACCTCTTATAGTGGAGAATTGGGGGAGATTTTATTTAAGCACCGTCAGGTGCGCTGTAAAAAGAAACACATCCTCCCGCCGCAGGCGGCAACTTCACAAGTGAAGCGATAGCGGAACGCCTTCACAAGCGGAATGAAATGGGGCGTCTTCACAAGCAAGGCTTCCGGAGTTTGGCGAAGATGTGAAGAAAACCTTCGGTTTTAAGTGAAGAGCTTTTGTTGACACAAAAGCGTGAAGTGAAGCCTTGCGGCTTCGTTATTTTTTTGCCCGAAATTCGGGCAAAAAAATGGGGTGGATGACCGGATTCGAACCGGCGACCTTCTGGGCCACAACCAGACGCTCTAACCAGCTGAGCTACAACCACCATTATTTCGCTTGGTGTATAAGATAGCTCATGATATGGTGTTTTTCAAGCGAAAAAAGCATAAAATTTCAAAAAAAACAACTTCAAGTGAAAAAAAAGCAAAAAAGCGTGAAAAAACACTTGCATTTTATATATATGTATGTTTCATTATGTGCAGTGAAAGAAACACGCTGAAAAAACAGCTTGCAAAACGATAAGGGAGCTTGGAATGAAATACTATACCGAAGATCATGAATGGGTCGAAATCATCGGAGAAAGTGCGGTGATCGGCATTTCGCAGTATGCGATCGATGAGTTCGGTGATGTTACCGCTGTGGAACTGCCGGACGATGGAGATGATTTTATTATCGGTGACCGCATCGGCAGTTTGGAAACTGACAGTTACACGGTGGAATTGTGTGCGCCGATCTGCGGATCTGTGGCAAAGGTCAATGAAGCGCTGATCGACGAGCCGGAATTGCTTTCGGAATCTCCGGAAGACAAAGGCTGGATTTGCAAACTGATAGATTTCGACGACTCGGAACTCGATGATATGATGAATGAGGACGAGTATTACAAGTACCTCAAAAGTCTGGATTAATAAAATTTGACCGCATCCGGCAACAGGTGCGGTTATTTTTTTGCAGGGGGAGATGAGATTATGCAGGAACGGATGGTGACGATTCGCAATAACGCCGGGATCCACTGCCGCCCGTCGGGGGTGATCCTGACCACGATCAAAAAAGAGTTTCCCGACCACGCCTTTACGATCATTAAGGCATCCGGCGAAAGTGCGGAAATCACCGGGATGCTGGATTTGATCTCGCTGGCTTTGTCCAAAGGTGTGACCGCCAAATTGCAGGTCGAGGGCATCGACGAGGAAAAAGCCGTGAAAAAAATCGGCGACCTGCTGGAATTTGAGTTTGACTTCCCGCCCCGCAAATAGGGAAATTGGGCGCATCGCATGGAACCGTTAAAATATTTCACCGGTAAATTGAGCCGCGAGCAGTGGATATTGACCGCCATTGCCGCGGCGGGTTTGCTGTTACGGATCGGGTATTTGCTGGAATTTGCCGGTCTGCCGCACTTTGATTTTGCCATCGGTGCTGATGTTGAGGAATATCACGGGCGCGCGCAGGAGATTTTGCACGGCAGATTTTTGCCGGAGCATCCGGAAATCCATGCGCCGCTGTATTCCTGGTTTCTGGCGTTGCTGTACTGGCTGACCGACAGTCAGGTGGCGTGGGTCAGAGCGCTGCAGGTGGCGCTGAATTTTGCCGCTTATGCCGGATTGACGGCGTTATTGCGGCGTCAGCAGGCGCCGTTCAAAGTGCAGGCGGGATTTTTCGCCGGAGCAATGCTGGTGCCGGTGTTGGTGTTTCATCAGGCGGAATTGATTTCTGAAACGCTGTTTGCGCCGTTGATTTGTGCTTTTATGTGGCTGATGGAGTTGGGAAAGAGCCGGCGGCGCTGTGTTGCCGGGGCAGGGGTGATATTGGGCGGCTTGATCCTGACCCACGGTTTGATGTTGTTTTTTGCGGCGGCGGAAGTCGGCTTCGCATTGCTGCGCAAACGGCGGCAGACGGCGGCACTGTTGACTGCGGGGATCATGGCGGCTGTGGTGCCGGTGGTCGTGATAAAGAGTGTGCATTACGGTAAAATCACCGGAATTCAGGACAATAGCGGCTATAATTTGTGGATCGGTCACAATCCGGATGCCACCGGCGGCTGTTATCTGCGCCCGGGAAAAATGTGGCGTGAGCCGTTGAATCTGGTCAAGCGGCAGGCGGCGGCACGCAAGGTTTCGGAAAACCGGATCTTTGTGGAGAAAATCGGCGGATTTTACCGGAATGATCCGGTACAGCTGGTGATATTGCCGGTGAAAAAATTGTTGCTGCTGTTGTCGCCGGGTGAACCGGTTGCCGGGGCGGATTGTGAAGCGCTGATCCGGATGACAAAGGTGCAGTTTTACGGCAGCGGCATGTTTGCCGTGGTGATCGTGCTGGCGCTGTGCGGAACGTATTGGGCATGGCGTGACCGGGAAAAGCGGTATGAACACTATTATTTGCTGCTCATTGCCGGGACTGCGGCGGCGCTGTTGACCGTGGTTTCGGGGCGTTACCGGCAGGGGATGATCCCCGGAATTTTATTGCTGGCGGCGCTGGGGGCGGCGAAACTTGACCGCAAAGCGTTATATCTGGCAGTGGCGGTGTTTTTTGCCGGGACATTGCTGATCGTCCGGAATATCACCGGCGGCGGGGAGGCGGCATCTGTTCTCGGTGAAGCTGAGTACCGGCGCGGCAATATATTTGCGGCAAAACAATATTTGCTGACGGCGGAGCAGGAGCTTGATGATCCGGCACGTTATGACAATATGCTGGGGGCGATCGCAGAAAAAGAGGGCGATCTCAACGAGGCTCAACGGCGTTACCGGAATGCGTTGACTGCTGAACCGGATTATGCGGCGGCATGGCTGAATCTGGGCCATTTGCTGTTCCGGCAGCCGGGAAAACGGCAGGAGGCTGTGGCGTTGCTGGAGCAGGGGGTGAAACTTGATCCGGCAGGACATTCGGGATATAATTTATTGGGAGTGGCGGCGGCGGAATGTAAAAATTTCGCATTGGCGGAGAAATATTTTACTCTGGCGGTGAAAAAAGCGCCGGGGAACAGCGATTATGAAAACAATCTGGTGCGGTGCCGTCAACTTGCCCGTGCCATAAAAAAGGAACTGAAAAAATGAATACGGCGTTGATAAAAACGGTGGTGCTGTTGATTATTTCCAACTGTTTTATGACTTATGCGTGGTACGGGCATTTGAAAAAACTCTCTGCCAGGCCGCTGATAATTGCGGTACTGGTCAGTTGGGGGATCGCGTTTTTTGAATATCTGGTGCAGGTGCCGGCGAACCGGATCGGTCATGCCGGAAATCTGTCGCTGGCGCAGTTGAAAATTCTGCAGGAGGTGATTTCGCTGTCGGTATTTGTCCCTTTCAGTATTCTTTATATGGGCGAACCGATCCGGTGGAATTTCCTGTGCGCCGGGATCTGCATGCTTGGCGCTGTCTACTTTGTTTTTAAAGGGTGAAATCGAAAATAAAGAAATTTTTTTCATTTCACTATTGACAAAAAACGATTTTGAGGGTATACTTTATACCGGATGATACAAATAATGTTTGTATGATATTTGTATAAAGTTTCAGGAGCAGGATATGGCGGCCGGAGTGACATTGAAAACGATAGCTGAACGCACTGGCTTGTCGGTGCCGACGGTGTCGCAGATATTGAATAACCGTAAAAATAATTACAGTTCAGCTGAAACGCGGGAAAAAGTGCTGCGGGTGGCGAAAGAGCTGCATTACCGTCAGAATTTCGGTTATCAGCTGCTGCATGGTAAAAAGACCGGCACGGTGGCGATGATCGCATCCGGCGGGACTTTTTATAATGAGCAGAAACGGCGGATGTTTCAAGCTTCGCTGATTGGGCAGTTGACCAGAGCCGGTTACAATGCTTATGCAACGATGTTTTCCGATGACCCGGGGAGCAATCTGGATTTGGTGCGCGATTTGCTTCACCGCGGGGTGGAACGGGTTATTTTGCATGGGCATCCGGTCAATGCGGAGGAGATCTTTGCCGAATTGGCTCATGCAGAAGTAAATTTCATCGGGAATCATGACATCTGTCCGCGTTATGTCGGTAACGGCAGTGTGCATGGTCGGAAAAGGATTTTGGAATATATTATTTCCCGGGTGGGGGAGGATTTTAAAATCATTAATCCCGGTTGGCGCATATCCGGGGATGCCGGACATATCAAGCCGTTGCGCTGGCAATTCCCGCAAGTGCCGCTGGAGGAGTTGGCGGAGCGTTTTGTGTTTAAGATCGCCGCGCCGGAAAATGCCGTCAATGATGATTGGATGCAGGGGATCGCACAATCACGTCAGAAGCTGTATCAATGCGGTTATCAGGCGATGGAACAGCTGCACCGTCGGGGTGAAATGCCGGCAGCGGTGATTTTTTCCAATGACACTTTTGCGGTCGGCGGCGGGATGTGGCTGTTGGAAAACGGACATGAAAAATACCGGAACCGGGTGATTCTGGCTGGTTATAATAATGATGCCGAATTGAATTCGTTTCCGTTGCCGATCATATCCGGCGAAGATGATATTACCCGGCAGACGCAAATGTTGATCGAGCGTTGCGGGGATAAGGAGCCGTGTACGGAAACGGTGCTGCCGCGGGTGTTTTTCCGGAAACACTCCGCCCGGAACCGGTTTCCGGCATGGGATTGTGAAATTGAACAGCTGTGATACAGGAGGTAATATGAAAAACAGGTGTTTTACTTTGATCGAATTGCTGGTGGTGATTGCGATAATTGCGATCCTGGCGGCGATATTGCTGCCGACCCTGCAGAGTTCCAAAGACCGGGCTTTAAGCAGCAGCTGTACCGGAAATTTGAAACAGTATGCGTTTGCGACCGGGCAATATATTGAAGTCTATGACGGCTGGATCATGCCGCAGGCGATGAATAAACTGGACTCGACCCGGTATGCCAAGCAGGTCGTATCATTCAACTACTGGCACACGCCTTTCCGGTTGTTTCTGGAACCGACAGCATCGGTAACGAAATGGAAACTTGGCAATGATACCATTCACGGTTGTCCTGCTGTTCCCGGGGATGGTAACTGGTATCAGTTCCCGAGCGGCAATCCCACCGTACGCAATCACCGCGACAGTTCCATTCAATCCAAAGGCGGGCCCAAAGCGCACAGTTACGGTATCAATGGTACGCTTGCCGGTTCAATGACTGAGACCACGGCGAATTTATACAAAGCCGTTAAACTTAACAGTGCCAGCAGGATCATCAACTTTGCAGAATCAAATCACATAAATTTGAGTCACACCAATTATCATGCGGACAGCCATTCCCGGGTGGAGTTGCGGCACGGCAAAAAAACTTCGTTGAATATGCAGTTCGCCGACGGGCATGTGGAGACATTCAAAGCCACCGGATATCTGGTAAACAAACCCGGATTTGGTAATTATTTGATCAAACATAAAGATATTCAAAAAATGTTTTCACCGGGAGATATGAATGAAAGCAACAAAGATTGGGGCAAAAAATTATGAAAAAAATCGTTAAGAGTGTGATTGCCGTACTGGTTGCGGCGGTGGCGGTTTCAGCATTGTCCGTGTGCGGGACTGAATTGCCGTTCAAGGCGTTTCCCGGAGCGCACGGCAGTGCTGAAATGACGTTGGTACTGAAAGATAAAACCGTGCCGAGTCAGTTCGTTTTTAATGTTTATTCCTCCAAAGGCGACGGCTTGAATATCCAATACCGTAAAAACCGTTTGATCGCTTCATTTTACGACCGTTCGGCGAAAAAATGGTATCAGACTGCCAAAAGCCGTCCGCTGGCGTTGAATAAGGCATCCAAAGTCCGGCTGACGTGGGCATTGCCCGGTGAAGTCACTTTGACCGTCAATGGCAAACCTGCCGGAAATGTCGCCGTGGATGTGGCGCCGTCATTTGCTAAAAACAGCAAAATTTTTATCGGCAGTAACCAGGTCGGGAGCAATAAATTTACCGGAGAAATCAAAAATTTCAAATTCGGTAACGGGGCGGCAGTCGGTGCGGTAAAAACGGAAACGTCCGCTGCTAAAAAATCTGTTCCCAGCGTGGTGGCGGAGTATGTGTTTGAATTGACCATTGATGAGCCGCTGAAAGACTTGAGCAGCAATGGATTCCATCCGCTGAACACCCCCGATGAGAGCAAGTATGTCAAAGGTGAACTTGATGCGGTGCGCTTCGCCGCCAAAGGTGACGGCATCCAGCTGCCCTCCGGGGCGTTCCCCGGCGCTGCGGGTGCATTGGAAATGGTGGTCTGCCCGGAAAAGAAAATTTCCGGCAAAGACACCCGCAATCTGCTGTCGGTTTATTCGCCCAAAAATGATGTTTTCAATTTGAGTTACCGCAACAACCGTTTGCAGGTGGCGTATTATGACCGTTCAGCGAAAAAATGGCATTACACCACTCCCGGTATCAGTTTGGCACAGGGCAAATTTGCCCGGGTCACAGTGACTTGGCAGCTGCCGGGGGAGATCGTGTTGACCGTGGACGGCAAAAGAGTGGCAAAAGTGGCGGTCGGCAATGCAGCATCGTTCGCCAAAAACAGCAAAGTTTTCATCGGCAGCAATCCGCAGAAAGAGGCGTTGTTTCCCGGACTGGTTCACAGTGTGAAATTTTTCAATACTCCGCAAGTTCCAGACGGTAAAAAAAAAGTCAAAACAGCCGGTGAGATCGTAACGCACCGGCTCGGCGGGATGACGCTGGGGTTTGATAAAAAGAGTTTGCAGCTGAAAAGCTGGATCTGCGGAAATGTGGAATATTTTTCCAAACTTCACGATACTCCGGCGTGGAGCATCCGGGTGCGCGACGCAAAAACCGGAAAATATTTTGACTTTGACTCCGATGATGTCGGACGTACTTCATTTAAGGTGAGTGAGCAGCAGATCGAATTTGTCTGGAGCAATATCGCTTTGCCTGACGGCAGTAAATTTGATGTCGCCGGTACAGTCGCTGTCGCCGGAAAAAATAAACTGAATTGGCAGCTGCGTACCGGTGTCCTGCCGGAACAATACGCGATCGATATGGTCTCCTATCCCCGGCTGCCGTGTGCGCCGACAGCGAAAAATCCGCGCGAGATGTATGTTTGCTATCCCAAATATTACGGGATCAATATTCCTGATGCATTCAATTTCAAAACCGGTCGCGGCAGACGTTTCGGCAGCAGTTATCCCGGCGGGGCGCATTACCAGTTCGGTTATCTTTACGGCAAAGATGTGCCGGGGGTATTTCTGCATGCCGCTGACAGTGCCGGCAATTACAAAGAGTTGATTTTCAACAGTATGCCGGAGCATAAAACTATGATCATGCAGTTGAAGCAGACTCCGGTGCAGCGGGCGGTTTCCCGGCAGTTTGTGTCGCAGTATCCGGTTTATTCCGAAATCATCCCCGGCGACTGGTACGATGCCGCCAAAGTTTACCGCCGTTGGGCGGTGAAACAGTCATGGAGTCGCAAAGGCACGCTGGATAAACGCACTGATCTGCCCAAGTGGGTTTTTGACACTCATATCGCCACCCGGCCCAGTACCCAGACTACCGATATGGCAGTGGTTGAAGTCGGCAAAAAACGGGTGGCGATCAACCGGAGCAATCACCGGATCATCCGGGATGAGTTGCGCTGCGGCGGTTTGACGGTATGGTATTCGTATTGCTATGTCGATCCGGGGCATAACTCCAAATGGCACGGCGCCGGCAAGTACAACGGCAGACCGGAATTCAAACTTATTCCCGGCGTGGATGCGGCCGTGGCGGAAATGAAAACGCTCGGTTTCCATACGATCGGTTACCTCAATACCCGTATTTACGATGAAACCGACGACCCCGGTCATGCCGATACTCAGGCGGTCAGACCGCTGGTGATGCGTTATCCGGACGGTTCATTGCAGCGGTACAGCGGCAAACCGTTTGACGTCTGCCGTATTGCCCGCAACTGGCAGGAGCGTTTGCTCAACATCATCAAACATGATGCTGTTGCCAACGGTTTTTCCGGGATGTATCTGGACAGTTTCGGACGCGGTCAAACCCACTGCTGGGCGACCAATCACGGCCATTTGCCCGGTTGTACGACCTCCTCGGTTTCCGGTCAGCGGGCGATGGCAGAGCTGATCAAAGGCGAAATGCAGAAAGTCATTCCCGGATTTGTGATTGCCAGCGAAGCGAGTATCGAGCAGTTTGTGGATTTGATTGACTTCAAACTGCATCATGAAAATATTTACGAACACGCGGTGCCGGTGTGGACAAAAATTTACCATGACCGGCAGTTTGTCTACGGTAGAAATACCGATCCGGCGCGGACGCAGACGACGGCGTGTTTCCATATCGGCGCATTGCTGGGGCGGATCTTTACCGGAAACTCCGATGAGAATTTGCGAGAGCGTTATCTCTCCAGTGAAGTGGTCAAGTATTACCGGCAGCTGATCGCCATGCGCAAACATTTTTACGCCCAGATCGGTGTGGGAGAGATGCTCCGTCCGCCGCAGGTGGTCAGCGATGCTCCGGCGTTGAATGAGTTGATCGGCAAAAAGAAACTGGCGTTTCCGGCGGTGACTGCTTCGGCGTGGCGCAGCAGTGCCGGTGTGCCGTGTGCGTTTTTTACCAACGCTTCGGCGCAGACGGCGAAATTCACGTTTACGCTGGATAAAAATGAGCTGCCGGGAACTCCGAAACACTGGGTGCTTGCCGATGATGAAGGTAATTTGCGGACGGTACCGTTTGACGGCACCAACAGTTTTGAACTGCCGCCGTTGAGCGTGGCAGCGCTGGAGTATGAGGCGGTCAAATGAAAAAGATTCTGGTCTGGTTGTGTGCCGCGGGGATGATTTTAACCGTCCGCGCGGCGGTGACTGCAGAGTATGCGTTTGAGTTGACCGTTGACGAAACGCTGCAGGATTTAAGCGGCAACGAAAACCATCCGCAGACCAATATGCAGCCGGATTCGTGGATCAACGAAGGTTTTGAAGCGGTGCGGTTTGCGCCGGGGAAATTTGTGCGGGTGCCGGCAAAAGCATTTCCCGGCGCTCAGGGGGCGGTGACGATGTTTCTGCGCCACGAGCAGCCGCTGGCGGGGAAATCGCAGCGGTTGTTTACGGTTTATTCCCCGCAGGGCGACGGATTTTGCATCACTTCTAAAAAAGGCATGATCCGGGCGGCGTTTTACGACCGTTCAGAGACAAAATGGTATCTTACCGATCCCGGCAAAGCCCTGCCGCTGCGCCGTTTCGTGTCGCTGGCGGTGACATGGGAACTGCCGGGGAAAATCGTGCTTTACGTTGAGGGTGTCCGGTGCGGTGAAATCGCAGTGCCGGTGACTCCGCAGTTCCGGAGCGATTCGCAGGTGTATATCGGCACCGATCAGCAGGGCAACGCCAATTTTGCCGGAGCATTGCACCGGTTCAAACTTGAGAATACCCCGGTGATTTCCGGTACGGATGATATCAAAGCGGCACCGGAAAGATGTTTTGCCGTGATGCTGGGCGGATTCGGCTTGAGATTTGCTGAAAAAAGTCTGGGCCTGCGGGGAATGAGTTTCCGGGGGATCGAGTATATATCCACTGCTCCTGAAGCATTGTGGACGATCAAATTGCGTCACCGTACCAGCGGCAAATATCTGGAGCTGGAGCCGGGGATGGCAAAAAGCCGGACGTATTCGCAAAAAGACAACCGTCTGACGCTGAAATGGCAGAATATTCCGGTGGCAGGCGGTCAAAATATGGATGTCACCGCTTTTGTATCTTTGAGCGAAAAAAATGAGCTGTCGTGGCGCTTGAGTACTTCTAAACTGCGTGATGACTGGGCGGTGGATATGGTGACATATCCCCGGCTGGGTTGTGCGCCGACGGCATTTGATGTCAAAGAGATGTATCTGACTTATCCGCGTTATTACGGGGTGAATCAGCCGGATCCGTTTACCTATGGCAAACCGTCGCCGGGGATGCGTTACGGCAATGTTTATCCCGGCGGAGCGCACATGCAGTTCGGGTATCTTTACGGTAAAAATGTGCCGGGAATATATTTCCATGCGGCTGACCCGGACGGGCATTATAAAGAATTTCTCTGGACGGCAAGCCCGGAGGAAAATTCACTGCTCTTTACGCTGGGACAGTTTCCGGAGCAACGGGGGATTTCGGAGCAATTTGTCTCTGCCTATCCGGTAAAAACTGCGATCATTGACGGCGCTTGGTACGATGCCGCCCGCAGATACCGGGCATGGGCGGTGAAACAGCCGTGGTGTGCCATCGGCAAATTGGCGGAGCGTACCGATCTGCCCAAATGGGTTTACGATATGCACATCGCCACCCGGCCGAGTACGCTGCCGAAATTTCCGCTTAAAATGGCGGCGGCACAGGCGAAAATCCCGGATAATATGGTCAATATCCGCAAACTTTTCCGGGAGTTGGATTGCGGTGCGCTGACGGTGTGGTATAATTATAATTGTGCGGAAAATGCGGATTCGGTGTTTTCCCGTAAAAAACAGATGGCGGCATTCAATGCCCGCAAGGAAAACATCAGTATTCCCGGTGTGAGAGCTGCGGTGGACGAAATGCGTAACCATTCGCATTATTGTCTCGGTTATATCAACAGCCGTATTTTCGATGAAGTTCCCGGAGGCGGACACGCCGAAACCGAATATATTACTCCGGCGGTGATGCTGGACATCAACGGAAAATTTCAGCGTTACAGCAATTTGCCGTTCGATGTCTGCCGGGCGGCGGATTTGTGGCGCAATCATTTGATCGGCATTATCCGCACGCAGGCCAAAGAGAATGGTTTTGCCGGGATGTATCTGGACAGTTTCGGACGGGGACAGTATCATTGTTACGCCGCGAACCACGATCACAAACCCGGCGAAAATACCGCTTCCGTGCAGGGACAGCGCAAAATGGCGCAGATGATCAAATCACAGCTGCGCCGGGAAATCCCCGGATTTGTGATTTCCAGCGAAGCGAGCATCGAACAGTTTGTGGATTTGATCGACTTTAAACTGCATCATCACAACATTTTTACCCATGCCGTGCCGCTGTGGACGGTGGTTTACCACGATTACCAGTTTGTTTACGGCAGAACGGTGAGCCGGCCGCGGATCCAGGTGACGGCGTGTTTCCACATCGGGGCGCTGCTGGGGCGGATATTTACGGATAGTCCGGCGAATTTTGAGAAAACCTATTTTCAGGAAGGCATTTATGCTTATTACCGCAAACTGATTGCAATGCGCAAACGCTTTTACGGTCAGATCGGGGTTGGGGAGATGCTGCGTACTCCGGCAGTGGTGTGCGATGTACCGGCACAGAAAATCAGTTTAAAAGGCTCTAAATTTGAGTTCCCGGCGGTCGTCGCCTCGGCGTGGCGCAACGGCCAGGGGGTGCCGGTGGCGTTTTTTACCAACCATACGGATAAAGTGGTGAAATTCACATTTGCGCTGGATAAAAAAGAGTTCACCACCGCGCCGAAACAGTGGGTGATCGCCGGAGATGATGGCAAATTTACGGTGCAGAAGTTTGCCGGTAATGAATTGGTTTTGCCGCCGCTGGGCGTTGCCGCACTGGAGTTTTGATTATTGTTCCGCCTGACCGGAGGGGGCAGGCGGCAACAGGATTTCAGTGAAAAAGCGTTTGTCCAGACAGGCTTCCGGGACGATGATGTTTTGCCGGTTGCGCTTCAATGCCATATCCGGCGACAGCGGTTTCAGCGCCAAATCCACCAGTT
>SUVU01000054.1 GCA_015061865.1 Lentisphaerota bacterium
GTCTGAAAGTCGGCGATGTCGTGATGAACGGCCCCAAAGCGGAACTGAAACCGGGCAACTGGCTGAAATTGAAAGATATTCCGGTCGGTGTTGAGATCTGCTGCATCGAAATGCAGCCGGGCGCAGGTGCGAAACTTGTCCGTTCTGCCGGTCAGGTCGCAACTCTCCGTGGTAAAGAAGAACTCTACGCGCAGGTCAAACTGCCGTCGGGTGAAGTCCGTTTGCTTCATGTCAATTGCCGTGCCATGATCGGTCAGATCGGCAATCTCGACCTGATGAATACCAAACTGGGTAAAGCCGGTAAAAAACGTTACAAAGGTTTCCGTCCGCACGTCCGCGGTGTTGCTCAGAACCCGGTCGACCATCCGATGGGTGGTGGTGAAGGTCGTGAGTCCGGCGGTGGACATCCGGTCTCACCGTGGGGCAAACTTGCCAAAGGCAAACGTACCCGCAACCCGAAAAAAGGTTCAAAGAGATTCATTGTTGAACGGAGGAAGAAATAATGCCCAGATCGATCAAAAAAGGTCCTTTTGTGGATCAGTATCTTATCGACAAAGTCGAAAAGATGAACGCTGCCAACAAGACCCCGATCAAAACCTGGTCCCGGCGTTCATTGATTATTCCGGATTTTGTCGGACATACGTTCAACGTGCACAATGGCAAAACCTTTGTTCCGGTTTTCGTTACCGAGAACATGGTCGGCCACAAGCTCGGCGAATTTGTCCCGACCCGTGTGTTCAAAGTCCACGGTGTTGTTTCCGGTAAATAATCATCGGAACATAAAAAAAGATCCCTGCAACGCATTGCGCTGCGGGGATTTTTTTTTTGCAGACGGAAGGAGAACCGGGAGAACCGGGAGTTATCACGCAAAGCCGGAGTCAGAGGGGGAATCAGCAATTATCCGGAAACACTGCTTCCGGGCGGAGGGAAAGGGCAGATTTATCGGCTGCTTCCAGCATGGCCATGACTTCCAGAGAATCCTCGATCGCCACCGGGACGATGCCGGTGCGGAAAAATTTTTCGACCTGTTCCAGCATCATGTAGTATAACGGCCGGGTGCAGCTTTCGTGAAAAAGCGTTTCTCTGCCGTCAGTGTCCCGGAGCATGCCGCCGTAATCACGGCGGGAACGGCTTAATTCGATCACCCCCCGGCGGCCGTCCGGATAAGTAACGAGAGCCTGCCAGCCGTCGGAATCAGCCACGCACATCACCTGACTGGCGCCGCGGCCGAGGATTTTCTGGAGCATTTCAAAAGTATGCACGCCGTACCAGACGATGGACGAACCGCTGGCGGCAGTACCGACCGGGCCCCACAGATGGGCGGCGGTGAAAGTTTTTCCGGCAGCGGCAGCGGTGACATCTGCGGCAAAGCGCAGGCTGGATGAGGTGAAATATGCGGTATTATGTTCACGGGCAACGGCATCGATCCGGCGGGCATTGGCAAGCGTATCGGCAAAAGGTTTGTCCAGAAAGATCCGCTTGCCGAGGGGGGCGCAGCGGGTGAAGTACTCCAGATGCAATGACGGATCATTGATATTGAGCATCAGCGCATCGCAATCGGCGACGGCTTCGTCAAAATTTTCCGTGACGGTGACGCCGATGCTTTCCAGGTATTTCTGTCGGTCATCCATGCCTTCAGCAGTTTGAAACGGCGAAGCAAAGCGCAGACAGCGGGTGACTTGCAAGCCGGAAATGCGGTTTTCCGGCGGCGTTTCGGGGTCTTGAATAAGTTTCGGCATGGCGACGGCATGACTGGTGTCCAGACCGATGATCGCTACTTTGATTTTACTTTGCATGATAATACCTGAAGTTTGACAATTTTCATTAATATAGTACGCAAGCATGGCGGCTGCAAATAAAAGATCCGGTTTTTTGCGGATAAAAAATTGATACCCAAGCGGACCATCAAAAAAAATAAAAAAATTCTGCGACTGCTATTGACATGTGTCCCAATGTGTAATATATTATTTATGACAGAAAGGGACAATTATGCATAAGTGTCATAATCAGAGTGCGATGCACAAAACCGAATCTCTGACCAAAATGCTGGAACAGGATATTTTGGCGGGGAAATTCCGTCCGGGGGAGAAACTGCCCTCGATCCGGCAGCTGATGGAGATATATTCGCTCTCCAAAGGCACGGTGGAACGGAGTATTGAAGCGTTATGCAAACGCGGTTTTCTGGAAAAACGTGCCGGATCCGGTTCGTTTGTTACTGATCGCGGCGTGTTTGATGAGACAATCGAGCCGGGGTCGGTGACGGTTTTCTGTCCCCGTTACGGGTGTTTTTCCGAGCAGATAAAAACTTCGATGTTCGTGCAGATACTGATGGGTATCCGGGAGGCGGCGAACGGCAGGACGGAGTTGAGTTCCATCTGTTCGCTGGGTGCTGATCCGCTGAAAATCACCTCTAAACAAATGGAGTATGCCAACAGCAATTCTGCCGGGATCATTTTTGTCGGCGAATATGATGCTGCCAATCCGTTTCTGGATTTGCGGGTACCGGCGGTAGGGGCGTTTATGTGCAATAACTGCGACAACCGGATGAGTCTGCTGAATCTGGATGCCTGGGATGGTGCTGAAAAAGCGGTCAGTTATTTCCGGCAGCGGGGGGCAAAGCATATAGTTGTGGTCAGAAACAGTCAGCCGATTTTTGCGGAAAGGGCAAAAATATTTGCCTGGCTGTGGCAGGAACAGGGCGGCAGTTATGAATTCAGAGATATTGCCGATATGAAAACATTGTTTCCGGATGAGTATTTCTTTTTTGCCTCTGACAGTATGGCAAACGAAACTTTGCAGCGTTCCGGAACTCAAATCAATCCGTTGAATATTTGCGCTCTGGATGGAAAATTTCAGTTCAATCCGGAGTATTTGCAGTTCCCGACTTACGCTGTGGATTGGCAGGAATTCGGGAAAAGTATGTTTGAGGAGATGTGCCGGAGGATCAAAAATCCCGGTTCCCCGGTCAGAAAAATTCAGGTGTCGGGGCATTTTGTGATTCCGGAAGGACAGAAATAATTTCGCGGGGCAGGTTATGAATGAGATAAAACATAAAAAATACCGTGCTTTCACTTTGATCGAACTGCTGGTGAGCAAAACTTGTCAAATATGTATTTCGCTTTTCTTGAAAAAGGGAGAGGGGTGCGGGGAGAGGGGAAAAACCTCTTTTCCCGTGAAAAGAAGTTTTTCTCCTTTCCCCGCGAGCCATTTCACTTTAATAGAACTGCTGGTTGTTATTGCGATTATAGCCATTCTGGCAGGCTTGCTGCTGCCGGCGTTGAAACAGTCCCGGGAGCGCGGCAAAGATACCTCCTGCAAAAGCAATCTGAAACAGCTGGCGACGACTTCGCAGCAGTATTTTGATATTTACGATAACTGGACGTATTATTCTATTGACTTGGTTTCAGCCCGCACTGCGGCGTCGCATTTGACGTTGCTCCGGGGGGCGTCACTGCCGACTTCGGGCAAAGATGACAGCGATCAGAGCAAATGGGTCTACCACGCCGAATTGCTCTGCCCCAATGACCCGTACCGCACCGGATATTTCAAATTGCCGACCAGTTACGGCGCCAACGGCAATATGGCGGGATATAAGAGCAAAAAATCGGAAACTTTGAGCCGCAAAGCCAATATCCTGCCGTCGCCCTCGACTGTGTTTCTGCTCAAAGATACGCCGATTTACTGGGTCGTCGGGACATTGGATTATGCCAATGATTCCGGTACGACCACATTGTCCGGGGTGGTGACATTGAATAAAGATCACATGCCCAACTGGCATCAGAAAAAGACCAATCTGGCATTTTATGACGGTCATGTCGGCAGTATGAGATATGATTTGCCGAAAGAGCCGGCTTCGCAAAGCGGCGTTGACGAAAATAACCGGGTGTGGGGCATCAGCAACAGGCGGAATGATAAAGCCATACTGTTCCGGTGATGATTTCAGGGAGGGAAAAGAGTATTATGTGGAAAAAAATCTTTTCAGCCGTCTGGGTACTGACGGTGATTGCCGGTGCAGCGGCGCAGGAGAGCGTGGTCACCGAGAGTGATGCCGGAGCGTGGACTCCGAAAGCCGTATTGAAATCCGGTGATGTCAAATCCGGCAGTCATACCGTGTACAGCGGCATTATCCGCCGCAATTATCCGTCTTTGACTTTGCAGGTGCCGGATTTGGATTTGAGTGCGGCTGACGGCAAACTCTGTTTCTGGGCAAAGGTGACGACTACCGGCACAAACTGGAATTTTTCGGTGCGGCTGTACAGCAAAGATGGCGACGGCTGGTATTACTGGAATAATCTGCCCCGTCCGACCCGGCAGGGCAGCATGGATTGGCAGTATTTTGAGATCCCGGTTGCGGCGATGCGCAAACATAAAAATGTAAATTTGAGCAAAATCGACCGGATCATGTTTCTCGGCGATAAGATCCTCCGCAGTAAAACGGAGATCCGCATTGACGGTCTGCGTTGGGAAGTCGGCGGCAAAATGCGGGAATTTACGGCGGCACCGGTTCCGGAGTCAGTTGATACCGCACCGGCTCCGGAAGCTGCTTCCGGCAGTGATGCTGAAAATCCGGCAACTGAAAGCGCCGCCGGCTTGTGGATGCCGTCCGGGATCGCCGTGACCCAAGAGGTGAAAGTCGGCAGAAATGCCGTTTCCAGCGGGGCGATCCGGGGCAATTACCCCTCGATGACGTTGAGTTTTCTTGCGACGGATATGAGTGCGCCCGATGCAAAATTGAAATTATGGGTCAAAGTCGATACTCCGGCGCAGAATTGGCGGCTGGCACTGCGCTTGTACAGCGAAAACAGCGGCGGCTGGTTTTCGTGGGTGGCGTCGGCGCGTCCGACTCATAAAGGCGCATTGCCGTGGCGGTGTATCGAAGTGCCGCTTGCCAAATTGAGCCGGTACAAAGATGCGGATTTGAGCAAAATCAACCGGATCATGATCCTCGGCGACAAAATCATCGGCAGACCGCAGCCGGTTTCCACGTTTACCATTGACGGGTTGTCGATTTCCGCCGGCGGCAGGGAGCTGGAACTGAAACAGAATACCGCTGAAGACCCGGTGACTGAAACTCCGCCTGCCGGAGTGTTTACTCCGCAGGCAAAAATCGTCCCCAGCGAAATGAATATCGGCAAAAATGCCGTTTCCAGCGGCGTGATGATCGGCAATTATCCGGTGTTTTCACTGCGGATCCCGGAAAAAGATCTCACCGAACCGGGGTTGACCCTCAGTTTTTTTGCCAAAGTCAATACCACGGATGACAGCTGGGGATTTTCGGTGCGTTTCAGCAGTTTGGGGGCGGATGGCTTTATCGGCTATGATGTTCCCGGTAACTTGGGCAATATGCCGTGGCGGAAATTTGAGATTCCGCTGGCGGCGTTCAAGCCTTATAAAACGACCGATGCCGTCAAAACGGTGAAACTTATGTTTGTCGGCGGGATTTTTGACCGGGACAAACGCAAACACCGCACCGAATTTTTTATTGACGGTCTGCGGTTGGAGAAAAACGGCAAACTTGTCCGCTTGATCCCGCCCGGCGGGTTATCCTATTACCGCAAACATCCGGCGCCGGTGAAGCATCCGGTGCTGACTTATAAAGCAAAAGATATTGAACGCGCCCGCGAAAACATCCGCCGCCACGAGTGGGCGCAGCAGCTGGCGGCGCAAATCCGGCAGCGGGCGAAATTCTGGCAGGAGTGTCCCGATGAAAAACTTCCGTTCTGGATACCCGATGACGGCGGTTATCACGTTACCTGTCCGGGCTGCAAACTCAACGAAACATTAAAGCCGGATAAAACATACACCAAATTGACCTGCGTCAAATGCCAAGAGGTTTTCCCATCGCCGAAATACCCCGAAAACAGCAGTTATACCGTTACCACACCTACCGGAAAGCAAAGGAAGGTGTTTTTTTATAAAGGCGAAAATCAGTTTATCCACCGGGAACCCATCGGCAACCGCTATCATATTTCGCTGCTGCTGAATTTTTACCGGCTGCAGAAGTTGAAAGATGTCCTGCCGCTGGCGTTTGTTCATGCGTTGGATAATGACCGGGACAGTGCCGGAAAAGTCCGCAAAATTCTGTTGCGCCTGGCTGAAGTTTATCCGGATTATGTGCCGCGTTTCCGGGCGACGGCTTACAGTTACGGCGAAAACCTGATGGCAGGAAAATTTTTCTCCTGGAAACTCCATGACAGCCACATCATCGCCAATCTGGCGCTGGCATACGATCTGACCGTTGGTTCCGGAGTTTACAGCGAGGCGGATCGGGTGACGATCGAAAACCGGATCTTCCGGGAGTACCGGGAATTGATGCTCTCCACCACTCCGGAAATGGGTGACGGCACCCGCAACGGTGCTCCGGCGCATTTTACCGCTGTAACTTATGTGGCACTGCTGCTGGGCGAGGAGGATTTGCTCCGGGTGGCGATCGACGGTCCCACCGGAGTAAAAAGATTTATCCGTTCCTATTTCCGGCGGGACGGCTCTTCGCGGGAAAACAGCCCGGCATACAATAATATGGCTGTCCGTCCGCTGGGGAATATCGTCGATGTGCTGAAATCAAGCGGGCGGGATGTGGTCGGGGAGATCCCGGAAGTCCGGGATCTTTTCCGGTTGGTGGCGCGGACGGTTTCTCCCGCCGGGACGACATTGCCGCTGGGGGATTCTTCGCAGGCTACGCCCTACCGCATGAGCGATTCGGAGTTGAATTACCGTTTGTTTCCCACGCCGGAAAACCGGCAGCTGATGAATATGTGCATTTTGTCCAAAAAAAATTATCCCACCAGTGAATCACTCTTTTTCCGTGATCCGGCACTGGAGGCTGATCCGGATATGGATCTGCCCTGGTTTGTCCGGAAAAGTTTGATCATTGCCGGTAAAGAGTGTGCGGTTTTGCGCAGTGATACCGCTGAAAACCGCTTGCCCGACCGGGCATTGGCGCTCTGTTTCAACGGGCAGGTCGCCCACGGTCATCAGGATGCGCTGAATATAATTTATTACCGCTTTCACCGGGAACTGCTGACTGATCTCGGTTATCTGGGGCATCCCCACCGCTGGACTCCGTTTCTGCGTTCACTGCTGGCGCATAATACCGTTATCGTGGACGGCGAGCCGCAGCCGTGGAAACGGCGGGTGCGGTTGACGCATTATTCCGGTCAGGAGCCGGTGCAGTGTGTCAGTGCGGAGTCCGCCAACCTCTATCCCGGGGCGGAATTGTGCCGCCGGACGGTGCTGATGGTGAACCATGATGCGGAAAATTCCTACGTGGTTGATACATTTCTGGTCAAAGGCGGCAAACAGCATGATTATCTCATTCACGCTGACGGGGAACTCGTGCCGCCGGCGGGGGAATTCAAAAGCATTGCCCCTGCCGAAATCGGCAAGCCGGAGTTGGGGACGAAATACCTGTATTCAGCGGAAAAAACTCAGGTGAAAGAGGATTTTACCGTGAAATGGAATTCGACCGTCAAACAGGATACCATCACGACGGCAGTGAAATTTTTTCCCGGAAACCACGGGGAATTGCTGAAGTTTTCCGCGCCCGGACTGCGTGACCGCACCAATCCGATGGGAGACGTGAAAATTTATCCGGTGATATTGCGTAAAACCGGGCCGGTAAACCATTTCGTCACCCTTATCAACGGCTATCGCCGGAATCCGGATGTCACGTCGGCAGTCAAACTGGATACTGCCAAAGCCGATACGATCGCCATGCAGGTTGAGTGCGGGGAATTCACCGACATCATTCTGGTCGATAATTCCGGCAACGATCTGCCGGTGGAAGTGCAGTACGACGGCGTGCCGGTGAAATTGCAGGGCAAAGCCGGAGTGGTGACGCTGAAAAACGGTAAACTTCATTCTCTGTACGCTACCGGAGCAGCATTGCTGAGTTACGGTGACAACCGGATCACCGGTATTGCCGGAATCAGGGGCAAAGTCCGGGCGATCGACCCGGCAGCTAAAACGCTGACCGCAGAAGTTTCCGGTCAGCTCCCGGTCGGACAGAATGGCGAATATCTGATTTTTCCGGCGCATCAGGATGGTTATTACCGGGTGGAAAAAATTACCGCTGATGGCAAATTCATCCTGCATCAGGACGAGAATATCAAAGTGCGTCCGGGGGATGAATTCACCATGAGTACGAGTATTTACCAATCTTTTGCTAACAGCCAAAAAAAAGGAAAAATTTTATGAACAGCGCTAATATCCGTGATTTCGGCGCCGTCGGTGACGGAGTTACTTTTGATAGTGCGGCGATCCAGAAAGCATTTGATACGGTTTCTGCTGCCGGTGGCGGCAAAGTTATCATCCCGCCGGGAACGTATCTGGTCGCCAATTTGCAGCTGCGGAGCAATTTGACCATCGAATTGCAGACCGGCGCCAGACTGCTGGGCCCGGATAACAGCGAACCCTATGAAGCAGATGCCACGGTCAACCCCAATTCGCTCAGCCGCTACATGATCTGCGGCCGCAACGTGCGCAATGTGGTCATTACCGGCGGCGGGGTGATCGACAATGCCGGGGAAAATTTCTGGGAGCAGGAGTTGTGCAACGGGGTGGTGCGCCGGGCAAAACCGGGTCGTCCGGTGGTGATGTATTTTTTTGAATGTACCGACATCACCCTGCAGGGCTTCCGGATCGAAAACGCCGCCGCCTATACCATTTGGATGCTGGGCTGCCGTGATGTCCGGATTTCCGGTCTTACCATTCGTAACGACCGCAAAGGCCCCAATACTGATTCTCTGGATATAGACTGCTGTACCAATGTGCGCATCAGCGATTGTGATATCGTTGCCGGGGATGACTGTATCGCACTGAAATCCGACCTCTACCGGCTGAAAAATCCCGATGCCGTCTGCGAAAAAATCGTGGTCAGCAACTGTATATTGGTCTCCTCCACCTGCGCTATCCGTATCGGATATGAGGGCGACGGGGTGATCCGGGACTGTGTTTTCAACGGGATCGTCTGCTGTGACAGTGCCAAAGCGATCGCCATGCAGTCGCTGGTTCCCCCGGGGGTGAATTTCACGGAGATCAACAAAGGTACGCCGATCGAAAATATGATTTTCAGCAATTTCGTACTGCGCAATGTTGACCGGGCGTTTTTCATCCGTGCCGGTAATGATGCCGGAGTTCCCGGTTATCAGGCGTATATCCGGGATATCAGCATCAGCAATATCCGGGGCGGGGTCAATAAAGAAAGTTTCATCGGCAGTACCGACGGATATTATATTTCCGGTGTGCGCATGGACAATGTGTTCATCAAACACGCCGGAGTGGTGAAGTCCCCGGAGGGGGATTTCCCGAATATCTGGGGTCATGTCCACTTCCCGCAGGCGGTGCTGGGCTTGCGCTATATCAAAGATATCCGCATGGACAATGTCGAAATCACCGGAGCAGTGCCGCTGCACTGGAGATTTATTGAAAACGGCTATTTGGATGGCAGTCAGATGCCGGAAAGCAATAATAATTGAGATTAAGGAAAAAATGGGAAAAATAAGAACTGCAGTATCCGGTTTGGGACGGATCGGCTGGGTATATCACCTGCCGCAGCTGCTGAAGCACCCGGAATTTGAACTGACGGCAGTTTCAGATCCGGTGACTGAACGGCTGGATGAGGTGAAAACTTTGTCTCCGGCGGTGAAGTGTTATACTTCATACGATGAGATGCTGGAGCATGAAAACGTCGATTTGGCAGTGATCGCTTCACCGACGACATTTCATGCCGGACAGATCATGACCGCATTCCGGCACGGAGTTGATGTATTCTGCGAAAAACCGCTGGCGGCAGATTTGAACGAGGTCGAAAAACTGCTGGCGGCGGTGAAAGATTCCGGTCGGAAATTGATGGTCTATCAGCCCCGGCGGCTGGATGATGATTGCCGTCAGGCGCGCGAGATCATCAGTTCCGGAGTGCTTGGTACTTTGCATTTGATCCGGCGCAATATCCGCAACTTCGCCCGCCGCAATGACTGGCAGGCATTGAAATGTTACGCCGGGGGGATGTTGAATAATTACGGCGTACATTATCTGGATCAGCTCTGTTTTACCGCCGGATTTGATTTTGAGTGCGAATATTGTGAATTGCGCAAAGTCAATGCCGCCGGCGATGCGGAAGATTGCGTTCGCATCATTTTGCGCAACGCCGCCGGAGTGACCGGAGAGGTCGATATCAGTCAGAGTTGTGCGTTTCCCGCCAATGACTGGCTGCTGGAGGGCAACCGGGGCACGGCAATGTATTCATCCGCAACGAAAACATGGCAGATCCGGTATTTCCTGCCGGGAGAACTTAAAGAAACGTGTATGCAGACCACTCTGGCGGCAGACGGCAGACGCTATCCGCATGACCGGATCGCATGGCACGAAAATTTTGAGTTCACTGCCCCTCCGGAGTCGGATTTTTACGATAATCTCTGCGGCTATCTCCGGGGCGGAAATCTGCCATTGGTGAAAATAAAAGAGACCGGAAAAATCATGCGGCTGCTTGATAAGGCCCGAAAACTTGATGAGGTGCGCCGTGGCTGAACCGGATATGTCCCCGCAGAAAATCGAATATTGCAGCTCTGTTGACGGCAGCCGGGATTGGTATTTCGCCCGCAGTGCCGGTGCCGGGTGCGATTGCGTGGTGATCCTGCATGGACATGGCGCTCACGGGGATCAGTTTTTCAGCACGGAAAAATCGGCTGCCCGAGTGGAGTTTCTGACGGCAGCCAAATTGAGTGTCATCACCCCGAATTTGCGGGACAATGCCTGGATGAATCCGGCGGCGGTTAGCGATCTTGAGATGATCCTGACCCGGGAGCGTGACCGGATGAAGTTCGGCAAATGTATTTTTGCCAGTGCCTCCATGGGCGGCACCGGGGCGTTGATTTTTGCCCTGCGTCACCCCGAACTGGTCGATGGCGTGGCGGCATTGGGGGCGGCAAGCAGTATCCGCCGCTACCGCAACTGGTGCGCCAATGGCGATTTGCCGATCCATAAAAATATTATGGCAGCTATCGACGCCGGGTATGATGAAAATTCGTTTGCCGCCCACGATGTTTGCGCTCAGGCGGCACGGCTGACGATGCCGCTGCGCTTTTATCACAGTGCGGCAGACCGGGTGATCCCGGTGAGCGAAATGCACGCTTTGCGCTCTGCAATGGCGCAAATGGATAATGCGGAATTTGTGGAAGTGCCGCCATTGGCGGCGGCGCCGTACTGGTGGAGCGATCACGATACGCCGGTGGAGTATTTCTGCACGGCGGTAACCGATATTTTACAGAAAATACATGGATAAATAGAGGAAATGCAAATGACTTATCCGGAAACGATTACCAGCGTGGAACAGCTGGAAGACCTGCTCGCAGTTCCGACTCCGGAACTGGTGGAGTTTATGCGCCGTCTGGATGGCGACATCATGATTCTCGGCATCGCCGGCAAAATCGGGGTGTCGCTGGGCCATCAGGCGGTCAATGCCATCCGGGCGGCGGGGGTGACGAAACGGGTCATCGGAGTATCCCGCTTTTCCGACCCGGCAAGCCGCGAACTGCTGGAATCCTGGGGCGTGGAGACGATCGCCTGCGATCTGATGGATCGTGAAGCTGTCCAACAGCTGCCGAAAGTCAAAAACGTGATTTTTATGGCGGGGCGCAAATTCGGTACCGACGGCAGTGAACACCTGACCTGGGCGATGAATGTACTGCTGCCGTACTGGGTGGGCGAATACTTCCGGGAGAGCAATGTGGTGGTCTTTTCCACCGGTTGTGTCTACCCGCTTGCCACGGTGGAATCCTGCGGCTGTGACGAGAGCGTGGCTCCGGCTCCGGTCGGGGAATATTCGCAATCCTGTCTGGGCAGGGAACGGGTGTTTGAATACTGCGCCCGTACTTTCGGGACAAAAGTGCTGCTTTTCCGCTTGAATTACGCCGTCGATCTGCGTTACGGGGTACTGCATGATATTGCCATGGATATTGCCAATAACCGCCCGGTAAACAACACGGTGGGGTACTTCAACGTCATCTGGCAGGGCGACGTCACCGCCAATGCGCTGCGGGCGCTGGAAATGTGTGACAATCCGCCGGCGATCCTCAATGTTACCGGCCCGGAAACCGCTTCAGTTGCCAAAACTGCCCGCACGATGGGCGGAATCATGGGGTTGCCGGTGACATTCCGCGGGGAGCCGGGGAATTTGTGTTATCTCAATGATGCCGGTCTTATGTGTCGCAAATTCGGTTATCCGCACGTTTCGCTGGAGCAGATGATCCGCTGGCAGGCGGCGTGGATCGCCAATGGCGGAATTTCCATCGGCAAACCGACCCATTTTGAAGTAAATAACGGAAAGTTCTGAAGATCATGAAAAAATGTATTGCTGATATTGACCAAAATGTGCTGGCGGCATTCCGCAAAGGTGTGGTCATTCCCGCCCAGCCGCTGGCTCTGGATGAAAACCGCAAATTTGCCCCCCGGTATCAACGGGCATTGTGCCGGTATTATATTGATGCCGGAGTCGGGGGAATTGCCGTGGGGGTACACTCCACGCAGTTTGCGATCCGGGATCCGCAGATCGGATTGTTTGAACCGGTGATGCGCCAGACCTCCGGATTTATTGATGAATGGTGCGAACTTTCCGGGCGGAAAATTCTGAAAGTCGGCGGCATTTGCGGCAAAACTCCGCAGGCGCTGGCTGAAGCGGAATTGGAAGTTGCCGCCGGTTACGATGCCGGACTGCTCAGTATGGCGGCATTCAAAGAGGGCAGTGTGGAGGAGATGCTGGAGCATTGCCGTCAGGTGGCGCAGATCATCCCGGTCATCGGATTTTATCTGCAGCCCAGCGTCGGCGGCAGGATACTGCCGTTGGATTTCTGGCGTGAATTCGCCAGAATCGACAATGTTATCGGTATCAAAATGGCACCGTTCAACCGCTACTGCACGCTGGATGTGGTGCGGGCAGTGGCGGAATCCGGGCGGGATATCACGCTGTATACCGGCAATGATGACAATATCGTACCGGATTTGCTGACCGAATATGAGTTCAACGGCAAAAAACTCCGGATCTGCGGCGGTCTGCTCGGTCACTGGTGCTGCTGGACACGCAAAGCGGTCGAACTGCTGGATGAAATTCACGGAATCATTGCCAATGGCGGCGACGTTCCGGCGGAATTGCTCGCCCGCGGGGTGAAAGTGACCGACTCCAATGCGGCATTTTTTGACCCGTCGCACGGCTTTGCCGGATGTATTCCCGGCATCCACGAAGTCCTGCACCGTCAGGGGCTGCTGCCGGGGATCTGGTGTCTGGATCCGGAGGAGGTGCTTTCTCCCGGACAGGCGGATGAGATCACCAGAGTTCACGATGCGTACAGCGAATTGCATGACGATGCGTTTGTCAGTGCCAATTTAGCGAAATGGCTTGAGGATTGAGACGATGACACTTACCGGAGCAGTATTTACTTTCCCCGGCGGTCTGGCGGCGGGGTTTGCTGCGCTTATTACGACCGGACTCTCCTGGAGTCTGGTCGGGATCGTCATGGGCGGGGCGCCGCGCCGGAATGTTGACACCGGACTGGTGCAGTTCGCCGGAGCGATCGTCACATTGACGATCAGCATAATAACGGTGTTTTCGCTGAAAAATGCTCCGGAATGGGGAAACACTCTGCCGGTATTGTGTTACTTTTTTACCGGAGTTATCAACTACACGATGCTGCAGCTGATGTCGCTTGCCATGCAGAAAGGGCCCAACGGCGTGATCTGGGGGATGATCCAGAGCGGGACGGTGTGTCCGTTTCTGATGGGGGTGATATTTTTTGACGTCTCCCCGACGGTCTGGCGGTTGACCGGGCTGGTGATGCTGATTGCGGCATTGTTTGCTTTCGGCAGCACCAAACCGGAATCCGGCGGCGGAGCGAAAAAGCAGTGGCTGCCGCTGACTTTACTGGCGTTCTGCATGTGCGGATTTCAGCAGTGCCTGACCAGTATGCCCTCGTATTTTGAGGATTTCAGGACGATGAGTCCGGTGGTGCGGGCGCTGCTGGTTGCGACCGGCACGTTGACGGTGTCACTGACGGTTTTGCTGGTAAAGTGTTACCGTTTTAGAACCAATATTTTCCGGGAACAGGTCAAAAAAACCGACTTCTGGCGGTATGTGATAATGCTGCAGTTTTTCGGCTTGATCGCGGCATATTTTCTGACCTACAACGGCATGGATACGCTGGCGGAGGCGGGCATGGGGGCGGTCTCTTATCCGCTGATGGTGGCATCGTGCATCGTGGGATTTTCCTTTTACAGTATCGTGTGGCTGCGGGAGAAAAACTGCTGGCAGCAATATTTGGCTTTTGCAATGTGTTTGAGTGGAATAATTTGTTTATGTATAGTATATTGATTCGCGGCAAGTAAATAATATAAGGAGAAAAACGGAGAGATAAATTTTTGTGCCTTGAATGAATTTATGTGAATGATTTATAACATGTAAAGAAGAAAGGATGGTCTCTATGTCAATTACTCTGAATGGAACCGAAACAACTGTCGCTGACGCTTTGGCAGCGGGAACCGGGAAATTAGTCATTACCGGTGAAACCATTAATACGGCGCTGAATGGCGCGGATTTGGTTTACGATATTGATGATTCTGAAATCAGCAACGTGGCGACGACAGTTGCACCGCTTACGGTCAATACTGCAGGCAATATCATTTCCGGAAGTACTTTCAGCAATAACATCAATAACGGCGGTCACGGCGGAGCGATTTACGTTAATTCCACCGCTGAAGGAATTGACCTGACAATCACGGGTTCGCTGTTTGACGGAAACAGTACCAAAATTTCCAACCCCGGTAAAAATGACTGGTATCACGGCGGAGCGATGTATATCAGTGCCGGTGAAGTCCGTATCAGCGGTTCTACTTTTTCCAACAACGAGGAGATCGGAAGA
>SUVU01000055.1 GCA_015061865.1 Lentisphaerota bacterium
TGGATGACGTCAATATCATGAGAACCTTTCTGCAGCAGCAGTCCGGTACAAGTCTGCTGCCGGGCGCAGAAACCACGGAAATAACAGCTGCCGTAATTGATAAAATGACGCACCCAGACACTCTGGATCTCACCGATGATACCGGAATCAATGACCTCTTTCATTTTAAGGATGCTGGGCATATAGCGCATATTATGCCCGATCATCAGCGGCGTTTTCGTCCGGTAGGCGGCTTCAAGGATCCGGTCACACCCCTCAATGGTGAGAGCCATGGGTTTTTCCAGAAAGACCGCTTTGCGGGCATTCAGAGCTGCCACCGCCATCTCCTCGTGAAGTTCATCACGGGTCATCACAAAGACCGCTTCGATCTCCGGATCGGCGATCATTTCGCGGTAATCGGTATAGGTTTTGATACCTTTGTGTTCAGGGTATTCAGCCCGGAATTTATCCAATATTTCCGGCAGGATATCACACACGGCGACCAGTTCCGCACACTCCCGGGGGAAATACATCTCCACCACACGCGCCCGGCGGCTCATATCCGCACCGATGATCCCGAATTTGGTCTTTTCCATCACGTTGTCCTTTCTTTATTTCAAAAGTCAATCTTTTGCGACCGAGTGCAATTCGATAAGCCCCTCTGTGCTGAAAGTGTACCGCGGTTTGATCAGCGATACTTCATCGTCAGCGTGAGCATATTTGACCAGCAGGATCCTGCCGTCAGTCCGATCAGTTTCATTACCGGAAAAATTTACACCGTTCCACCCCAAAATACAAATTATTTTTGCCGGAAATGAATATTTTTCCATCGTTGACTTAAAATGATTTATTCCATTCCTTCCGGTTTCTGCCGGAGAAAGCGAATTTGTATGTATGTTTCACAAAATTTGGGACATTACCAATTTGTAAAAAAACAGTTCGCCGTGTAAATTATCCCCCAAGCGATATTTTTATACCCAACAGAGAAAAAATCATGAAAAGTACCCTGAAAGATATCATTGCCCACTTTGATTTTGACCGGATGCAGCAGACCGCTTATTCGCTGAATGAATTGGAAAAAAGCAGTTGTTATGATGATTTTGCCCGTTCGGCGGAATTCTGCGCCGGACAACTCCGCGATGCGGGTTTTACCGATGTGCAGCTCATCTCCCATCCGGCAGACGGCAAAAGCACCGCATTTGACTGTACCATGCCGCAAGCATGGTCACTTGACCGCAGCCGCCGTTCGTTTCTGGAAGTCTGCGGCGATAAACTGCCTGCTTGCGGCAGAATTCTGGCTGACAGTACCATAAATCCCCTCCACGCCAATTTGTGGAGTGCCCCCACCCCGGACGGCGGCATCACCGCTCCGGTGGTCGATTTCGACACGTTGCAGGGGGATTTCTCCGCCGCCAAAGGCAAATGGGTGCTGTACACCCCCTGCGAACCCGGAGCGCACTTCATCGGCGGACTTTACCATGCTCTTGCTGAAGCCGGGATCGCCGGACTGGTTGCGTGCAATATGATCAATGCCGACACCATGCCCAATGATCTGGAGTGGTACAACGGCAACGGCATCAACGGCTGGTATCTCATCGACGGCGAAAAGCGTTTCCCGACCTTTTCGATCACTCCGCTGGCGGCAAAAGCCCTGCGAAAGCTGATGCTGGAGCGTGAAGTCACCCTGCACGGCGAACTTTACTGTCAAAATTATGACGGTGAAATCAACACCGTCACCGCCGTCATCCCCGGTCAGAGCCGGGATGAAATCGCCCTGATCGCCCATTTGTACGAACCGTTTGTCAACGATGATGCCTGCGGATTTGCCCATCTGTGCGAATTCGGGCGGCAGCTGATTGAACGCAAGGTCAAATTGCAGAAAACTTTGCGGGTGATTTTTTCCATGGAATTATACGGTACGGCAGCATATTTGAAAGACCACGGCAAAAACATCGTGCTGGCGGCAAATTTCGATGGCGTGCCGGCGGTGGAAAAAAGCGACATCATCATCCGGCAGCTGCCGTTTTTTCAAGCGGGGTTCACCGATTTTTTCAATCCCGACCTGCTGAAAAAACGGCTGCCGCAGGTCAAACAGACATTGGAGTGCGGAAATCTTTCGGATGATACTTTCTGCAATGATCCGGATTTCGGCAACGGCGGCATCCCGACTTTCTGGCTCCACACCCCGTACCTCAAAAGTCACCACAATACCGGTCACCTTTTCTGCCCCGACTGGCGGGAGTGCCAAAAACAGCTGCCGGTGTTTGACGAACTGCTGGAAAATCTGCTGTGTCTGGAAAAACTTCCGGATTACTCGCTCCGGGCGGCAAAGGCATTTACTGCCGATGCCGGAAATATTCTGAAAAACCCTGCCCTCTCTGCCGCAGAAAAACGCATTTATATCCAGGTCGGGTACATCCGCAACACCAACCGGCTGAGATCCGTCACCGGCTTCACCGGGCAAGCGGTCGATTTCAGCGCATTGGAAGCGGCACATCAGAAATATGCGGCGCTGGCGGCGGAACTGCCGGATGCAGAATACTCCGGAACTGAATACCACGCTTTGAATCTGATCGTCACCAAAGGCGGCAGAGGGTTTCCGTTTTCGTTGAGTCCCCTGCCCCCGTCCGAACGGAAACTGCTGCATTTCAGTCAGCTGTTGTGGAGCATTTTTGACGGCAAACGGTCGCTCTGGGAGTGTATCCGCATGGCAGATGCCGAACGCGGTGTCCGCACGGACGATGCCCAAATCGCCGCCATTATCGCTGATTTGAAACTGGTCGCAAAATACGGTTACGCCACACTGCGTCCGGCGGTCACGCTCGATGCGGCAGATTTTGCCGCCGCATTGCAGCAGCTCGGTGTGACCAAAGGGATGAAACTGGCAGTCCACTCGACATTTTCCTCGCTCGGTCAGGTTTCCGGCGGGGCGGAAAAATGTTGCGAACTGCTCCAGCAGGCTGTGGGCGAAACCGGGACGCTGATGATGCCGGCATTTACGTTTCAAGTCTATCTTGACGGCAAAAAAGATGCCGTTTACGATGTCCGCCACACCCCCGGCAAAGTGGGCATATTGACCGAAAAATTCCGGCAAATGCCCGGAGTTTACCGTTCATTTGACCCCTGTCACAGTTTCGCCGTCTGGGGCAAAGATGCGAAAAAATATATTTCGCAGCACCACCTGTACCCGACGATCGACCCGGAACATTCACCGTTGGGGTTATTGTATCAGGACGGCGGTTATGTCCTGACCATTTCCAGCGCAGATTCGGTGACATTCATGCATCTGGTCGAGGAGTTGAACGGCGCCCGCTGCTGCGGCAAACGGGACGAGGAGTACCAAACCATCCTGCCCAACGGTCAAAAGGTCAAAACCCGTGCCTGGAGCTGGCGGGCAACGACTTGCGAAAATTGCCCTGCCAACAAAACTGCAGAAATTTTTGACCTGATCCGGCAGCAGGGCGAACTGCGTGAAGTCAAACTCAACAACGCCACGCTGAAACTTTTTGCGATGGAAGCCTACCGTCAAGCCTACGGCAAATTGATGAAAAAATACTGCCGCAACGCCGCCAAACCCCGCAAAGTCGAGTGTTCAGTACGCAGTGACTGGGACGAAAAAAAGCGCCGGCTGAAAAAAACCGACGCTTACACCGGACCATGGCTGACCGATAAAGATTGACCGCGGCACTCCGCTTATTTGCCCCACTTTTCCAGAGCTTCGGCGGCACATTCCCGGAGCATGGCGGCATCTGCCGGAGTCAGATCTCTGCCCTGATATTTGATGTCACGGGGGGATTTGCCGTAAATCAAACCATACCAGACACAACTCTGCAGATATTCGCCCCGGTTGTTGAGATGAATGGTGTCACAGATGAATTTCTCTTCACCGGTTTTCCGGATTTTGCGCCACACCCAACCGTTGATAAGTGAGCCGGGCTGGTCGATAACACTGCCCGGAGCGGCTTTTTTGACGACCCGTTTATCGACCGGCACAAATTTCACCGGCTGTTTGGCACGGGCAAGTTCGACAGCCAAACCGGAGGGAATGACCCGGAAACCGTATTTTTTCGAGGCTTCCAGATAATTGCGGCAGATTTTTTCATACATTTGCGGTTGAGTGATGTTCCACGATTTGAGCCGCGGACTGTCAATGCGGTATGCCCAGGTCTGCTGCAATACGATCTCCGCACCGGGAGCGTATTTGCGGATGTAGGCGATCAAATTGTCCAGTTCCGGATAGAAACTGCCCCCGACCCAGCTCAAAGGACTCGCCTGCTGGACGGTGACGATATCCCATTTTTCAGCGGCAAGCATCTCCCGCAATTTCATTTTGCGGTTCTGATACCGGTAATGTTTCACTGCCGGATCCGCCTCCTCCTCACAGACATATTTCCAATGCCGCTGAATGGAACAGCCGCCGTGGTTGGCATACCCGATCACCAGTTTATCACCCTGCGCCGCAACGAGTTTCGGGAAATCCCGGCGCAAACTGCTGGCAAAACTGTTGCCGATCGTCATGATTTTCTTTTCCGCAGCACTCAAACAGACCGCAGACAATAACAACCCAAGCAGTAAATATTTTTTCATCGCAGATTCTTCCTTGTGATTGATGTTGGACTGCGTATAAAATAGCACTGCCGCAGAGCGTTTGCAAGTGGTAATGTCCCAACTTTTGTGAAACATACATACAAGACCGAATGAACACATTTTATGGCGACACACAGAATATATCACTTACATTATGATTGGTCAAAAACATAAAACGATTTGATTGCACCCGGTGGATGCAGCGGGCGGCAATTTCGTGTTTTGCGCCGAGTACGGTGCGGGAGTGTACTACCGTACTCGACCGTACCGGCACAGAAGCAAGGCGCGAAAGTGCCCGCGATGCGCCACCGACGGTTAGATTTTATCACAACAAATGGAACAATAACCGCCGGAAATTCGTTTCCATGCCGGCCTCACAGCACCAAACCGCATATTATTCTGCAAAATCCGGAGCAGACAGAACCATTCACTGAATATAAAAGTTTTTGCCAAATCATATTAGATTTTCGCCGCATTTTGCACTATTTTATATCACAGACAAATCACGGAGAAAAACTTATGGATGCCATTGATCGTGCCATATTGAATGAATTGCGCCTCAACGCCCGGATCCCCAACAGCGTTCTGGCGGCCAAAGTCCATCTTTCGCCGTCAGCCGTGCTGGAACGGGTCAAACGGCTGCGGGCGCAGGGTATTATCCGGAATTTCACGGCAAAACTCGATGCCGGCAAACTGGGTTATAATCTCATTGCCATCATGGAGTTACGCATTGAACGCAATCTCTGCGGCAACTCTATTTCAGAAAAACTGGTACAATTTCCGGAGATACTGGAAATTTACGATGTGGCAGGCGACTGCGATTATATTTTGAAGCTGGTGGCAAAAGACAGTGAAGCCCTCCGCAACACCATGCGTGCCATCGGCGAAATCCCCGGCGTACTCTCCTCGCAGACCAAACTCGTACTGGGTACCATCAAATCCGAATTCTCCCCGCCATTGCCGCCGGAGGGGAAGATATGACCCGTCAGGAAGTTTCCGGTTTGCGCTGCGCCCTGCTGGCGACGATGTGCTGGGCATGCAATTATCCGGTCAGCCGTTATATGCTCGGCGACAGCAATATCCAGACCGACGAGTGGTATCTATCCTATTTGCGGCTGATTTTCGCCGTGATCGTGCTGCTGCCGTTCACGCTTCGGGGCGGCGACTGGCAGAAATTCCAAGTCAACTGGAAAACCGACTGGAAAATGTTTCTCTTTTTGAGCTGCTGCAGTATCTGTGAAAGCGTCATCGCCTTTGTGGCGCTCAAATACACCACCGCCGCCCGGGCTTCGCTGATGGCAAATACGGCGCCGGTTTTCACCCTGCTCATCTCGCTGCTGTTTGCCAGAGAGCGTGCCGGAGTCAAAAAAATCATCGGCATGGCACTGGGACTGCTGGGAATATTTCTGGCATCACTGTCGCGCGGCAACGATATATTCGCCGCCGGCAGCTCCACGCTTTCCGGCGATATACTGGCGCTGGTTTCAGGGATATTCTGGTCGCTGTTCACCGTGTTCGGCGGGGATGTGTCTTCCCGGTACAGCGGTTTATTCTGCGCGGTGGTGTTCCGGGCATCCGGACTGGTGCTGATGCTGCCGGTATTGTGGTATTTTGACAGCGTAATCACTTTTGATATGCCGTTGCGGATCTGGGCTGGAACGCTCTTTCTGGGAATATTTTCCGGCGGGATCGCCGTCAGTCTGTGGAGTTACGCCCAGAAATGCGTCCGTCCGGGGGCGCTGGGATCATTCGGGTACTTAAGTGCATTGTGCGCCACGACTTTTTCCATGATATTTCTTAAAGAACAGCTCACGCTCTCCTTTGCCGCCGCATTTTTTGCCGTCACCGGCGGCATGTTTCTGATGATAAAAAACCGCTGACGAACCCGGACAACTGTTCATGCTCTTCGCCGGAGCATGAACAGTTATCCGTAACGGTACCGGCTCAAAAACCGATCCGGCTCTCCTGACAGTTTTTATTGCCCCGTTTGACTTTGCTCTCTGCGGCAAGTGCCGCCAGACGGTCACGGTTGGTCACCTGATCGTCAAGGTAATACAAACTCTGTCTGACCGTGCGGAAATCTCCGGGTGCCAAATTGGGGATCGCCGCCAGAATTTCCGCTTCAGCGGCGGTCAATCCACTCTGGAACATCCGTTCAAAAAAGAGTTTTTTGCCCTCGATATCCAGATAATCGAATCCGATTTTAAAAGTGAATCTGCGCAACGTCGCCGGATCCAGATTTGCGGCAAAGTTGGTCGCACCGATCAGGATGCCATTGAAGTTCTCCATTTGATAGAGCAACTCGTTGACCTGCGTGACCTCCCAGCTGCGCTGCGCCCGTTCCCGGCTCTGCAGCAATCCGTCGATCTCATCGAGAAACAAAATGGCATGGTTGGATTCCGCTTCACGGAAAGCAGCTTTGATATTCTGTTCCGTGCCGCCGACGTACATGGAGAGCAGATCGCTGCCCATTTTGACCACGACTCTGGTATCGAGCATTTTGCCGAGATATTTGACAAATTCGGTTTTGCCCGTTCCCGGAGGGCCGGAAAGGAGCAGATTCATCCGGGGGCGGTCGGGAGCATCGCCGTCATCATGCTGAAATTTGCGGCAGGCAGCGATGATTTTTTCCAAATCCAGTTCGCCTTTGATATTGAGCCCGGCCAGAGAATAATCTTTTGCCGGCTGCAATTTCTCATCGACTTTGATATCGAGCAGTTCGCAATGCTGTGCCAGCAGTTTCTCCATCAGCGGTTTCACCTCTGCCGGGGTGGAAGCCATTTTCTGCACATTGCCCAGCACTTTGGTAATGATCCCGGCATTGACGTTGTAACGTTCGGCGAAAAATGCGGTCATATCGTCGTCGATCAGCGCTTCCAGGTGCATTTTTTTGATATTGTTATGCCAGATATTTTTGCGCTGCACGGCATTAAGCGGCTCAAATTTCACCGAATAATCAAAGCGCCGGCGGCTGGATTCGTCCAGCGCCTCTGCCGGAGTATTGGTGATCCAGATGGTGGGGCTTTTGATATGATCCAGCACATCATTGAGCATACCTTTATCGCCTTTGGCAGTATCCATGCCGCCGAAAAAGAGCGAAAACATCCCCGCACTGCCGCCGCTGAGCATTTCGTCGGCCTCATCGACGATGATCACACTCGAATCAGGTTCGACCTGCGAATCGCAGATTTGCAGTGCGGCGAAACGGTATTCCGGACTGCTGGTCGCCCGGTCACGCTCTTTGGTATCCTGGGCAATAATGTAGCATTTTTTGCCCAGCTGGTCAGCAAGCGTTTTGGCGAAACTGGTCTTGCCGGTTCCCGGCGCACCGTAAAGCAGAATATTGCTGGAGTCATGCTGCCGGCAGCGGAGAATGTCTTTGATAAGTTTCCCGTGTTTTTCCGCCAGACTGCCGTAGAATTCCCAGGGCAGACTCTCCTCCTGGCAGAGCCGGAAGTAATTGTGGCTCAACGGCTGATCCGAAACCCCGTTCAGGAATTCAAACAGCCGGTGGTTGAAGTCAAAATCCTCATCCACGCAGTGGTAACGGCGCAATTTTTCTTTGCAGTTCAATGTTGCCATCACTGCTGCGACCTCGCAATCCAGACACTTGGCGACAAAAACCGCTTTGTCATTTTCATCGGATCTGCGGGTGTGTCCGTCAATGACCGTCAGCGTATCGTTGCGCACCAGCGCCAGCACAGTCATGACCTCGACCTCGAAATCAGAGAGGGAAAAAGTCTGCTGGACTTCAGCCAGTTTCCGGGGGAACATCTCACCGGTCAGCGTCTCCTGCGCCCAGGAGTTCCGGATGGCGGCAATGTCGGAAATCAGCATTTGCCGGATTTTTTTTCTGGCAAAAGGCGCATCCCACACCTGGCGCAAAATATCCTGCGGGGAATCAGTAAAATCCAATCTCCGCCGGTGATAAGCGATGCTCTCCATCCGTTTCACCGTGGCGGCGGGGAACACCTCCCGGATCTTTTTTTCCCAGTTGACATTTTCCATCAGGTCGGTAAGCGGTTTGAAAATATCATCGTCGTTGACCGACCCCTGATGATTTTTGAAAAAGTTACTGAGATACCCCAGAGCTTTGAAAATTTTCCAACGTTCAATTTTTTCCACATATTTTTTCATGCAGCACCTCCCTTTGTTGTCGCTTGCACTTTCTATTAAGCAAGAAGCGTGCCAACACAAAAAAAAGTGCGTTTCAGCGTAAAATCAAACGTATTTTTTTCATTCCCCGCCTCACCAACGGTCAATTATTGAACACACAAGGTCATATTTTGACCGCAAGTTATTTTACACCCCCTCTTCCAAATATTTTCTGACGGTGTTTCTGGCGGCTTTCAACGCTTCGGCGGTGCGGGTCAGGTTACGGTCGTATTTTTCATAAACCCGTTTGACGTGAAGCCGGATGGCGCTATCCAGTTCATCAGGGCTCTCCTCTGCCTGTCCGGCCGGTTTCAATCCGGCGGTCATGGCCTTATGTTCGGCAAGTATTCTGGCAAAATCCGCTTCATCCAATACACTGGCACGCTCCAGAATATTCAGCAGTTCCCGCACATTGCCGGGATAATCGTAGGACTTCAGCACTTCGATCTGCTCCGCTTCGAGGCGGCGGTGATGTTCTTTCAGCCAGCGGCCGTTGGCGATCTGTTCAATGTCGTCTTTGTGTTCCCGCAAACTGGGGGCGTGGATCTGCACCACACACAGCCGGTGATAGAGATCCTCACGGAATTTCCCCTCCCGCACCAACTCCGCCAGATCCCGGTTGGTGGCAGTAACCAGCCGCACATCGACTGAAATTTCGGTCGAGCCGCCGACTCTCGTGAATCTGCCGCCCTCCAGCACCCGGAGCAGCACGCCCTGCGCCTCCAGCGGCATTTCGCCGATCTCATCCAGAAACAGCGTGCCGCCGTCGGCGATCTCAAACAATCCTTTTTTCTGTTCATTCGCCCCGGTGAACGCCCCTTTTTCGTGACCGAAAAAGCGGTCTTCCAACAGATTCGGCGTCACGCTGGCGCAGTTGAATGCACAAAACGGCTCGTTTTTGCGGGGGGATTTGGTGTGGATAAACATGGCGATCGTCTCTTTGCCGGTACCGCTTTCACCGTAAATAAAGACCCTCGCCTTTTCCCGGGGCGCAATGCGGTTGATGCGGTCGTGCAGCTCCATCATCACGTCACTTTTTCCCACCAGCTCCCGGTGACCGTAACGGCGGTAATGTTCGATCATCTGCTTCTCATTCGCCCCCCAGCGGGACTCCGGCTCGTTATGAGCGATGTGATAGATCGCCGTCCCGTAGGCACGTTCATCCTGAAAATTGCGGTTGAAATACATCGCCGCTTCCAGAAGTTCGTGAACCGGGCGCAGATTTTTCGGCACTTCCTGCTCGGCAAGCGGCGCAATATCGGCGTAAGGCTCGTTGAAACACTGACTGACCGCTTCGGTGATGCCGTCATCATAACAGAGAAAATGATCCAGTTTCTGGCGGATATTTTCACCGATATTTTCCGGAAAATCCTTTGAACTTATCCAGCGGACGTGAACACCGTTTTTCTGCAATTTGGTCAACGCTTTATCCAGCAGTTCCGCATCGCCGGTCAGACCGACACCGAGAATGGCGATCTCCTGATATTTATTGCCGGTTTCAAGCAGAAATTCCGGCAGGCGGCGGGTACTCATCCCTCTGATTTCCGCACTTTTATAATGCCGCAGGGCGACGGCGGCGGCGACCGCATAATCTTTCCAGAACCAACCGGTAAGAATAAGAGTTTTCATCATCAAACCTTTCAAATATTGACCACAAGCGTTCAAAATATAATCTATCACACCGCCGGAGTATATTCAAAGCGGGAAATGAAATTTTCCGGAATTTCCAATTGAGAAGCGATTTTTGCGCAGGTTTCGGCATCCTCCAGAGCGTCGTGATGCCGGAATGTTATCCCGAAATGCGCCGCCATATCCGCCAAGCCGTGTTTCGGCAGTTCGGGAAAGTGATACCGGCTCAAATTCAGCGAGCAGACATAATTGAATGACACCGCAGGCAAATCGTACATTTCCAACACTTTACGCAGATGACGCAAATCAAAATAAGCGTTATGGATAACGACCAGATCCGCCGCAGTCAGCATTTTCCGCACCACGGCCCAGACTTCAAAAAATTCCGGACTTTCCCGCAGTTCCTCATAACTTATTCCGTGGACGTTGCGGCAGAATCTGCTCATGTAATCCACTGACACATGCGGTTTTATCAGGTATTCACACCTGCCGGTCACTTCGCCGTCCGTCACGAGCGCAGCTCCGACGGCACAAATACTCCCGTCCGCCCAGTTGGCAGTTTCAAAATCCAATCCGCAAAGTTTCATTTTACCATCTCCTTATCTGATTGATAACCTGCTGCAATCAAATAAGCAATTTCCGTGCCAAAGGAGATAAAAAACGCCCGGAGGGTTGCTCCGGGCGGTGGTTTTTTGGTGAATTTTACGCCGTGACCTGCGCCAGTTGGATGGTTTTGTCTTTGGCATCGTAGGTCAACTCGTAGCCGCCGATCGCAATTGCGGCGCTGCCATCCCAAGTGGTCAAGCCTGCACCGTTGACGGCGAATTGGGCGTTGGTGAAGTCGTCAATTCCGGCGACCGCCGTCCAGTTGGCTTCGCCTTCGGCGATGAAGTCAAACGTCGTGAAGCCGTCGGTTTCACCTGTTGCGGTGCGGTTGCCGAGGTAGAAAGCGTCGTTCGCCGTAAGCGTACAATTTTCGCTGATGACGAATTTGTCCACATAGTCGATCAAATCGGCGGTCAGGTCGGAAAGGACGTTGACCACGGTATTTTTGGCGTTGTCCACCCCGGCACTGCTGACGCCGGAAAGACGTTTCATACCGCTCGTACTGTTGTAATTCAGCGTAACGGTGTCGGAAACACTGCTGTATCCGTAACGGCCACTCATAAAGATCGTGTTGACCACCGCCGCATCAGAAACGGTGATGTTCGTGGTGGTGACATAGGTTTTGCCGTCAGCGTTGGCACCGCCGCCGTAGAGGTAATCAACCGTGCCGCCGGAAATGATGACGGTTGAAGTGCCGACGGAACTGACCGCACCTTTTTCCGCCCAGCCGCCCGCATAGATGCGGCCGTGGCTTCCGGCTGTGACAGTGATATTGACCGTATCGACCAGAGCATAGCCGTATTCACGGGCATGTGCGCCGCCGTAGAGGTTGCCGGAAACTGCACCGCCGTCAATATTGACGTTGACCGCCGTAACTTTCAGCTGTGCATCAGCGGAAGTGCTGCCGTTGCCATAGAGATAGCCGCCCGCATAAACTTTTGCCGCAACTTCGGCAGTTCCGCCGATGAGCAATTCCACGCTGTTGACAGTTGCGCTATTTCCGGCAGCAACATACGCACCGCCGACGAGGTTGTTCTCGACTTTGCCGCCGGAAATTTTGGTGGCGATCTCGCTTTCGTTGTCTTTGGTCGCAAAGAACGTGCCAACTGCGCCGCTGCCCATATTGGTCGTGCCATTGCCGGTGAAAACGTCTTCGGTGATAGTGGTTCCGGCGATCTCTTTCAGCCACAAATTCGTGCCGTCCAGAGTCAAAGTCATAAATTTATTGTTGACAGCTTTGAGCGTACCTGCACCGCCGACTCCGGTGGCGATCAGCGTATCGGTACGGTAATCTGCGCCGTCCACGGTGATTGAGGCATTGCTGAAGTCAACTCCGGCAAGATCAATGCCGACTCCCAGCGTGAATTTTGTACCTTCAGCAATTATCCAGGTGCCGTCACCCGACAGCGAAGCATTGAGCGTGATGTTGCCGCTGAATGTCAACGTGCCTTTGTTGCGGACAGTGTCTTTGGCGGTATTGAAACTGGAGTCACTGACGGTCATGGTGCTGTTGTTTTGCAATGCGCCGCCGGTATTGTTGGTAAACGTCGCCCCGGAAATGACCGCATTGACAACGTTGCCGGCATAAAGCGCCGCCGCACCAGTCGCCGTGTTATCCATAAACAGCGTATCGGAAATAGTCGCATTATCTCCGGAATTCAGGTAGATCGCCGCACCGTTGGCGCCGGTATTGTTGATGAAGTCGGTATTAACGACAGTCAGATTTTTATTGGAATAGATCGCCCCGCCGTTGTTGACAGCTGCATTGTCAGAGAAAACGTTGCGTCTGCTCCCGGCGGCAGTGCCGATCGTCAGCCCCGTGCCGCTGTAATATGCCCCGCCGAATTTGGCTTTGTTGCCGGTAAAGGTCGCTCCATTCATCGTGACCGTGCCGTTTTTGGCATAAACCGCACCGCCGATGTCATCAAGGACGGAGTTTTGCTCAAATTTGGTATTGGTGATTTCCAGCGTGCCGTTATTCTGATAGATTGCGCCGCCGCGCACGCCGGAAACAGTGCCGGTATTGCCGCTGAAAAACGATTCTTCTATCGTCATTGCCGCACTGTTGTAAATCGCCCCGCCGCCGTTGTAAATTGCGGTATTGCCGGAAAATTCCGCTTCAGAAATTTCCACGGAACCGGCTTCCAGATTGATCGCGCCGCCATCTTTGGCAACGTTGCCGGTAAACACGGCAGCGGTCACAGTGGCAGCACCGTTTTCCACAAAGATCGCCCCGCCGTTGACGGCGGCGGTGTTGCCGCTGAAATCAACGTTTGACAGCACGGTTTGGGCAGCGGCATTTTTCACAAAGAGCGCCCCGCCCTCGCTGGTGGCGTAATTTTTCCGGAAATCCGCCCCGGAAATGGCAAATTCATTGATACTGTCGTTGAAAATCGCCCCGCCGTTCTGGGAAATATTATCCACAAACAGCGTGCGGCAGGTTTCCGATGCGGCAACCGAAAAATGCAGATAACCGGAACTGTGTACTGCGATCGCCCCGCCGCCGTTGCTGGTGCTGTTGCCGCTGAACGTCGCTCCGAACACGCTGGTGGTATTCTGCCGCCCGTAGATCGCACCGCCATTGGTTGCAGTATTGCGGTCAAAGAGCGTCCCGGTAATGACCGTCGTCCCGTTGGCAGCGATACCGCCACCGTAGTACGCATGGTTCTGCGAAAGCGTGGCACCATTGATATTGAGCGAGCCGGAAGTGTTGACAAAAATCGCACCGCCGCCGTTGCCGGTGTTGTTGACTGTGGAAACGTTTTGATCAAAAACCGCATTGCCCAGCGTCAGGGCTTTGGCATTCACATAAAGTGCGCCCCCGGTACCGGCAGTATTGCCGGAAAAGAGCGTGTCTTTATCAATGCTCAATACATTGGAAGTATAGAAAACCGCCCCGCCGCAGGTAACGGCAAAGTTTTTGATAAAATCCACGTCGATAAGGTCAGTTTTGCCGGTAACATAGAGCGCACCGCCGTTGTTGGCGGTATTGCCGGAAAATTCCGTGGCGGATACCGTCGCCGTTCCGGTGTAGACGTACAGCGCACCGCCGTTTTCAAGAGCCAGATTGTCGCTGAAATCACTGCCGCTGACCGTCAGATTTTTGCCGGAATTGCTGTAATCATAGATCGCACCGCCATCTTTGGCGGCAGTGTTGCCGGAAAACGTTGAGCCGGAAAGCGTCGTGCCGATCACATTGCGGTCGATGTAAAGTCCCGCCCCGTAGTTGGCATGGTTGCCGGAAAAAGTTGAACCGGTGATGGTCGTATTGACCGTGCCGCCGGCAAAGACCGCCCCGCCGTAGGCTTTGGCAGTATTGTCAAAAAATCTGGTGTCGGAAATCACCGGACTGCCGGCACCGGTCAGATAGAGCGCCCCGCCCTCACTGCCGGCGGTATTGAGTTTGAACAGAGAGCCGGAAACATTGAGCGTACCTTTATTGTCGTAGATCGCACCACCGTTACCGGAAGCAGTGTTGCTGGTGAAATCGGCATCTTTAACGGTGAATGTGTCCACATTGCCCCGGATCGCGCCGCCGTCCGTACCGGAGTTGCTGACAAAAACGGTGCGTTTGTCATTGCTTGCCTGAATCGTCACCGTCTGGGTCGGATTGGTGCCGATCGCGCCGCCGGTGGCAGAGGAGGTGTTGTTGCAGAACGTACTGCCGTAGAGATTCAACGCCCCGTAACGCAGATAGATCGCCCCGCCTGCCGCTGTTGCCCTG
>SUVU01000056.1 GCA_015061865.1 Lentisphaerota bacterium
CGCACAGGGCGTGCGGGTTTCCGGAATAAATTTCTGTTTTGCCTGGGCAGCTTTTTCCCGTTGTTTCAGCACGGCGATAAATTCGTGAAAGAGCGTATTCAACTGCTGCTGTTTTTTCGCATCGACCCGGTAGATCGGCAGCTCTTTTGCCCGTGCCTCCTGCCGTTTCTGCTCCGTAGCGGTGACATCTTCATAACTGAAATTGCATCGCGCCCGCACCGAAAACGGAGCGTACTGCTCATCTGCCCAGACCGTCAAATCCCGCTGCCGGCTGTCGGACAACGTCAGCAAAACCGCCGCTGTCACCCAGACCAGTACGGCGACCAGCACGATCAGCGCCGGAGATTTTTCCATGCTGTTTTCGATGTATTCACCATCGAGCAGCGGTTTATCAGCAGAACCGCCGCGGCGATACAGGATCGGGGGCAGAAGTTTTTTCCAATTCATTGCAAATCTTTCCTGTCGGCATGGTTATACGCAGTTATGATCTTTTCCAGCAAAGCGTGCCGGACGACGTCGGCGGTGCTGAAAAATACAAATCCGATCTCTTTCAGCTGCCGCAACGTATTTACCGCCTGAGTCAATCCGGAACGTTCATTGCCATTCAAATCCGATTGAGTCGGATCTCCGGTGATCACACACCGGGAACCGAATCCCATCCGGGTCAGAAACATCAGCATCTGTTCGCTGGTGGTATTCTGCGCCTCGTCCAGAATGATGAATGCTCCGTTCAGCGTGCGCCCGCGCATAAACGCCAGCGGCGCCACTTCGATAATATTATTGCTGATCAGCGCCGCCGCCTCCTCTGCGGGGATCATCTCGTAAAGGGCATCGTACAGCGGGCGCAGATACGGAGAAACTTTCTCCTCCAGCGAACCGGGCAGAAATCCCAGCTTCTCCCCGGATTCCCGGGCAGGACGGGTGAGGATGATCCGGGAAACTTCGCCTTTCAGCAGCATGGACACTGCCATTGCCATCGCCAGATAAGTTTTGCCGGTACCGGCGGGACCGATACCGAAAACCACCTCTTTTTTCCGGATGCAGTCCAGATACTCTTTCTGCCGCACCGACCGGGGCAGGATATCTTTTCTGCCCTGTCCGATGACCACCCGGCTGCTCCAGAGCTGCTGCAATGAGTCAGAATCTGCCGGAGTATTACCGCGCAAAATCATTTCCACATCCGCCCGGTCAAGCGCCTTGCCGCGGAGCAGAAACAGTTTCTGCATCGCTTTTACCGCCTCCAGCGCCCGCAGGACGTCGCCGGACTCGCCGGATAATTCCAGCCAATTCTCTCTGGCGGCACACCGGACATTGAATACATTGCGGAAACGTTCAAGCATCCGCACTTCATCGCCGCATCCGGTGCTGCGCAGGGAAAAACCGGGTTCGAAATAAAATCTTTCGTCCATTCAGATTTTGGAATTTCAAAGAGTCGGGATAATCAATTTCATGCCCGGACGCAACTGGTTCGGGTTTTTCAGAATATCGCTGTTGGCTTTGAAAATCAAATTGCTGTAAGCCGCTTTGCCATAAGTTTTCTGGGCGATCCCGCCCAGCGTATCACCGGATTTGACCACATAAACTTTGCCGGAAGTCGGATCCGGCGGCTGAACTGCCGCTGCCGGAGCTGCCGGAGCATCGCTTTTGGGGGCTTCGACTTTCACTTCAGCTTTTTCACCGGCTTTGGGAGCTTCCGGAACGGCGGCCGGAGCATCGGCTTTGGGAGCTTCCGGAACAACTGCCGGAGCATCATTTTTGACTTCCGGCAGGGCTTCCGGAGCCGGAGTTGCCGCCGGTTCGGGGGCCGCTTCCGGGCGCAGCGGAGTGATCACCGCAGAAGTACGCTCCTCCGTATTGTTAAAATCAGCCGGAGCCGCCGCACGCGGTGCCCGGTAGCCGGGATAATTGCGCCGGATCATCTGTTCCCAGTTCTGTTCTTCCTGACTGCGGGTGACCCCGGCGACATTGGTACTGCGACAGCCGGAAACCAGCACCACAGCACTCATCAAACCTGCGGCAACAACCAATTTTTTCATCGTGAATAGCTCCTCATAAAAAGCAGTTGATCTCTCTGATTCTCAAATTCAGCCGCCGGGAAACTGATTTCCCGGCGGCAACGTGTTAATTTTCGTATTTTTTGAACAGCATGGCACCGTTATGGCCGCCGAAACCCAGATTGCAGTTCATCGCATAATTGATTTCGCGTTTGACCGCAGTATTGGGCGTGTAGTTCAAATCGCAGTCCGGATCGGGGTTTTCATAGTTGATCGTCGGCGGGACGATACCCGTGCGGATGCTCTGGATACAGGCGATACACTCCAGACCGCCGGCGGCGCCGAGGGCGTGACCGGTAGTGCCTTTGGTACTGCTGATCGCCAGATTTTCCGCCTGACCGAACACGCTTTTCAACGCCATCGTTTCATATTTATCGTTGAGCGAAGTACTCGTACCGTGAGCGTTGAGGTAATCCAGCTCATCCGGCGTGATCCCCGCATGGCGCAACGCCATTTGGATCGCCCGGGCATCACCGTTGCCGTCCGGAGCCGGACTGGTGATGTGATAAGCGTCTGCGGTCGCACCGTAGCCGACGACTTCTGCCAGGATCGGCGCCCCGCGGCGGATGGCATGACCGAGTTCCTCCAGCACCAGCACTCCGGCGCCTTCAGACATCACAAATCCGTCACGGTCACGGTCAAACGGACGGCTGGCGTGCAGCGGATCATCGTTGCGGGTACTCAACGCTTTCAGCGCACAGAATCCCGCCAGACCCAACGGCACGATGCTCGCTTCCGCACCGCCGGCAACCATAATATCGGCATCATCGTGTTTGATCGTCCAGAAAGCCTCTCCGATGGAGTGGCATCCGGTCGCACATGCCGTCACCAGACCCATATTCGGGCCGCGCAGGTCAAACTGCATTGCCACTGCACCGGCAGCCATATCGCTGATCATCATGGGGATCAGGAACGGGGAGACCCGGTCGGGGCCTCTATCCAACAGCACCTGATGCTCTTTGCCCATCGTCGCCAAACCGCCGACACCGCTGGAAACCATACAGCCGCAACGGTCGCCGTTATCACGTTTGGCACCCGGATCAGCACTCAAACCGGCATTGAGCAATGCCTGATGCGTCGCCATGATGGCATATTGGGTGAACAAATCCATCCGGCGGGCTTCTTTTACGGAAATACACGGACTCACATCCAAATCTTTGATCTCACCGGCGATATGGGTGCGGTACGCACTGGTATCAAATCTGGTGATGGTGCCGATCCCGCAACGTCCGTTGACCAGCGCATCCCAGAAAGTCTGCACATCATTACCGACGCAGGAAAGGACTCCGCATCCGGTTACCACTACTCTGCGTTCATTCATAATTGTTAAAATCCATTATTTTACTGTTACAAAAAAGCAACGGGCCACCAATCGAATCCCGATCAGTGACCCTGAACTGCATATACACGGCGTGCCGTCTGACCACAACATACTGCTGAAACCGTCCGGCACGGAGTGCAATCTTTCACATCGGATGTGAAAATCAGTTGGATTTGCTTTCGACGTAAGCGATAGCATCACCGACGGTGGTCAGTTTTTCAGCTTCTTCGTCCGGAATGTCAGCACCGAATTCTTCTTCCAGAGCCATGACCAGCTCGACCTGATCGAGGGAGTCGGCACCGAGGTCTTCCACAAATTTGGCTTCCGGGGTGACCTGATCTTCAGCAACACCGAGCTGTTCGACAACGATAGCTTTTACTTTATCAGCGATTTCGGACATCTTTCTTTCCCTTTCTTAATTGGTTTTAGAGTCCCAGTTTTTTCAATTCCGGTTCACAATAATATTGAACCACACTATAATTTACTTCACGTTTATAAAAAGTCAAGTTTTTCCTGACAAAAAATTTACATTTCAGCACTTATGTCCTCATCGGGCAATTTTTTCAGCACGATTTTCAGGTAAATCGCCATGATCACGGCATTGAGCGTCCAGGTCGCCGGGTAAAGCACCAGCAGCATTTCCAGCGTCGGGAACAGCTTCCACAATGTGGTGATGTAGATGATCCGGGAAATACACACCGTGAAAATCGTGATCGCCGCCGGGATCACCGATCTGCCCATGCCGCGCAGCGCACTGGTATACACCTCCATCATCCCGCAGGTAAAAAACAGCGGCATTGAGATGTAGAAACGCATTTTGCCGTAGTATATCACATCCGGATCAGTATTGAAAAGTGCCAGCAACGGTTCGGCAAATACGATCAGAACAGCGCTGATGGCCAGCAAAGCGCCGATGCACAGCCCCAGACAGTAACGGATGCTCAAACGCAGCCGGTGATACTGTTTGCCGCCGGTATTCTGACCGACGAAACTCACCACGGTCTGACCGATCGCTCCGGCGGTGACAAACCCGATGACTTCCCAGGTCAATGCCGCCGTGAACCCCGCCACCGTCTCCGAACCGAAAAGATTTATCGATGACTGAATGACCAGATTTGAGAGCGAAAAACATGATGCCTGAAATCCTGCCGGCACGCCGATCCACATCATTGCCCGCAGACTTTTCCACTCGATCCGGAGCGTTTTCAATTTCACCCGGCACGCTGTCCGCAGCTGCATCAGCACCCGCAATATCAATATCGCCGCCACCCCCTGACTCAACACTGTGGCAGTAGCGACCCCGGCGACATCCCAATGGAAAATCAGCACAAAAAACAGATTCAGCACCACATTGATGATCCCGGAGATGATCAGAAAGAAAAACGGCCGTCTGGTATCGCCCAGCGCCCGCAATATCGCACTGCCGAAGTTATAAAGCATGATCAGCGGCATCCCGGCAAAATATATCCGCATATAAAGTGTCGCCTGCTCCAGCACATCCGGCGGAGTATCCATCCAGCGCAGCATCGGCTTTGCCAATACGATCCCGATCGCCGCCAGCAGAGCACCGCCGACCAGCGAAATCATGATCGCCGTATGGGTGGTGCGGGAAGTGTCTTTGCGGTTCTGTTCACCGAGATTCTGCGCCACCAGCACGTTGGCGCCGATGGACATGCCGATAAAAATATTGATGATAAGATGGGTCAGCGCCCCGGTCGCACCGACTGCCGCCAGCGCCTGATGCGAAGCAAACCTGCCGACAACGATCAAATCCGCCGCGTTGAAAAGCAATTGCAGCATGCCCGAAACGATCAGCGGAAATGCAAACACCAGCGTCTGCCGCAGCAGCGGTCCGCGGCACATATCCATCTGATAACGGTCATTCCCCAACGCCATGATCTACCCTCTGAAACCAAACAGTGTTATTCAGACTTTTTGCGCCGGAAAACCCCGGCGATCCGGCGGGGCAGACTGTTGCCTTTTTCATCCGGAACAAACATGAAATACAGCGCCGGGATGACATACAATGTCAACAGCGAGGATATCAGCAGACCGCCGACCACACCCACGCCGCAGCTGGCACGCAATTCCGAACCCAATCCCGTGCCGAATGCCATCGGCAGCATCCCTGCCACCGAAGCGATGCTGGTCATCACGATCGGGCGGAATTTGGATTCCGCGGCAAGCAGCATCGCCCGGTGCGGATGTTCGCCTCTGCCGATCAATGCCGTACACTCATCCATGATCAGAATAGCGTTGTTGACCACAATACCGATCATCATTACGCCGCCGAGCAGCCCCATCATCGACATCGACATGCCGAAAAGATAGAGCGTCAGATACATTCCCAGAAATCCCAGCGGCACCGTAAACATGATCAACAGCGGTTTGAGCCACGATTCCAGGATCGCTGCGATCAGCAAATAGGTCAGCAATGTGGCGATAACGATGACCTGGATAAACTCTCTGGCAGTTTCATTCATCATCTCCACGCTGCCGCTCATGCGCACCCCGTACCCCGGCGGCAAAACTTTCCGGGCTTCAGCGGCGATCCGGCTGGAAACTTCGCCCAGCGGCTTGCCCGGGGCGGTATTGGCAAAGAGCCACATCGTGCGCACTTTATCATAGCGGTTGATGATGACCGGGTGGGATTCTTCAGCGATACCGGCAAAAACTTCGGTACCCAGCGGATTGCTCTCCAGATGGCCGAGCGCATTCTGGCGCAGCTGCATTTCGCCTTTTTCTTTCTGATTTTTCACCCGGATATCAAAGGTGCGGGCGCCGCTGCGGTAATCGCCGACTTCAATACCGTCCAGCGAGCCGAGCAGGGAATTATACATATCCGACGCCGAAATCCCCATATTCTGCAAAATCGTCCGGTCGGGCGAAACACTGATATTGATTTTGCGCTCCCGGCGGCTGGAGTCCATGTCGCGCACCAGACCGCTGGCGGGCATGACCTCCATGATCCGCTGTTCGGCGGCTTCCAGCACTTCCAGATCCTGACCGTTGATAACGCACCGGATCTCGGCGCCGCTGCCGCCGAATGTCGGCGGGATGGAGAGGGTGACCAGACAATTATCCAGATAGCTCAACTCTTTGCGGACGATATCCTGAAGTTGGTAAATATCCTCTTCACGCTCAAATTTTTCAGTGGTTTTCAGGTTGATCTGACCGAGGTAGACCGCCGCACCGACCTGTCCGCGGCTGGCATTGGCAGTACCGACCCGGATGGAAACGCCTTTGATAAAGTCATATTTTTTCAGGTGATCGGCGGCTTCCAGCATCAATTTTTCGGTGGTTTCCAGGTTATAGTTGGTCGGAAACTCAAATTTGATCCGGATCTCGCCCTGATCGCAATACGGCAGAAATGACAATCCCACCTGCGGCACGATCAATTTCCACACCACGATCGCCATAACAGCGATAACAAACACGATTTTTCCCGGATGCCGGGCGGTGAATTCAATACTGGAATTGAATTTTCTGCAGAGCCAGTCGTAGCCTTTGTCCCACGGAATAAAGGCTTTATCCAGCAATGTCTTTTTCTGTTCCCCGGCGGCGGAAGATTTTTTCAACAGCACGCAGGCAAGGATCGGAGTCAGCGTAAAACTGATAAACAGCGACACCAGCGTCGCCGCCACCATCACCCCCGCAAACGGCACCATCATACTGCCGATACGGGTGGTCATCATCATCACCGGCACGAACACCACCACGTTGGTCAACGCACTGGCGGAGACGGCGGCGATAACTTCGCCGGTACCGTTTTCGGCGGCGGTATGGATCTCCTCTTTACCGGCGAGGTGGCGGAAAATATTTTCGATCACCACGATCGAGTTGGTCACCAGCACGCCGACCGAACAGCCCAGTGAAAGCAACGTCATGATATTGAACGAGTAATCCAGATACGACATCGCCGCAAATGTCACCACCACCGAGATCGGCATGGAGATCATCACGATAAAAGTCGAACGCAATTCGTGGAGGAACAAAAACAGCAATACCGCCGTCAGGATGATACCGGTGACAATACTGCTCCAGGCATCGTCCACCGAAGCCTGAATGAATTGACCGGAGTCCCGGAACCAGACCAGTTTCATCCCGGTCGGCAGTTCTCCGCTGTTGTTGATCTGATTGAAACGCTTGCGGATGCCGTTGATAACTTCAATAGCGTTGGCTTCGCCTTTTTTGACGATATTGAAATACGCCGCCGGCTGACCGTCCACAAATGCTTTACTGCGGACTTCCCGGCTCATCAGTTTGACTTCGGCGATGTCGCGCAGATAGACCCGTTTGCCCTCGTGGGTGCCGATCTCCAGCGAAAGCATCTCCTCAAAATTGCGGTAATCGCCGGTAAAAGTGACGTTTTTCTCGTGGATGCCGCTTTGAATACGTCCCAGCGGTTTGCGGATGTTGTTGGCTTCAAGTTTTTTCACCACATTGGCAAGGTCGAGGTTCATCGCAGTAAGTTTGGCACGGTCAAGCAACACATGCACCTGCATCTCATTGGCGCCGTAGACCCGCACTTCGCCCACACCCGGCACGGACGAAAAGCGGTCGGCGATCACGTCGTCAGCGAAATCGTACAAATCATCCTGCGTGCGGTCACCGACCAGAAACAGCTGCACTACCGTGGTGGCATTGGTGTCGATTTTGCGGATGACCGGCTCTTTGGCACCGTCAGGCAGATCTTCCCGGATGCGGTTCAATGCCTCCCGGATGTCGGTGGCGGCAACGTCAACATTGGTGCCCATGTTGAATTCCAGCTGGATCCTCGCCTCATCCTCCATGGCGGTACTGTTGACGTGCATGATACCGTCCAGCGAAGAGACGGCATCCTCAATACGTTTGATGACTTCGACTTCGATCTCCGCCGGACTGGCGCCCTGATATTCGCAGCGCACCATGACGGTGGGGATCTCCATATTGGGCAGCAGGTCGATGCTCAAGCGCGGATAAAGCGAAGCGCCGATCATCACCAGCACGATGATAAATGCCGTCATAGCGATCGGACGGCGGACTGACCAACGGCTGAGAAACATTATTTTGTCTCCCCGTGTTTAACGACTTCCAGCAAAGCGCCGTTGTTGATGAATGTCTGACCGCTGACGATGAAATCTCTGCCGGTAATCTTATCGGCATTGAGGATCTCGGTATAGCCGTCGGCGGTGATGCCGATTTGCAGATCGACGCTCTCCGCCCGGTTGTTTGCCCCGACGGTGTAGGCGAGCCGGCGGCCGGCGGCCCGGAGCAGTACGGCATCGGCGGGCAGACCGTAAGCGGTCTTTTCCAGCAGGATGATCTTCATTTCGCACAACATGCCGCTGTGCAGCGGGATCTCTGTCGGCACGAGGATTTTCAATTTGAATGTCCGGCTGCCCGGATCGATGGCGGGGGATTTGTAGGTGATCACCGCTTTGCCGGCGGATTTACCGTAAGCATCGAGAAATTCGGCTTCTGTTTTGCCGGGATTGACCAGATCGTAGTATACGGCGCTGATGTGGCAGACGACCTCCAGCCGGGCGTGGTTCTCCAGTTTCAAAATTTTGGTGCCGACGGAAACAAACTCGTTTTCCTCCATGAATTTATCGGTGATGACGCAATCAAACGGGGCTTTGATCTCGGAATCCGCCAGATTTTTTTCGGCAATGGCGAGATTGCTCTGCGCCTGTTTGAGCTGACTGACGGCATTGGCGACCTCGGCGTGGGCGCTCTGCACCTCGGTTTCGGCTTTTTTGTAGACGGTTTCGGCGCTCTCAAAATTAGCCTGACTTATCGCTTTGCTGCCATACAATTGCGAAGCACGTTTGAAATCAGCAAGTGCCTGTTTGAGGCTGATTTCCGCCGCCTGCAGCCGGGAACGGGAACTGCGCAGGGCGGCTTCTTTGACTTTGATCTCATCTTTTTTGACGATGACCTGATTTTTCAGCACCTGGCTGTCGATGCAAAAGAGCGTTTCGCCGGCTTTGCGGTAATCGCCCTCATCGACTTTCAAAACCTCCAGCGTGCCGCTGGTTTTGGCGGAAATCGTCGCATATTCCAGCGGCGTGACCGTACCCTGCACCGGGATCGCCTGCCGGAAAAGCCGTTTTTGCAGTTTGGCAGTTTCCACTCTGGTAGAGCGTTCGCGGCTCTTTTTCACCTCTTTGGCACAGCCGCAAAAAAGCAGTAATGCCCCCGCACAAAGACAGATCCCGGTCAGTTTCATTTAATTTCTCCGTAATTATGATATAAATACACTTGTTATCGGAAAAACATAGTTGCAATATCATAAAAGTACAATATATTAAGATAGCAAATATCATAAATGAAAGGTTATCAATTTATGGCAACATTCAAACAAATCCGCAATTTTCTGACTCTGGCACAGGAATTGCACTTTGCCCGGGCGGCGGAAACACTGGGAATTTCACAGGCGGCATTGAGTGCCGAGATCCGGAAACTGGAACAGAACGTGGGATGTCAGCTGTTTGACCGTTCCGACCGCTGGCAGATCCGCCTGACGGATGCCGGAAGCGCATATTTGCAGCACATTTCCCCGCTGCCGGAACTGCTGGACAACGCCCGTGAAGCGGCAAAACGGGCGGTGCGGGGCGAAACCGGGGAACTCTCGATCGTCGTCGCCAATACGGTTTATGATTCGCTGGATGTGGGCAGACTTTTCCGGCGGATGCACGACAAATATCCGCAGGTGAAATTGAAAATCCAGGATCGCCTCTCCTCGCCGCAGTCAGCAGAGCTGGTGCGGACCGGAGAATTCGATGCGGGACTGCTGGCGTATTTTCATCAAAGTTCATCTGTTGACGGTCTGCGCTATAAAAAGATCATGGATACCAAAATCGCATTTGCATTTCCGGCATCCCATCCTCTGGCCAGGAAAAAACATTTGCGCCCCGAAGAGCTGTGCAAATGCAGTTTTGTCATGCCGCCGCGCGCAGAAGCGCCGCTGCTCCGCAGTAATTTCGATGAATTTTTTATCAGCAAATGTCACACCGCCCCGCAAATTTCCCACGAAGCCGTCGGTCTGCACGCCATCCGGCAGCTGGTGAGAGCCGGACTGGGCGTCAGTTTGATCCCTGTCGACAACCGGGAAAAGAACATCGTGTTCCGTTCCGAACCGGTCTCCGGACTCCAGCGCTCCATCATCATCGCCTGGGACGGCAACAACCACTCCAGCGCCCTGCACAACTTTATTTCACTGGTCGATGCTTGAAAATCACTCTGTCCGCCATTTGCGGAGGATAACGCCATCCATGTTGAAAAAGTGGTGACGGCGGTGTATATTAGTCAGCAGACACTTCCGGGGCATAAGGGGTAACAGCCTGACGCCGGGGATGATGGAAGTTTGCCGCTTTTTCTGCAGCTGCCATCGGGAAGTTTGCAACAGCTGATTTTTCAGAAAAACAGGGAGGTTTTATTATGTACGACATCATGTCACCCCATGCGGAAAACTTCATTGACGACGGTGAGATCCGCGCTTCGCTGGAGTACGCCGCCAACAACTGCCGCAACCGTGAAGTCATCGCCGGGATCATTGCCAAAGCCGGAGAGATGAAAGGTTTGAGCCACCGGGAAGCATTGACGCTCCTGGACTGCGATATGGCTGAATTCAATGCGGAAATTTTTGCGCTTGCCAAAGAGATCAAACGCCGTTTTTACGGCAACCGGATCGTGATGTTTGCGCCGCTGTACCTTTCCAATTACTGCATCAACGGCTGTGTTTACTGTCCCTATCACCGGCAGAATAAAACCATTCCCCGCAAAAAACTGACGCAGGAGGAGATCGCCGCCGAAGTCATCGCTTTGCAGGACATGGGCCATAAACGCCTCGCCCTGGAAACCGGCGAAGACCCGGTCAACAACCCCATCGAGTATGTGCTGGAAAGTATCAAAACCATCTACTCCATCAAGCACAAAAACGGCGCCATCCGCCGGGTCAATGTCAATATCGCCGCCACCACCGTGGAAAATTACCGGAAATTGAAAGCCGCCGGTATCGGCACTTACATCCTCTTTCAGGAAACTTATCACAAACAGAATTACGAGGCCCTCCACCCCACCGGGCCGAAACACGATTACGCCTGGCACACCGAAGCGATGGATCGTGCCATGGACGGCGGGATCGACGATGTCGGCTGCGGGGTGCTTTTCGGATTGGAAAATTACCGGTATGATTTCACCGGGTTATTGATGCACGCCGAACATCTGGAAGCATTCAAAGGCGTGGGGCCGCACACCATCAGTGTCCCGCGCATCCGTCCGGCGGATGATATTGATGCGGATTCATTCAGCAACGCCATCAGCGACGATATTTTTGAAAAAATCGTCGCCGTATTGCGGATCGCCGTGCCGTACACCGGCATCATCATTTCCACCCGCGAATCGCAGCAAGCCCGTGAACGGGTACTGAAAGTCGGCGTCTCCCAGATCAGCGGCGGTTCCCGTACCAGTGTCGGCGGCTACACCACCGAAGTCCGCCACGACGAAACGGCTCAATTTGACGTCAGCGATCAGCGCACGCTGGACGAAGTCATCCGCTGGCTGCTGGAAATGGGCCATGTCCCCAGTTTCTGCACCGCCTGCTACCGGGAGGGGCGCACCGGCGACCGTTTCATGCAGCTGGTCAAATCCGGTCAGATCGCCAACTGCTGCCAGCCCAATGCTTTGATGACCCTCAAAGAGTATCTGGAAGATTACGCCACGCCGGAAACACGCGAACTGGGCGAAAAAGTCATCGCCGGGGAATTGCAGCATGTCCCCAACGAAAAAGTCCGCAATATCGCTGCGCAAAACCTCGTTGACATCGCCAACGGCAAACGGGATTTCCGCTTCTGATGGGATTATTCAAACTGCACGCACCATATCAGCCTGCCGGCGACCAGCCGGCGGCGATCCGGGCTTTGCACGAGGGGCTGCGCCGGGGCGACCGGTATCAGACCCTGCGCGGCGTCACCGGCAGCGGCAAAACCTTTGTCCTTGCCAATGCTATCGCGCAGGAGAACCGCCCGGTGCTGGTGCTGTCGCACAATAAAACTCTGGCGGCGCAGTTATACAGCGAATTCAAAAGTTTTTTCCCCGAAAACGCGGTGGAATACTTCATCAGTTATTACGACTACTACCTGCCGGAATCCTACATCCCCCAGACTGATACTTATATCGCCAAAGATGCTTCGATCAATGAGGATATCGAGAAACTCCGCCTCTCTGCCACCGCCAGTTTGGTGGAACGCCGCGATGTGATCATCGTCGCCAGCGTTTCGTGCATTTACAGTTTGGGCGCCCCGGAAGAATTTACCGAAATGTGTGTCCGCATCGAGGACGGCGATACCGTGAACCGGGATGAATTGCTCCGACGTCTGGTGGAGATCCAGTACAACCGCAACGATACTGCCCCCGGCAAAGGCGAATTCCGGGTGCGCGGCGATGTGATCGACGTCTTTGAACCGCAGCGGGACGATTTTATCAGGATCAGTTTTTTCGGTGACGGCATCGAACGCATGGAACGGCGGGATGCCCTGACCGGCAAATTGAAATCAGTATTGCCGCAGGGAACACTTTTTCCCTGCAAACACTTTGTTATGCCGCCCGACCGCATTGCGGCGGCTTCGGAAGCGATCAGAGAGGAGATGCGTGACCGGGTCAAATTCTTTGAGGAGCGCAACCTGCTCGTCGAAGCCCAGCGCATCGCCCAGCGGGTGGAGTACGATCTGGAAATGATGCAGGAACTCGGCTACTGCTCCGGGATCGAGAACTACACCATGCATCTCTCCAACCGGACTCCGGGGATGCGCCCTTACTGTCTTTTTGACTTTTTCAAAGATGATTTCCTGACCATCATCGACGAATCCCACGTCACCCTGCCCCAGCTGCAGGCAATGTATAAAGCCGACCGGCAGCGCAAACAAACCCTGATCGACCACGGCTTCCGGCTGCCGTCGGCACTGGAAAACCGCCCGCTGATGTTTGAGGAATTCGCCGGACTGACCGGACAGACGATCTTTGTTTCCGCCACCCCCGGCGACCATGAACTGGCGACCGCAACCACACCGGTGGATCTGGTCGTCCGCCCGACCGGATTGCTCGATCCGGAAATCGAAGTCCGCCCGCTGGAGGGACAATTGGACGATGTGATCGGCGAGATCCGCAAAGTTTCCGCCCGCGGCGAACGCACACTGGTCACGACCCTGACCAAAAAAAATGCCGAACGCCTCGCCGATTACTTGAGCGATATCGGCGTGCGTACCAGTTATCTGCACTCGGAAATGGATGCGCTGGAACGGGTGCGGGTGCTGAATAAATTGCGGGACGGCGATTTCGACTGCCTGATCGGGATCAATTTGCTCCGTGAAGGTATCGACCTGCCGGAAGTGGCGCTGGTGGCGATCCTCGATGCCGATAAAGTCGGTTTTCTGCGCTCCGAACGGGCGCTGGTGCAGACCGCCGGACGGGCGGCACGCAACCGCAACGGCAGAGTCATCCTCTACGGGGATTCCGTCACGCCGGGGATGCAGGGCTTGCTGGACATCACCGCCGCCCACCGCCAGAAACAAATGGCATACAATGAATTGCACCATATCACCCCGCAAACTGTCGTCAAAGAAAAACGCCAGACGATCAGCGAGATCATCGGTTTCAACCCCCGGCGCAAAAAATCCCGACTGCCCGATTTCCAGTGCAGTACACTTGGCGACGGCGCCGACGGCGAAATCGATTTCGATAAACTCAAACTCGACCCCGCCGAATGTGCCGCTCTGGTCGCCGAACTTACCGCCGAAATGCTCTCCGCCGCCGAAGCACTCGAATTTGAACGTGCCGCCGACCTGCGTGACCGCATCCGGGCGTTGTCAAAATAACAGAGCTTACCCCTCTGCTTGACGGCTGCGGTTTGGGTTTTGCAGTCTGCGGGCGGGTTGAATGGATGCAAGCGTGGTTTAGGTGAGCCGTCTGCGGGCGGTTGATTTTGATATTTTGCGGGGTTACGCTTTTTTTTGCAGGGGCTCACGCCGCCCCTGCACCCCGCGCCCGCCAAGGCGGGATTTTGCTCTTGGTGTGTCCGCGCTTTATGGCGGGTGGCTCGTTCGACTCGTGTGGCGCAATTCTGCGGCCTCTTCCGCCTTTTTTGGCGAAAGAGGCACTGGTATTGCG
>SUVU01000057.1 GCA_015061865.1 Lentisphaerota bacterium
AGCCTGACGGCTTCATGTTTTTTTGCCTTGGAATCAAGGCAAAAAAATGGTCGGGGTGAGAGGATTTGAACCTCCGGCCTCTGCGTCCCGAACGCAGCGCTCTAGCCAGACTGAGCCACACCCCGACTTGGGAGAACCTCTTTTCCGAGGTCTGTTTTACTAATATATCACATTTTTTTGTTTTTGCAAACCTTTTATGCAAATTTTTTCAAAATTTTATGCTCAACAGCAGCACAGCCGCCACACCCAGCAGCAAAGCCGTCACTTTTTTCACAGTGATTTTTTCTTTCAGGAATATCACACTCAAAACTCCGGTCACCAAAAAACTCATTTGCATGATCGGCAGCACCACCGAAGCATTGCCCCCTGCCAGAGACTGCGCCATCGTCAAAACGATCCCCGCCACCAGCACCCCGGAACCAAAGCCGTAAGTAAACAATTTCCGCACATTATCACGGTCAACTTTCAACTCTTTCAGCAAATCACGCTCCCTGAACAGCGCATAAATGATTCCACCGAATACCCAGAACAAGCTATTGATCACCGGCACCACATTCTGGTCTGCCCCGTGAGAAAATCCATATTTATAGCTGATCCCCATCCCCGCCCGCATCAGCGAAGCGGCAATCATCACGATCAAGCCGGCAGACATTTGACTGCGTACAGATGAGTTTTCAGGCAGAAACGCCACCACCGCCAAACACGCACAACCGATACCGGCATACTGTATCAGAGAAATCGGCTCCCCCAATACCAATGCCGCCATCACCACCGCCGGTACCAGATTCAACCGGTAAATCGTCGCACACACTCCGGCATCAAGTTTTTTCATCGCATCAAGCATCAATAAATTGCCGCCGATGGAAAACACTCCCGATATCGCCCCCCATAACAGCGTGGCGCCCCAATTTTCCGGGACTTCTTTTACCAGAGTCAACAGTGCGCCAAGCCAAATCACACCTATTATTGCCGCAAACAGTCCCTGCGACCGGGATTTGCGCGCGTATCCTTTAAAAATCAGATCATTTGTCGCCGCAAAAAACAAATTGCAGAACGCCCACCACAATGCCGACATATTTCAAACTCCTCATATCAAATGTTATTTCCACTTAATATACCGTAAACAAGCTGATTTTACAACCTTGAAACTGCAGTGCCGCCAAAATAAAACTGATAAAAATTCTATTTTTTACCCATCCGGCTATTGACTTTTTATAAAATGTGGGGTATAATTACTATCAGACAATTTAAAACGTTTTAATTTTCAAATTCATCATGCCTGTCACGTTAAAACAACTTGCATCTGAACTGGGTGTTTCAGTCGCCACCGTGAGTTTGGCTTTGCGCAATGACCCGCTGGTCGCCGAAAAAACCCGGCGAAAAGTTTTGGATCTGGCACGCAAACGGGATTACGTCAGCAGCTATCTCGGCAAAGCCCTGCAATCCCGCCGCACCCATTTGATCGGCTTTCTGCTTCCCGGCGTGACTCATTCGTTTTATGACGAAATCCTGCAAGGCGCCGGCGATGCGGCAATTCAAACCGGTTACGGTCTGCTGGTGGGTTGGGTCAATGATTCGCCCCAGAACAACCTCCGTCAAATTTCCATGATGCTGGAAAAAGACGTTGATGCGCTGATTATTTCCGATCATAAAGGTTTGGTATCCGGCTGTGAAGAGCGTTTTTTGCGTCGCAGCAAACCGGTGATTTATTGCACCGGAACGCCCCGGGATGATTTTGCCTGCGTGGTCAATGATGATATTCTCGGCGGCAAACTGGCACTGGAACTGCTCTATTCCCGCGGGCACCGCCACATTCTGATCAGCACGCAACATCAGCTGCGCAACCAGGGCAATAAACTTGCAGCCGCCGGGCTGCCAATACGCTTAAGCGAATATTTCAGTGTTTCTGAAGCGATCGACATGATCGTCAGTGACCGTTCCATCACTGCGATCGCCGCCTACGCCGACCATGAGGCATTTGATTTGATGTACGGATTAAGGGAGCGTCATATCAGAGTCCCGGAAGATGTTTCCATTGTGGGATTCAACGATGATCCCCCGGCATCACGTCCGGAATACAACTTGACGACCATTGCCCAGCAGCGTACTGAATTGGGGTACGCCTCTGTGGAACTGGCGATAAAAATGCTCAATTCGGCAGATGGGGATTGTGAAACCAAAATCATTCTGCCGCCATCTGCGGTAATCCGAAAAACAGTTATCAACAGGACTTCATCCGGTCTTTAAATAATAAATAATAGAAAGGGATCTGTTATGAAAAAAAATCTGCTTGCCATCATCGCTGTATTAGCCGGTACTTTGAGCGGTGCGCCGGAAATCCGCCGCCCCGACGTTATCCCCGGCACCGCCACAGTTCCGACGGCACGTTATGAAAAATTTGCGCTCACCGATGCCTACGCCAATGCCGGAACGGTTGCGTTGTGGCTCCGTCCGGAAGGCTGGAACAATGACGATAACGCATGGCACTTTTTCTGTATTCAGGATTCAGGAGCCAAACAGGTGATGCTTTACCGCTTTCCCACCGGCAAAACCCGGCTGCTGTTCAAAGTTGACGGTAAAAATGCCGCAGAATTGATCACAGAAATTCCTTTTGCCAGCGGCAAATGGACTCATCTGGCATTCACCTGGAAACGCCGCGGCACCAGCAATGTCACTGAATTTTCGCTTTACGTTGACGGTAAAAAAGTCAAAAGCCGGGTCAACACTTTTGCACTTGCATCTATGCCGGAAACATTGCGTATCGGGGATGTACCGACGTGGAACCCCAAAAGTAAATTCGGCAGCACTCTGGGCAGAGTCGAATTACACGACCGGGCGTTGAGTGAAGCTGAAATCGCTGCGCTGGCAGGTGCGAAAAAATAATTTGCGGAGAATCAGGAAAATGAAAAGAGCATGTCTGCTGCTGGCGTTTATCGCCGCAAGCACATTTGCCGCCGCACCGCAAATATTCAGAAAAGATGTACTCCCCGGAGCTGCGGTAACTGCACCTGCAAAGACGGCATTCACCCGCACCATCACTCCAGAATATTTCACTTCCGGCACCCTCACCATGTGGGTTCGCCCGGAAGGTTGGAGCAATAATGACCGGGCATGGCATTTTTTCTGCAAAGCTGAATCCGACGGCAGTGCTGCCATCATGCTCTACCGTTTTACCGATGGCAAAACCCGGCTGCTGTTCAAAAAAAGCGATGGCAACGCCACCGATATTATCGCGGATGTCCCTTTTACCGCCGATGAGTGGCTTCATCTGGCATTCACCTGGCAAATGGATGAAGAAAAAAACACTACTGAACTTAAATTTTACGTCAACGGTCTGCCTGCCGGTACCCGCAAAGCTCCAATCACGATCAGCAATTTCCCCACCACATGGACCATCGGAGATCAACGCTTGTGGAATCCCCAGAGCAAATTTTCCACCTCGACAGGACGCACTGAACTGCACGCCAAAGTTTTGAGCGCAGCGGAAATTTCCGGTATTGCCGGTCAGCGCTTCCGTAATGGCAAAATGAGTGTGGACAACAACAAATTTACGCCCAAAAGCACCAATACCATCCGGGGCGAAACGGCTCCCGGAGCCAAAAAACTGCAAATAACCTACTTCGACGAGGTCGACACTCCCACTGTCGTCACCCTGCCCTGCGAAGTTAAAAACGGCAAATTTTCCGCCGAGCTGCAAATTCCGGAAGACACGGTCAATACCAGAATAACACTGCTGAAATCCGATGGCACCTCGCCGGTTTGGAAGATCACTGACATCAAATACGCCAATTTTCTGCCGGATTTCCGTCCGGATTTCTGGCAATCGACCTGGATTTGGCATCAGGAATACTCCAGCAAACCGATGCGCCGCTATTTCCGCAAAACGTTTGACGCCGATCCGGATAAACTGTCACTGGCGGCATTGCAATGGGTCTGCGATGGCGGATCTGAAATTTTTATCAACGGTACTCCCGTTTTGCGCCACGGCAACTGGGCGGTGCCGACAGTCCGGGATAATTTGCTGCCTTTATTGAAAAAAGGTAAAAATGTCATCGCTGTTGAGGGATATAAAATTTCCGGAGCCGCCGGAATTTTCGGTGAATTGTCCCTCGTCGGCAAAGACAATTCGATCCGCAAAATCGGTACGGATAAAACCTGGAAAGCCACAGCTGAATTGCATCCCAACTGGACGACTGTCGATTTCAATGATTCCGGCTGGGCAGAACCCAAAGAGTTGATGCGCCCGCCGCAGGCTCCGTACGGTGACACGCCTTACCGCAACTTCGCCCCCGTACCGCAATTAAAAAGAGATGGTGCGGTACAGCAAATCACTGCCGCCGCCGGTTCCAGTTGTCCGTTGGAGTTTGCGTTTGAACCGACATCCAAACTGCCTCCGGCAAAAGTGTACATCAAGTTGCTGCGCAAAAATGCCGAACTTTTCCGTACTGAAGCCAAGTTTTCACTTGAAAACGGCAAGCTGATCCTGCGCGGCAAAATCGACATTCCCTCCGGTGCGATGGATGATGTTTATGAAGTCAAACTGGATTGCCTGAGCGTGAAGTACCCGGACACACTTGCCACACTGCAAGTCCGTGCCATTCCGGCGACCAATAAACCATTGATAACCAAACTGGAACGCATTGACGGCGTACTGCAATTCACCATGAACGGCAAACCGGCACCGCTGATGCTTTACCGTAATGCGATCAACTTCCGCGACTCCACATTCTTAAACACGTTTATTTCCGGTTTTGACCGTGCCGGTGTCCGGCTCACGGAGGTCAATATCAGCTTGCGCCGCCTCTGGCATGAAGACGGCTCACTGAATACCGACATGCTGGATCTCTATATGCTTTCGCCGTTGTACTATGCGCCGAACAGCAACTTCGTGCTCTTTTTCCATGTGGATGCCCCGGCATGGATGATGCAGAAGTACCCCGGTGAACGATATGTAAAAGATAATGGTGAACCATTGAATCAGATGTCTTATGCGTCAGAAATATACACCCGTGAAACCGCTGATTTTCTGAAAAAAATCATCGCTTATCTGAAAACCAAACCCTACTACAACCGGATCGCCGGATTCGGTCTGGACGGCGGCGAAGATGGTCAATTTATGCAATGGACCGGGCGTCCCATCATGTATTTCGGTGATTACAGCCAGCCCATGAAAGATAAATACCACCGCCATCTGGCAGAAAAATATGTCACCATTGACAAACTTAATACCGCGTGGCAGAGCAATTATAAATCTTTCGCCGACATCAAAATACCTGAAGTTTCCCGCCGTCACGGCAGTTTGGAAAAACTTTTCCTCGATCCGGTCAAAGATGCCGATGTGATCGAATTCAACCGGGTTTTCGGCGTTGCTCCGGCGGATTTCATGCTGAATTGCGCCAAAGCGATCAAAGAAGCAACCAACCGTGAGAAAATCACCGCCGCATATTATGGCAAATTTTTCTCCATTGCCGGTTATATGGAATACGGCGAACTGGCAGTCGGCAAAGTACTGCGTTCACCGGATATCGATTATCTGATCGCCGTGGAATACAATCTGCGCGGCAGCGGAAAACCGCACTCCATCAGTGCCCCGGCTGAATCCTACGCCCTGCACAATAAGATGTTTGTGGATGAAGCGGATATCCGCACATTCCTCAGCGGTTCCAAACGCTGGGCATACGCCGGCAGCTGCTTTGAAACGGTCTCCCAGATCCGCAAAATGTTTGTATTCACCTTTGTCCGCGGTCACGGTATCCACTGGTACGATCTCCACGGCGGTGTGTTTGAAAATAAAGCCATCCACGATGCCATCGGCAGAACCAGACAGATCGCCCAAAAGCAAATGCACCAAAAACCAACTCCGGCAGAAATCGCATTTATCGTGGATGAGGAGAGTTTCTTTCACACCACCAGTGCCATCAAACGCGCCTCATCCGCCTCGCTGCTGCATCTGCAAAATGGGACATTGGGGCGCATCGGCGCACCGTTTGATATTTATTTTGCTTCAGATCTGGATAAAATGCCGGAATATAAAATGTATATTTTTGCCGACCTTTACGCCCCGACTCCGGAAACGATCGCCCGGATCAACCAACTTAAACGTGACGGCAAAATGCTCATTTTTACCGGCAGTACCGCCATCGCCAATATCGGAGATGCGGCAGATAATCTGGCGGCTATCACCGGTATCAAAGTAAAAAAACTGGACAAAGTCGTCCCGGCGGTGTTAAAATTCATCCCGCAAAATGCTCCGGCACCATTTGACACCATCTCCGCCGGTCAATATATCTCCGGCGGCAGAATTCATCCGCTGATGCTGCCGGTCGATCCGCAGGCGCAGCTTTTCGGTACGCTGACCGCCGATGAAAGTGTAAAAACGCTGGCATACCGGGATTTCGGCACTCACAAAGTATTTTTCAGCGCCATCCCTGCCCTGACTCCGGATATCTACCGGACTCTGGCAAAACTTGCCAATGTCCACATTATTTCCCACGACAATAATACCATGATCTACGCCGGCAGAAATATGCTTGGTGTCCATACGTCACAATGCGGCAATAAAAAACTTTTCTGGCATAAAAAAGCCACTTTTACCGACGCCGTAACCGGCAAAGTTTATGCCCGGAACACCCAAGTTTTAACTCTGCCCATGTTGGAAAACGAAACTAAAATCCTGGAGGTAAAATGAAAAAACATTTCACTCTCATCGAATTGCTGGTCAGTAAAACTTGTCAAATAGGTGTTTTGCCGTTGTATTACCTTAAAAATTTTTATAAAAGCAACACATCCTTACGCCCGACAGGGCGCACTTCACGTTTGACGCAGTCAAACTCTTCACACCTTCACATCTTCTCTCAATCAGCGTTCACGCTGATTGAACTGCTGGTCGTGATTGCCATTATCGCAATTCTGGCGGGCATACTGCTGCCGACTCTGCAGCGGGCAAGGGAAAGCGGCAGACAGAGTTCCTGTTTGAACAATCTGTCACAGGTCGGCAAAGGTCTGCTGCAATACGTTTCCGACTACGATGATATGTTCCCGCCCGGAGGCAGAAATATGATCGACACCCTCAAACTTGGCAACAGCAAGGTAAACTGGTCATATTTTCTCAATAAAAACTACGGCATCTCCGGAGCGACATTCAAATGTCCGACCCGCAATTTCCGGGTAACGTCAAGTGGCGAAGTTCAGGATTTCATCACCAATGCCGGCAAAGATAACAAAGCATATATGTTCAACTGGACGGGATACGGCATCAATGCCGCCGGAGTGTCACACACCTACTACAACGACGGCACCCGCGGTTACAGTGACCCCAAAAGCGGCGTTTTAGACTCTGTCCATCCGGTACGGATCACTAAAGTGTTGAAACCCGGTTCGCTGCTGATGGTCATTGAAAGCGGTCAGATGGATAAAGGTGTCGTTATCCCCAATAATTACCAGAGCATAGACAACCACGTTCTGCCGCAGGCACACTCACGCAGTGACAATATGGTGTTTGTGGACGGCCATGCGGCAAGCGAAAAATTCCCGCTGAATACATTTTTCCAAATTGCCGCCAGCGGCTCGGATAAGACTCTCATCAAACGTTATACTCAAGCGGATTACCGCGAGTAAATATCAAGTAAAACGCAAAACAAGGAGAAAAGAAAAATGCGTTTGACCGGTACATTTTTGGACGAAATCAGCTTTGACATCCCGCATCACAACTGGGGTGTTGAAGAGTGGGACAAAGATTTTCAGGCGATGAAAGCCCTCGGCATCAAACGGGTCATCATGATCCGCTGTGCCAATAAAAACTTCATGACCTACAACTCTGACGTCGTGCGCCATTACAGCAAAGATTATGTGATGCACACGCCGCCGATCGATCTGGTGGATATGTTCCTGACTCTGGCGGAAAAATACGATATGGAATATTACTTCGGCACCTGGCACTTCCACCAGAGCAGCTGCCGCACCTGGAACGATCCGGAAATTTTCCGCAAAGAGGGCGATATCAATATCGACATTATTTCTGAAGTTCAGGAGCGTTACGGTCACCGCAAAGCATTCAAAGGCTGGTATCTCACCCATGAGATCTGCGCCAACAATGCCGGCACGATCGACCTGTTCATCCGTCAGGGCGAACACGCCAAAAAGATTTCCGGCGGCAAACCGACGCTGATCTCACCGTATTTCGCCGGGGTCAAAGCCAACGGCGGCAAACTGACCAACGGCTACCGTCCGCTGACCGTGGAGGAACACACTGAACAATGGGAGATGATTTTCCGTCAGTTGTCCGGCGTGCTGGATTACTGCGCATTTCAGGATGGTCACGTCAATTTTCAGGAACTCGCCGCTTACCACAAAGCGACCCGGATCCTTGCCGACAAATACGGCGTGGAAACGTGGAGCAACATTGAGAGTTTCGACCGGGATATGCCGTGGCTTTTCCCGCCGATCAAATGGGAAAAATTCCTGTGGAAACTGGAATCCGCCGAAGCCGCCGGGATCAAAGACGGTATCACTTTTGAATTCTCGCACTTCATGAGCCCGCACAGTATGTATCCGTCGGCTCACGGTCTGTATGACCGCTATTGCGAACACTTCGGCATCCCTGCCCGTTCCAAAGACTTCAAATGATGATAAAATTCATTTCAATTATCTGCGTTTTGGTTCTTGCATTATGTGCCGGAGCCAAAACGCTGGATGAGCCGACCCGGCTGCGCCGGGTCAAGCGCAATAGCGGGGATGTGATCATCCAGCGCATCCCCGCTATTGAACAGAAGCGCAATTATTGTCTGCCGGCATCGGTAGAGATGATTTTGCGTTATTACGGTGCCAAAGTAAACCAACGGGAGCTGGGAAAAATTTTCAATTCCTCCCGTAAAATCGGAACTTCCAACAATATCGGAAAATATTTCGGTTCCGGCGAACTGGAGGACTTCAAATACACCACTCTTTATGCGCTTTCGCAACAGGAGTATCAGCAAATGGTCGAAGTTTATCAGCAAGCTCTCCCCACCGCCGCCCGGAAAAGATTTCAGAAACAATTGCAAAAAGGCAAATCGGCGTTTGACCTGATGGATTTGCGCCGCTGTCCGGAGGAGTTGAACGACATCCGCCAACCGGCGGCAAAAGCCATGCGGCAGGCATGCAAAACTTACCTTGATAAAGGTTATCCATTGTTGTGGAGTGTAGCAATGGGTTTAGACCACAATGACCGGGATACCGGATTTCACGCCCGCATCATCGCCGGCTATCAGGAAAAAGACGGCGTTATCACCGAAATCATTTATCTTGACTCCTGGTACGGCCGCCGTAAGTTCAAACGGATGCCGTTTACCGCCGCAGTATTGCAAACTACCAAAATTGCGGTGATCGAACCGCTGACCAAATAAAAAAACCGGCAGAAAAAAATTCCTGCCGGCTGATTGCAAAACACCATTTTTATTCCGGTTTCACCCGGATCGTCCCGGATCTGCCGTGAGCATCAAGCATCTCCATTGCTCCGAAACGGGCAATTATTTCCGCTTCACGCTTCAAAGCAGCTTCCGTGTATTTTACCATACTGGTACGCCGGAAAAAACTGACCGTCTCCAAGCCGTTGAATTTCTTGGCACTTCCGGCAGTCGGCAGCACATGCGAAGGTCCGGCACAGAAATCCCCGGCAGGTTCCGGAGTCCACTGTCCTAAAAAGATCGCTCCGGCAGCTTTGATATTCCGTGCCATATCTTCCGGATGCTCCGTGTGGATCTCCAGGTGTTCCGGAGCATAATTTCCGGCGATTTCTGCCGCAATGTCCCGATCCGGCACCTGAATCAAAAACACTCCGTTTGCCAGAACTTTATCAATCGTTTCCTGACGTTTGAGCGTATTGCGCTGACGGTTCAGTTCCGCTTCAACTGCCGGGATCAAATCCGGAGCAGTCGTCACCAGCACCGCCTGTTCCAAACCACTGCCGTGTTCAGCCTGACTGAGCAAGTCCGCAGCAACAAACACCGGATTGGCAGTGTGGTCAGCGACAATCAGAATTTCCGATGGCCCGGCAACCAGATCAATGCCGACTTCACCGTAAAGCAATTTTTTGGCAGCCGTGACATAAGCGTTGCCCGGCCCGCAGATTTTTTCCACTTTGCGCAAAGTCTGCGTTCCCAGTGCCAACGCCGCCACACCGTAAACGCCGCCCAGACGGCAAATTTCCGTCACTCCGGCTTGCAGCATGGCATACATCACTGCTGGATGAGTATTGCCCGGCGGAGTGATCGCCACGATCTCTTTGACCCCGGCAGCTTTAGCAATACCGGCAGTATGGATGACCGTGGAAACCAATGGAGCCGTCCCGCCGGGGATGTAAACTCCGACCCGTTCCATCGGCGTAAATTTCTCTCCGGCTTTGACGCCGCGGCGGATCGTCATCATCCAGTTGCGCGGCTTGGTCAATTTAGCAAACGTCTGCACCTGTGCCAACGCCTGCCGGATGGCTTTTTTATCTGCGGCGGGGAGCCGGTCAGCTATTTTTTTCGCTTCACTCAACGGCAGAATGAAATCAGCCGGAGTCAGCTGTGCCCGGTCAAATTTTGCCGCATATTCCACCAGAGCCGCATCACCACGCTCCCGGACTCCGGCAATGATCGATGCCGCAGCGGTTTCCGCTTCCGGCGGGAAAGCCGGACGCTCATATAACGCCCGCATCCCCTCATCAAATCCGGCAGTGCCATAGCTCAATTTTAACATAACACTCAATCCTTTTGCAGATCAAATCTCAAAAATTTCGTTGTCGATCAACCGGGTAGTGCCGAAAAACGCCGCCGCCGCCAGAATGATTTTTTTCGCATCGGCTTCGGGATATTTCATCGTTTCGCAGTCCAGCACATCCACATAATCCACCCTGCCCCCGGCAGCGGTGATGGCAGCTGCCGCTTCTGCAGCCGCCGCTTTGATCGAGCTTTTATCCGCCATGATCCGGGCTTTTGCCGCCAACAGCGCTCGATGGATGGAAAGCGCACGCGCTCTTTCATCAGCAGAAAGATACCGGTTGCGCGAACTCAACGCCAGACCATCGGCATCCCGCACCAGCGGCGCCGGAATGATTTCGATGGGGAAATTCAAATCCCGCACCATGCGCTGGATCACGAAACACTGTTGGGCATCTTTCAGACCGAAAACTGCGAAATCCGGCTGCACCAGCAAAAACAATTTTGCCACGACCGTTGTCACGCCACGGTAAAACGTGGGGCGGCTGATGCCGCACAACGGCTGGGACAAAACAGTTTCCTCCACCCAGGTCGAGGCATCGGCACGATACATTTCCGCCGCTTCGGGAGCGTAAATAACATCCGCACCATGCTCGGCACACTTCGCCACATCCCCGTCAAAATCACGGGGATAACGGTCAAAATCCTCATTGGGGGCAAATTGGGTCGGATTGACAAAAATCGACACCACGACCACGTCAGATTTCTGCCGGGCAATATCGATCAGCGACATGTGTCCGTCATGCAAAAAACCCATCGTCGGCACAAAACCGATAGTTTTACCGCTGCGTTTCAACTCCAGAGTATATTTCTGAAGTTCACAGCTGCTGGTAAAGATTTTCATTTCAGCGTCAGCACTCCACCATCCAGTTGTGGTTATCCGGGCGTTCGCCGTACTGGATACCGGTCATCTCATCATAAAGTTTTTTGAGCATCGGCCCGATTTCAGTCCAGCCGTAGTCGATGACTTTATCGCCGTAAACGATTTTACCGACCGGAGTAACGACCACCGCCGTACCGCAGGCAGCGACTTCGGCGAAATCTTCCAGTTCCGCCGCCGCAACTTTACGGCGTTCGGCGGGCATACCCAGATCCTGTGCGACCGTCATCAGCGAATCATTGGTCACTGACGGCAGAATGGATTCAGACAGAGTGGTAACATATTTGCCGTCTTTAGTGATGGCGAGGAAGTTGCTGGTCGTGAACTCGTCAACGTAAGTACGTGTTTTCGGATCGAGGAAAAGCACGATCGGGAAATGCTGGGCTTTGGCACGCTGACTGGAGAGCAGGCTGGCGGCGTAATTGCCGGCGGCTTTGATATGCCCGGTGCCATGCGGTGCCGCGCGGTCAAAGTCCATGGAAACCATCGCATCCACCGGTTTGATGCCGTCTTTGTAGTAAGGGCCGACCGGCATGACCATGATGACCAATTCGTACTCCGCACTGGCATTGACACCGATCTGGGGAGAAGTGCCGAACATCACCGGACGGATATACATGGAACCGCCGGTGCCGTAGGGCGGCACATAGTCGATATTGTCACGGACAACAGTCTGAACGGCTTTGACAAATTTTTCTTCCGGGAACTCCGGCATCACCAGCTGGCGGGCGGAAGAGTTGAGCCGCTTGGCATTGGCATAAGGACGGAACAGACGGATTTTGCCGTCTTTGCCGCAAAACGCTTTCATGCCTTCAAAAATCGCCTGCCCATAGTGCAGAGCGTTGGCTGCGACAGAGAGGGAAATATTGAAGTCACCGGTCAAACGTCCCTCGTCCCACTGCCCGTTGGCATAGTGAAAACGGATGTTGCTGCGGGTAGCCATAAACTCGAATTTAAGCGAATCCCATTTAATGTTTTGCATGATGAATCCTTCCTGATTTGATTGAAATAAGTTTGCATAAAACGACATTCTTTAAAATATAACTCCATCCGCCTTTGAAATCAAGTCCTTTTTCCGGAACCGATCCGATAAAAAAATGTTGAAAAACATTGTTTTTTATGTTTTTTGTGATAGATTTTTTGACATAGTGATGTTATATTGTATAAAAGTCGTTTAAGGGAACTTTTTATAAGTATAAAAAATATCACAATTTACCACAAGGAGAAAGAGAAAATGTTCAAACACCTTCTTCACGCTTCAGCTTTGGCAACGCTGCTGATCGTCTGCGGCTGCAGTTCCACCCCGGTCACGGAAGATAATACCAATCCGATCCTGGAGCCTGCGCTCAACGATCCCAGCGGTTTGAATTCCTCCGCCGGTGACGGTTTCTCCGCCCTCGGCAATGGCGCCGGTCAGGGTCAGTGGGTCAGTCCGAATCAGCTCGCCGGCAATGCCGATGCCGACGGCTGGATCCCGGTCGATCCGCAGAACCGTCTCAATATGCCGATCATCTACTTTGCTTACGATTCAGACGTGCTGGTTCCCAGCGAAACTGCCAATCTGGATAAAATCGCCGCCTATATGAAACAGCGGCCGGCACTGGGATTGGTCATTGAGGGGCACTGCGACAGCCGCGGCACCGATGAATACAACCGTGCCCTCGGCGAACGCCGTGCCAATGCCATCCGCGCTTACCTCGCCAAATGCGGGGTCAACGATGCCAATATGAAAACGGTAAGTTTCGGCGAAGATAAACCCGCCGTTTCCGGCTCCGGTGAAAGTGTGTGGCGCCAGAACCGCCGCGGAGTGCCGGTTCCGATGCAGATCCCCGGTCGCTGACCGGAAGTATTTTCCGACCCGGGGTGCAGATAAAACACTTGCGGGTCTTTTTTATAACTGCTTAAATTGGGATATACTTTTTATGAGCAAGATCAAAACCAACCATGTGTTCACTTCGGAATCGGTTTCCGAGGGACATCCCGATAAAGTTTGCGACCGCATCTCCGATGCGATCCTCGATGCCTGTCTGATGCAGGATCCGGACAGCCGGGTAGCCTGTGAAACGCTGGTCACCACCGATCTGGTGGTCGTTTCCGGTGAGATCACCACCAATGCCAGTGTCCATTGGCGGCAGGCGGCGCTTGATGCCATCACTGACATCGGCTACACTGATCCCAACATCGGGTTTTCGGCAGAAAATGCCAAAATCCTCATTTCCATTCACAAACAGTCTCCGGACATCAGCTGCGGAGTGAGCAAAGCCGATCAGGGCGCCGGCGATCAGGGAATGATGTTCGGCTATGCCAGCGACGAAACCCCGGAATTGATGCCTGCGACACTGATTTATTCGCATAAAATCGTTGCTGAATTTGCCCGTTTGCGCAAAAACGATCCCGCAGTGGCAAAATATCTGCGCCCGGATGCCAAAAGTCAGGTTTCCATCCGTTATGAAAATGGCAAACCGGTCGCAGTGACCTCGATCGTCGTTTCTCACCAGCATACTCCGGACATGCCGAAATCATGGTTGGAAGAACTGGTCAAAAAAGTCGTTGCCGACGTCATTCCGGCGGATTTGCTCGCCGGTGACATCGAATATTACGTCAACCCCACCGGCAATTTCGTGGTCGGCGGTCCTCACGGTGATACCGGGTTGACCGGCAGAAAGATCATCGTTGACACCTACGGCGGTGTCGGCTCTCACGGCGGCGGGGCGTTCT
>SUVU01000058.1 GCA_015061865.1 Lentisphaerota bacterium
ATTTTAAGGTTTACATCGCACTATTCAATTTTCAATCAGCTTGTCGCACTCAAGCGGCGACAGGTTCTTAATATATCATCGATTTTTATTTTTGCAAGCTCGAAATCGAACTTTTTCAAAAATTTTTTAATCAGACTTTTTTTAACAACCCGCACACTTTTCAGCGCAACAGTTTCTTAATATATCACCGATTTTTAACTTTGCAAGTGAAAATTTGATTTTTTTCAAACTTTTTTCACTTGCTTCCGTCATCGGAAGATCTATCAAGCAACCCCGTTGCAAACCATCATCAGGCGCAACAGAATCATAATATACACCGCCAATCGTACTTTGCAAGCGATTTTCACCTGAAAATCACACTTTTCTCGCACTTTTTCAGCGTTTTTGACGCTTTTCAGGCTGTTTTTTGCCGTTTTCACCCCGAAATGCCCAAAAACAGGAGATAAAAAAATCCGGGCATTACACCCGGATTTCACAAATTTTCCGACCTTAATTATCAGTCTGCACGCCGGTATTGGAGTAGCCGGCTTCATCCATCAGCAGCTGTTTGAGCTTGGCAAGAGCCTGATTCTGGATCTGCCGCACCCGTTCACGGGTACGACCGATCTGCTGACTGACCTCCTCCAGCGTCAAAGTTTTGCCGCCGCGCAGACCGAAACGCATTTCCAGAATCTTGCGTTCACGCTCGTCCAGCTTGTCCAGCAGGTCCATCAACCGGAACACCGACTCGATATCACCGATGATCTGATCCGGAGTCATGGCATGGCGGTCGGGAATAATATCCTGAAATTCACCTTCTTCGCCCTGCTGGATCGGGTCGTGCAGACTGATGGTACGCAAATCCGCCAGCCGCAGACCGGAAACAGTGCGTTCGCTGAAGTCGAGATGTTCAGCGATCTCGGCATCAGACGGATCCCGTCCCAACTCCTCGGCAAGGCGCATCCGGACGGTTTTGATCTTATTGATCTTGCCGGCACTCTGCACCGGAATACGGATCGTGCGGCTCTGATTTGCCAATGCCCGGCGCATGGACTGTTTGATCCACCAGGCGGCGTAACTGGAGAATTTCGCTCCTTTGGCGGGGTCAAATTTTTCCACGGCGCGCATCAGACCGATATTTCCCTCGCTGATCAGGTCAAGCAGCGGCAAGCCCAGACCTTTGAAATCGTGAGCGATTTTCACCACCAGACGCAAGTTTGCTTTAATCAGCGTGGTGCGGGCATCCTCATAACGCTCCTGATCGGAACTGTGGATCGCTTCGGCCAGCTCGGCTTCCTCTTTTTTATTCACCAGCGGGATCTGGGCAATTTCGCCCATATAGACTTTCATGGTGTCATTTTTGTTGGCGGTGACCATTTTGGAATCCAGTGCATTGGCACGGGCGGCATCCACCTCTTTTTTTGTCCGCAATTTTGACGATGTGGCGGAAGCGGCAGCGACCGGAGCTTCGTTTTCAACGATATTTTCCGCTGCGGCGTTTTTGGCAACGGCCTTTTTCGGGGCGAATTTGGTCGGAGCTGCGGAAACTTTTTTAATGACCAGTTTCCGGTGTTTCACGCTCGGAGCTGCGGAAGCGGCATCCTCATCGACGGCAGTTTCGACTACCGGATTTTTGGGGATGACCCGCAAACCGGCTTTCCGGATTTTGCGGATCGCATCGGATTCGGCGGCTTCGGCGGCAATTTTTGTAATTTTTGCCATAGTTTTTTCCTTTACATTATATTAATTTGCAAAAAAATTCAAAATTTCCGTATTTCAGACTGTAAAAACCACGATTCAGCGATTATAATAAGTATCTGAAAAATATCTTGTCAACAGGATTGTATATTTCCTTTTCAAACAGTATAAGCGATTGCGGAAATATTTCAAGAGTGATTTTATGAAATCTTTTAAAAAAATTCAAAAATTTTTATCTTCCGCCCCGCTTCCCCCCGGAATCTATACCGGCGCAGCGATCGAAACCGCCGCTCCGGTGCTGTTGAAACTGGCATTGACCCATGATCTGCCGGTCGTAACCACCCTGCCCGATGCCAAAGCGGTCGATCTGGTCGCCGATGAACTTGACGCCTGGCTGAAATTACTGCAATGCGACCTGCGGATTTTGACGATCCCGGAATGCGGCAGAGGCAAACTGCTTTTTCCCGGCGGTGAAGCCCATCGCGCGCGCGCGTTAAATAACATATTGAACCATGAATACGACCTGATCCTCGGCAGTGTCCACTCTCTGCTGGGGCCGGCACCTGACCCGGAAGAAAGTTCCCGCGCCCAGCTGGAACTTCACCCCGGCGATACCATTGCCCCTGCCGAATTGCTTGCCAGACTGGTGACGATGGATTATGATGACGAAGCACTGGTGACGATTTCCGGCGAATTTTCCCGGCGGGGCGGCATTGTGGATATATTCAGTCCGGCGCATGATGAGCCGTGCCGGATCGAATTTTTCGGCGACGAAATCGACTCCATGCGCTTCTTTTCGCCGGAGACTCAGCGCTCCACCGGCAAAGCAGAGAGTTACCGGATCATCAACCGTGCCGGGATCACCGCCGGCGGGGCGGCGGAATCTGATGCATTTGCCTATCTGGAAAAACTGCCCGGATTTGTGCTGGTGGATGTCGATCCGGACTCCGGCGGGGAAATTTTGAAAAAATACAGCGTCCCCGGCGCTCCGGAACACTGGGAACAAATCCGCACGACTTGCGAACACTATGTTTTCGCTGAAACAGCTCCCGGTGCGGCAGATTTCCCGCTTACCCAGCCGCTTGCCACTGATGCCGGAACTCTGCCCGATGTTCTGCACCGGCGGGAGAGCGAACTGCGTTTTGAGCTGCTCAAACAGCGCATTGAAGAAAACTTCCGCAACGGCAATTCGCTGCTTCTGACCATTTCTGATGCCGAAGACCTCCCGCTGCTGCGCTCCTGGTACGACCGGTGCGCCCTGCCCGGAGAGGCAGATTTGATCCTGTCAAACCTGCACCACGGCATTGCCGGAGCCGGAGTGCTGCTGCTGACTGAACATGAACTCGCCCCGGCGGGCTTCACCCGGGCATCACGGGAAATCACAGAAAGCGAAACTGCCCCGGCAGCGGAACCGGAACCACCGGTACTGCCGGCAGAGATCAGCGAATTTTCACTCACCGACTTTGCTGAAGGTGATTATGTCGTCCATGTGGATTGCGGCATTGCGATCTACCGGGGGCTGAAACTGCAGAATTCCAACGGCATCGTCCGGGAAATGATGGTATTGGAGTTCCGGGACAACCAGCTGCTCTACGTTTCCCCGACTCAAGCGGCAAAAATCAGCCGTTACCTCGGTTCACCGGGCAAAGTCAAACTGCACACGCTCAACTCTGCCAAATGGCTGAAAGATAAAGAGTCCGCCCGGGCCGGAGTACGCACTTACGCCGCCGAAATGCTCCGCTTCCAGGCGATCCGGCAGGCGGTACCGGGCATTGCATTTCATGCGGACAAGCAGGCGGTAGCGGCGTTTCAGCGGGCATTTCCTTTCAAAGACACCCCCTGCCAGACCCGTTCCACCATCGAGATCCGCCGGGATATGACTACTGCCAAGCCGATGGACCGCCTGCTCTGCGGTGATGTCGGCTACGGCAAAACTGAAATCGCCATGCGGGCGGCGTTCCGGGCGGTTTCGGCGGGATATCAGGTGGCTTTGATCGCACCGACCACGGTACTTGCCCAGCAGCATTACCGGAGTTTCTGCGAAAGATTCCGGGAATTTCCCTACATCATCGACACGGTCAGCCGTTTCCGCACGGCGGCGGAACAGCAGCAGATCGCCGAAAAACTGCTCGCCGGGGGCATAGATATTCTCATCGGCACCCATCGGCTCTGCGGCAATATGTTCAAATTCCGCAACCTCGGGCTGGTCATCATCGACGAAGAACAGCGTTTCGGAGTCGATCAGAAAGAACGGCTGCGCCGCTTCCGGGTCGAAGCGGACGTATTGAGCATGTCTGCCACGCCGATTCCCCGCACCCTTTATCTTGCAATGGCGGGCGCCAGAGATTTAAGCACCCTGACCACTCCGCCTAAAATGCGGCTCCCGGTAAAAACCGTGATCGCCCCGCAGGAGGATGAATTGATCGCCGCCGCTATCCGGGCGGAACTTGCCCGCGGCGGGCAGGTCTACTATCTGCACAACCGGGTGCGGACGATCGATGAATGTGTCAGCCACCTGCGGGCGCTGATGCCGGATGCCCGGATCACCGCCGCCCACGGTCAGATGCCGGAAGCGGAACTGGAGGCGGTCATGACCGAATTTCTGGAAGGAAACATTGATTGTCTGGTCTGCAGCACCATTATTGAGTCCGGGTTGGATGTCCCCAATGCCAATACCATTATCATCGAGCGTGCCGACCGCTTCGGGCTGGCGCAGTTGTATCAGCTGCGCGGCAGGGTGGGCAGATGGAAACATCAGGCGTATGCGTATATGCTGCTGCCCAAAGATCATCTCACCGGCACTGCCGCCCGGAAACGGCTGGCGGCGATCCGCCGCTGTTCCTCACTGGGGGCGGGATTTCAGCTGGCATTGCAGGATTTGGAACTGCGCGGCGCCGGAAATCTGCTCGGTTCGGAGCAATCCGGCCATCTCTGCACGATCGGTTTTGACCTCTATTGCCGCTTACTGCGCCACGAAATCGCCCGGATGCAGCATCTGGATTGTCCGCAGGAGGAGCTGCATGATGCGGTGGCGGAAACTGAAGTAAATATAGAATTTCTCCAACCGGCGCTTACTGCTCCGGCGCATATCCTTGCCGGAGCGCTCCCGCCGGAGTACATTGAAAATGAAGCGTTGCGGCTCTCGGCATACCGGCAGTTGTTTTCGCTGACGACCGAAGCGGCGCTGGAAAACTTCCGGGAAGAACTGCGTGACCGCTATGGAGTCCTGCCGGAAACGACGGTAAATCTGCTGGAGCTGGTGCGCTGCCGGATTTTGACAGCGACCGGAAATTTCCGCAAACTTACAGTCGCCAACAATATTATTTCGCTCCATGCGCCCGGCGGGGTGATTTACCGTGAAAACGGCATGCTGCCGCGCTTGGATCCCCGTGATTCACTGAAACTGCGGCTGCACCATCTGCTGGCGGTACTCCGCCGCGCCCGCCACTGATTGCCGCACACAGACCCAAAAACGTGGAGTCAACAGGCGGTGAAACCGGAAATCCCGGCTTGAAACTTTTATATGTAAAAAAAGTTGGGTTTTGCAAAGCAATGTCTGCAAGGGGAAGCGGTATTTGACAAAACTCATATCCTGTGTTACATTACAAATTGGATGTATGGCTTAGTTAATAATGAGTAAATTGAAGCAAAAAATTAACTCAATAGAGGTGAATTATGAAAAAACTTCTTGTTATGCTGTGCGGCGTTATGCTGCTCGTTGTAAGTGGATGCTGTTCTCTCGGACAGTGCAAAATCACGATGGAAAAAAATGCGGTTCTGCTTGATGTCCGGACTCCGACAGAATATCAGAAAGGATATTTGCAGGGAGCAGTCAATCTGCCGCAGGCGGATGTGGACACCAAAGCCGCAACGGTTGTTCCCGCCAAAGATACGCCGGTTTATGTTTATTGCCGGGGCGGTCGGGAAGCGACCATGGCAACGGAAAAACTGTTGAAGCAGGGGTACACCGATGTTCATAATCTCGGCGCAATGAAAGACGCCGGGAAACGGCTCGGATTGCCTGCGGTAAAGTAACAAATGAAAGAATGGCAGATGAAAAGACTTTTTTCAATATTATGTGGGATTGCTTTGCTTGCGATAAGCGGATGTTGTTCAACAGAAGGTAAAATATCTATGGAAGCCAATGCGGTTTTGCTTGATGTCCGGACTCCGGAGGAGCATAAAAGCGGGTATCTGGAAGGAGCTGTACTTCTCCCGCTTGCCGAGCTGGAAAGCCAAATTTCCAGTAAAGTTTCCGGTAAGAATACGCCCATATACATCTATTGCCGCAGCGGCAGACGGGCAGGAACTGCTGTCGAAAAGTTAAAAACAATGGGCTACACAGATCTCCATAATCTGGGAGGTTTGAAAGATGCCCGGAAAAAACTTGATCTTCCGATAAAAAAGTGAAAACAGTATATCATTATCGGCGGTGGGAGAAATCTTGCCGCTTTTTTGAAAGCTATCCGGTGATTACGGACACCAAGTTACAATTCCAGTTGCCGGATGTTTTTTTCGCCACTGGATAAAATCAGGATAAGTTTTCACGTTATCTGCGATCACCGCCTGATAATATTCGATTCCCATAATGTGTTCATCATCAGGTGTGAGATATTTCAGTTCCAGAATAGTGTGCCGTGTTTCAGGAGTCAAAACAGCCTTGATCCTTGCGGCAACATTTTCAAAATATCCGTCAAACTGCGAACCTTTCAAGATTTGGATCATATCGATCTGCCACTCTTCATTATCCAGCATAAACCGGATATGAAATTCCAGACAGGCTTCTTCCGTATCAGCAAGATTGCGGTATTCCATACGGGTAACTGCCGGATTTGCACAAATCTTTTGAACAGCTTTGAAACTTTCAGCAATATCCAATTTATCAGTATAAATATGGAAATCAATATCCCGATGCTTCATCAATAATCCCATTGCCATAGAGCCGACCTGATTGACCGTCGCTCCGATGGATTCCCACGCCTGCCGGACACCGCTTTTTTTAACGACCAGCGCAGCCTTTTCAAAATTATTTTGAGCAATGACTTCAATATTATTTGTCTTTTCCATAATCAACACCTTCGTTTTACAGCTTTGTAATATACCTTATCTCTCAAGCGTTTGCAACTGCGGAATGGCAATTTTTGGCAAAACGCCGAAATATGGACTTTACTTTGGCAAAATGAAAGACGGAGCAGGAGTAATACCTCATTTTATAGAGAGTTACAGAACTGCGAAAAAAGTCCCGTAAAATCAAAAATCGTGAAAAAATAATGCTTAGGACTTTCCCCTGCTATTTTCAGAAATTTTGATTGATTTTGTAAGATATGGTGTTATATTGAATCAGTTGTTCAATTATTAAGCGGCAGGATCAAACTTTGAAGCATCTTTGCTGATTTACGGGCATTTTTTAGTAAACAGGATAGTTGGCATGCTTTTTGCTTGATATATGGTGAACATAGACTGAATATTATTATCAAAGGAAATATAAAATGTCTGAATATACACTTGCCAAAATTCTAAAAATAGAAGTCGGTTCTAAGTATGTGTCCAAAACACAACCATATACGATAAAATCCAAATTAGGTAAAAAATTCAGATACTTGGAAAGTATCCAAAAAATTATTATTGGTGATGGGATTTCCAGTATTGGGGCTGATGCTTTTGAAAATTGTTTTTTTCTGCAAGAAGTTATCATTCCAGATAGTGTAACTGAAATATGTTCAGGAGCTTTTTCTCGTCGTCTGGGCATTACAAATATTACTCTTCCCCCAAGTGTAAAAACAATCGGTATCGCAGCATTTGCTGATTGCAGCAAACTGAAAAGTATTGCTTTAAATGATGGAATTGAGCATATATGTGATTTTGCATTTAGAGGATGCTCTGAATTAGAGTCGATTGTTTTGCCGAACAGCGTGGTTAAAATCGGGAGACAGGCCTTTGCAGGATGTTCAAAACTTGAAACTGTAATTATCCCTGACCAGATAACAGAAATAGCGGATGGAACTTTTGTCGGATGCAACCATTTATCAAATATTGTGATTCCGTCAAGTGTAACACAAATTGGAATAAAAGCATTCTTAAAATGTACAAATTTGCGTAATATCGAATTGCCCGGGAGTATTGCGGTAATAGAATATGGAGCTTTTGCCGGATGCAGTAATTTGTCAAATATAGTTATTCCATCTGATCGCACCAAGATTGAAGAAGAAGTATTTTGCGAATGTTCCGCGCTTTCTGCGTTATGTCTTGGAAATAGGTTGGTTTCCTGGTTTTCCAAATCGAAAGATGTTGTCATACCGGATCATATAAGGGAAATTGGTGAAAAAGTATTCTGTAACCATATCAATATGGAAAGTGTGAGATTTCCCGACAGCGTAATCGAAATCCGAAACGAAGCATTTTATGGGTGTACCAGTTTGACAAGCATTGAGATCCCCGACAGTATAAAATCGATTGCCAAGAGTGCTTTTGCTGAATGTACTGGTTTAGTTAAGGTGAAATTACCAAACGGTTTGGGAGAAATCAATTCATCAATGCTGGAAAGATGCAGCAGCTTAACAGATATTGTCATTCCAAACAGCGTAACGGCGATCAAAGATTGCGCATTTTTAGGTTGCACCGGTTTGACAAGCATTGAAATTCCTGATAGTGTAACAGAAATCGGTGATCGTGCGTTTTCTGGTTGTACAAATTTGGCACAAGTCAAACTACCCGATAGCGTGACTAAAATAGGTATGTGGGCTTTTAAAGGATGTCCTTGTGAGGAAAATCTTAAGAAAACTCACGCACATCTATTTCCGGGTAACAAATGATGTGGCGTTTGGCAAAGTGTAAGGAAAATTTAAGCGGCGAAGCCGCGCTGTAATAACATCACCAACCTTACTCCCGCCAGGGAGAAACTTCACGGGCAGCGGAGCTGACCTCTTCACAAATGTAATGGAGCGTAAGCGGAATGAAATGTCTTCACAAGCAAGGCGTTGCCTGAGTTTTAGTGAAGAGCGGCTGTCGCCGCGTGAAGATGCGAAGAGCTTTTGCGATTGCCGCTGATGCGGCAAGACGCAAAAGGCGTGAAGTGAAGCCTTGCGACTTCGTTCCACCAAAAATAAAAGCCGCCCAATGGCGGCTTGAATTTTTGGTGGAGCAGATGGGAGTCGAACCCACGACCTATACGATGCGAACGTATCGCTCTAGCCAACTGAGCTACTGCCCCTTATTTAATTGTCAATGTACTTAATATACACCGGAAAACGCAGTTGTCAACCCGGCAATGTAAAATTTCTGCGTTTTATCTGCCGACAGTGCTTTTTTCGGGGTAAACCACTTCGCCGAACCCGATCCAGCGCGGCACCGGCCGGTAAGCCCCGGACAAAATATCCGCCTGCGCCGGAATCAGTTTTTCCGGCATATTCATCAGCCGCGCCAGCAGATAAATCGTCAAATCACTCTGATACGGCTTCTCACATGCCCGCTTCAAAGCCGCAATGACTTCCGGAAACGCCTGACGGTACGCCGCATTGCAATAGAGAAACACCGGAATTTCGTAATAGACCGCTTCCGGCGTCCGCAATGACCGGTCGGAATGCAGCAATTCGCTGTGGTCGGCGATATAAAGCATAAATGCCGGCTGCGCTGACGACTCCACTTCCGCAGTCACTTCGGCAAGGAAATCATCCGTGTAGACCACCGTTTGATCGTAAATATCCAAACCCTGCAATTTCGCCTGATTCTGCTCCCGCCATTGGGGGTCGATCCGGAACTGCTGTTCGTAATGGCTTCCCATGATATGCACACCGAAAAGCACCGGCTCCTGTTTCTGTTTCAGCTCCTGATAACGTTTCAGCACCGGCGGCAGCAATGCAATGCGGTCGTAAGTATTTTTCGTGCCGTCAGCAAAAAATTTCAATTCATCGGCGCGGGCGAATATCAGCGCCGCCATTGATGCCCAGGCGCCGTGCGCACGCTGGTTGGAGTACCACAGCACCGACGCCCCCGCCGCCTGAAACCACTCGCAGACGGCGAATTTGCCGGGGCGCTCTTTCGCCGCAATGCGGGCATCGGAAAACATGAAATAGATCGAGTGCTGGGTCGAGGAAGTGGCGCTGATCACATCTTTGAAAATGAAAAATCCCGGCTTGCTGCGATATTTGGACATTTCAAAATCGGTGGTTTTCTCATAGCCGTACAGCGAATGACTGCCCCGGTGATCCGATTCGCCCAGTATCACGATCCCCGCAACCGCCGTCCGGTTTTTCAGGGCATTTTCACTGCCCTCCGGCAGATCAGGGGCAGCGACCATTTTTGCCGCATGTTCCAGATAAAAGTCTTTTTCCCCCAGCCGGTGCAAAAAATCCACCGCCTGGATATGCCGCCAGAACATAAACGGGAAATCCACCGGCAGCAGCAAATGTGCCAGCAGTGCCGCCGCCGCTATGCTCCCGGCAAATACCGCCGGACGTTCCGGGGATTTGGTGCGGATAAAAAACCACGCCGCCATCACCGGCAGCAGCAGAAAAAACAGGATCGAGCTGAAAAGAAAGAGTTTATTATTCAGAAACAGCGATGAAAAATACTCCCGCACCTCCTGTGCATCGGCAGAATTGATGATAATGACCATTTCCGGCGCCGGACAGGAATACCGGATCACCATGTAAGCGTTGCCCAGCGTATAAAGCGCCACCCCGGTCAGAAACAGACTCAGAAACACCGCCCGCCCTTTGCCGGGAATAAACTGTGCCAGCGCATAAATCAACAGCAATAAGGTAAATTGCAGCACTACCGGCGCCACAAAACGCAATTCCAGAAACAATCCGGCGATCTTATGCCACGGCAGCATGGACGCAGAATTGAATTCCACAAATTCATCCGGAAAACTTACCGCCGACAGCACCAGCATCACGGCGGCGTAAATCAGAAATTGCCGCCGGCACAGATTCCGGCGCAAATACGGCACTCCGGAACGTTTGAACCGTTCAGGTGCGGCAGCAAACCATTCACGCATACGGATAAAAAACAATTTCATTGCCGGATCCTGTTTCATTCGGGGATTCATCCGGATCATTCCGGAACAGTAATACTTTCATTATAATATATCACCCGGCGCAAGTTTATTCAAGACGCTCTTTCCCGGCTGCCGCACCGGAATTTTTTTATTTAATGTTTGCTCCGGCACTTGATTTATGAGCTTGTTTCAATTATATTTCCCAATATACAGGCAATCTTGAATAAAGTCGGAGGAGCTATGAAAAAAATCATCATTATCGCTGCTGCTGTTTCCATCGTCGCATTGGGGATTTACGGTTATATGAGTTACCAGCGCAGCAAAATCGAGAACAACCCCGCCTTTGCCCACGGCAACGGCAGACTGGAAGCCACCGAAGTAGATATCACCACCAAACTTGCCGAACGCATCGCCAAAATCAACGTTGACGAAGGCACTGCGGTCAAAAAAGGTGAAGTGCTGGCGGAAATGCACACGGAAGTATTGAGAGCCGAACTTGCCCAGGCGCAAGCCCGCCACGCTCAGGCCGTCGCTGCCAAAATCAGCGCCGAAGCCACCGTAATGGAGAAAAAAAGCGCCTGCACCGGTGCCAAAAGCCGTTACGAGCGCCTGAAAAGCCTGCTGAATAAATCCGCCGCCAGCCAGCAGGAATTTGAAACCGCCGAAACCAATTATCTGACCAAAAAAGCCGAACTTGCCGTCGCTGAAGCGCAGGTCAAAGCCGCTGAAGCCAATATTCTGGCGGCCCAGGCGGACATCAAACGTTACGAAGCCGACATCAAAGATTCCAAACTGATCGCTCCGCGCGACGGCAGGATCCAATATAAAATCGCCGAAGAGGGCGAAGTGCTGGCTTCCGGAGGCAAAGTTTTGAACCTGCTCGATTTGAGCGATGTTTACATGACGTTTTACCTGCCCGCCAGAGCTGCCGGCAAAGTAAAAATCGGCGCTGAAGCCCGGATTTTGCTGGATGCCATTCCCAACGCCCCCATCCCGGCAGAGATCACTTTCGTCGCCAGCGATGCCCAATTCACCCCGAAAACGGTTGAGACCCAGGTCGAACGGGAAAAATTGATGTTCCGGGTCAAAGCCCGGATCAAACCGGAACTGCTCCGCAAATATGCCGAACACGTCAAAACCGGTCTGCCCGGAGTCGTCTGGGTGAAACTTGATCCCGATGCCGCATGGCCCGATTTCCTCAAACTCCGGTCTGAACGATGAATTATTCCGGCACTCCGGTCGTCAGCGTCAAAAATCTCACTTACCGCTTCGGTAAAATCACGGCGCTGGACGACGTTTCTCTGGATATTCCGCGCGGCATCATCATGGGAATGATCGGTCCGGACGGCGTGGGCAAATCCACCTTGCTGTCGCTGATCACCGGTGCCAGAGCAATGCCGCCGGATGGTCAACTGCACGTCCTCGGCGGCGATATGCGGGCCAAATCCCACCGCAACCGGGTCTGTCCCAAAATCGCTTACATGCCGCAGGGCTTGGGCAAAAACCTCTACTTCACCTTGACCGTGGAGGAGAATTTACAGTTTTTCGGTCGCCTGTTCGGTCACAATGCCGCCGAACGCCGCCGCCGCATCGACCATCTGACCCGCAGTACGGGGCTGTATCCGTTTCTGGACCGTCCGGCGGGGAAACTTTCCGGAGGCATGAAGCAGAAACTCGGTCTCTGCTGTGCGCTGATCCACGATCCCGATCTGCTGGTGCTGGACGAGCCGACCACCGGCGTCGATCCGCTGGCGCGGCGTCAATTCTGGGATTTGATCGACAACATCCGTCGTGACCAGCCGCAAATGAGCGTGATCGTCGCTACGGCATACATGGATGAGGCCCAGAGATTTCAATGGCTCGTCGCCATGGATGACGGCAGGATCCTCACCACCGGCACTCCGGCGGAATTACTGGAGCGCACCGGCAAAAAAGACCTTGATGCCGCCTTTATTCAGTTATTGCCGGAAAGCAAACGTGCCGGACACCGGGAAATCACCCTGCCGTCGCTGGATGCCGATGAAAATGATATTTCCATTGCGGCAGCGGGGCTGACCAAACGTTTCGGCTCATTTACCGCCGTGGATCACGTCAGTTTCAAAATCCGGCGCGGTGAAATATTCGGCTTTCTCGGCTCCAACGGCTGCGGCAAAACGACGACGATGCGGATGCTGACCGGTTTATTGCCCGCCACTGAAGGCACGGCGGAACTTTTCGGCAGTCCGATTTCCGGCAATAATCTGGAAGTACGGAAAAATCTCGGTTACATGACCCAGCTGTTCTCACTTTATAATGAATTGACCGTCCGGCAGAACCTGCGGCTTTACGCCCGGCTGTACGGCATTGCAAAAACCGAAGTCGAAAACCGGGTCACGGCGATGATTGAAAGATTTCAGCTGCAAAGTGTCGCCGAAACCCTGCCCAAAGATCTGCCGCTGGGCATCAAACAGCGGCTCAGTCTGGCGGCGGCAGTGATCCATGAGCCGCAAATATTGATCCTGGACGAGCCGACTTCAGGAGTTGACCCGGTGGCACGGGATGGTTTCTGGGAGCTGATCATCGAATTATCCCGCCGGGACAAAGTGACGATTTTCATTACCACTCACTTTATGAATGAAGCGGAACGGTGCGACCGGATCTCGCTGATGCACGCCGGTAAATCGCTGGCCTGTGATACTCCGGCGGATCTGGTCGCCAAACGGCAGGCGCCGACATTGGAAGCGGCGTTCATCAGCTGTCTGGAGGAAGCCGACAGCGCCGCAACCGCCGCCGGGGAGAGTGGTGCCGGCGACGATCTGCCGCCGGCACCACCGGAAAAACCGTTGCCGCGCTGGTTGAAATTTATCGATGACCGCTTCAGTTTCCGGAGATTTTACAGCTGTTTCTGGCGGGAAAATCTGGAACTGATGCGCGACCCGATCCGGATCACCCTGGCACTTTTCGGCGCTTTGCTGCTGATGGTGGTCATGGGCTACGGTATCAGTATGGACGTGGAAAATCTCTCGTTTGCGGTGCTGGACCACGACAAAAGCGAAGTCAGTACCAATTATGCGCTGGATATCGCCGGTTCCCGGTACTTCATCGAGAAGCCTCCGGTCAAAGACCACGCCGGAATCGACCGCCGGATGAAAAACGGCGAATTGAGCATGGTCGTCGAATTTCCGCCGAATTTCGGCAAAGAGCTGGAAAAAGGCAACTCTCCGGAAGTCGCCGTCTGGGTGGACGGTTCCATGCCGAGCCGTGCCGAAACGATCAACGGCTACGTCAATGCCATGCACCAGCAATGGTTGAGCAAACGGAGCAAACATAACGGTACTGCCGCCGCTGCCCCCAAAGTCAACGTGCAGGTGCGGTACCGTTACAACCCCGATGTCCGCAGTCTGCCGGCGATGGTTCCGGCGGTCATTCCGGTACTGCTGATGATGATACCGTCGATTCTGGCGGCTCTGGCAGTGGTGCGGGAAAAAGAGATGGGGTCGATCATCAATCTTTACGTCACGCCGCTGACCCGGCTGGAATTTCTGCTGGGCAAACAGATGCCGTACATTATATTTTCGACGTTGAGTTCACTGTTTCTGGTGGCGATGGCGGTGACATTGTCTGACGTCCCGGTGAAAGGGAGTTTTCTGAAGCTGTTTGTGTCA
>SUVU01000164.1 GCA_015061865.1 Lentisphaerota bacterium
TTCCGGTATCATCGGTGAGATCCAGAGTGTCTGGGTGCGTCATTTTATCAATTACGGCAGCTGTTATTTCCGTGGTTTCTGCGCCCGGCAGCAGACTTGTACCGGACTGCTGCTGCAGAAAGGTTCGCATGATATCGACGTCATCCACTGGCTTGCCGGCGGTTACACCAGACGGATCACCGGTATGGGGAAACTTTCCGTTTACAACCGCACCGTCAACCGCCGCAAAGATGGCGAAAAAATCGACCGCAAAGCCTCATGGCAGCCGGATTGCTGGCCGCCGCTGGAAATCAAAGGTCTCGCTCCGGAAATCAACGTTGAAGATCACAATATGATCATGATGCAGCTGGATAACGGCGTGCAGGCCAGTTATCAGCAGTGCCATTATACGCCGGATTCCGAGCGCAACTATACTTTTATCGGGACGCACGGCAGAGTGGAGAATATCGGCGATCAGGGCGAAGTACAGATCCATGTGTGGACAAATCGCGGCAGCCGCCGCCGTCCGGATATTATTTATGACTTGAAAGCCGTTGAGGGCGGCCATGGCGGTGCCGATCCCCGGATCATCAAAGCGTTTTTCGCCTTTGTCCGCAGAGAAGCCCCGGCATTGATCACGCCGCTGGCGGCGCGCAATGCCGTCGCCGCCGGATGTCTCGGCCACCAATCCATGCGTAACGGCAATATTCCGCTGGATGTTCCGGAAGTCTGCAAAGAGTGGCAGGATTACTTCAACGGCGGTCAGGTCGACAGATAGTATCGCCCGGACCCTGAAAAATCGGGGCATACATACCGGTTTCAACTGTGCTTTAACAGGATGGCGCATTTGAGTTTACCGGCATAAAAAAAGGGACTGCCGTTTAGCAGCAGTCCCTTTTTTGTGTCTGGCTCTGAAGCAATTACTGCATTGCCGGGGCAGCCGGAGCAGCCGGAGCGATCAGATTTTTATATTTGGCAGCGGCTCTCAAACTGTCAAAATATTTCTGCGCCGCTTCCATATTTGCCTGTTTTTCAAGATGAGCGGTCAACTCTTTTTTGACCGTATCAAACGGGATTTTTTTGGCTTTCTGCACCGCATTGCGGCGGATGATGTGATAACCGAACTGGGTCTCCACCACATCGGAAATTTCGCCGTCTTTGAGTTTCAGCAATGCCGCTTCAAATTCCGGCACCATCTGACCTTTCTGGAACGCGCCCAGATCGCCGCCGCGCTGACCGGACGGACAGCTGCTTTCAGCTTTGGCTTTGGCCTCAAACTTGGAGGGGTCTTTTTTGAGTTCCGCGAGGATGGCGTTGATTTTTTTCTTCGCGGCTTCGCGGGTCGCGGCATCAGCTTTCTGATCAACCATCACGAGGATGTGGGAGGCACGCAGCGTGCCTTCCGGGTCGCCGTCCATGAACTCCTGCGGGTTGGCGTCGTAATATTTTTTGGCATCAGCTTCGGTGACTTTGATATTTTTGGCAAACGTTTTGGCGGCGAGTTCCTGCACTGCGATACGCATCTGCAATTCGGGGTCTTTCGCATGCATGGCAACAACCTGATCCAGAGTCATATTCTGCTCGGCAAACATTTTGGTCAGCTGGGCGATCTGCTCTTTGCTCATGGATTTCAACTCTTTTTCCAGTTCCGCTTTCACCGCGGCTTCAGAGGGGGTGATGCCATGTTTTTTGAACTCGACTTCCAGCAGTTTGGAATCAACCATTTTGTCTACAAACTGCGGAGCGATACTGACAAACATTTCCGGGGTGATCCCGGCAGGGGCTTTGCCGTCGGGGAGCATTTTTTCAAGTTCTTTTACCAAATCCGCTTTGGTGATGAATTTGCCATTGTATTCCGCCAGTTTTTCCGGAAGTTTCGACACCAGTTCCGCAATCGTCAACTGGGCGGGAGCCTGCGGAGCCGGGGCGGGAGCCGGAGCCGGGGCCGGTTTGGCATCTGCACCGCAGAGCTGGGCAAACATTGCCGCGGAAACGAGTCCGCTCAAAAGCCATTTCGTCTGTTTCATGATCAATATTCCTTTCTTTATTTTGATCTGACTGTGCGCTCTCCTCTTCACACGAACCAGAATTCGACATTTTATAAAGATAAACCCGATTTGACAAATTTCAAGTTCCATGTTCAGTATCAACAGTTTTTTTTTACAAAAAAAGCATTCCGACAGCGTTATCATGCCATTTTGAGCTGTTTTTCGCACCTGCTTGCAATAAATTCTATAAATTATGACAAAAATTACATTGCAAAAAAATCGCTGTGGCAGTATATTTCATAGTGGTATTTCATAACCGCAACCAAAATATAAAGGGTAACTATCATGGATGTCATCATCTGCAAAACTTCCGCTGATGCGGAGAAACTCGCCGCCCGGATGATCGCCGATGCGATCAACGCCAAACCGGAATTCAAACTCGGTCTTGCCACCGGCGCGACCATGGAAAACGTCTACGCCGAATTGTCCAAACTCAACAAAGAGGGCAAAGTCGACTTCTCCCAGGTGCGCTCCTGGAACCTCGATGAGTACGCCGGTCTCGCTCCGGAACATGACCAGAGCTACCGCTACTACATGAATAAACACCTGTTCAACAACGTCAACATCGACATCCGCAACACCC
>SUVU01000059.1 GCA_015061865.1 Lentisphaerota bacterium
GTACGGATCAACCCGGCACGGGGACGCGCCTCATCCCGGTATTTGGTCTGGATCTGATAAAGCATCACCGGCAGCTGTTTGTAGCTGTTGATCTCGGTACGCACCAATGCGGTGATGCACTCCTCGTGGGTCATCGCCAGCAGCATGGGTTTGTCATTGCGGTCAGAGAAGCGGAGCAATTCGGCGCCACGGCATCGTAACGGCCGGATTCCTGCCACAAAGTTGCAGGCAGCACGACCGGCATCAGGACTTCCTGACCGTCGATGCGATCCATCTCTTCGCGGATGATGTTTTCTATTTTGGCGACAATGCGTTTGCCGACCGGCAACAGCGAGTAGATACCGGCGGAAACCGGACGGATATAGCCGCCGCGCACCAGAAACTGGTGGCTGACAGTTTTAGCATCTTTGGGAACTTCACGGAGTCTGCGCCCCGCCATTTTACTCATTTTCATAATCTTGCACCATCAGGTTAAAATTTCAGACATAAATATACTATTATTATAATATAATACATCTTTGGAAATTTTTCATCCTGCAAAGCGCATTAAATGGAAATTATTTTGCAAATATCGCTAAAACCCGCCGAAAAATGCGAATGGCAGCAGAATTATATCGGTCACCAGTTGAAACGGTGCACACACGCCCGTCCAGATATTGCTCATACCGTCATTGAAATACCCGAACGGCGCTCCGGCAGTCGCCTGCACTGCCCCCCACGGCAGCCGGAGAATATTGCCGATATCTTTTGCCACTTCCAGCAATTGCCCGCCGCTGCTGCGCATTCCGAAAATCACATGCGGTGAAGCATCATTGGCGACTTTCAGCGCCACCGGCGCCAGCACCATCATCGTCACCGGTTCAGCTTTGACCGGAATTACCGTTATCACGGCAAAAATCACTGCCGACAGCAACTTTTTCACAGGAAGTTCCACTCCATATACTTCAACTGCTGATTTGCCGGTCCGGAAACTTCAAACCCGGCATAAGTGAATACCAGTTTGCGGAACGGTTTGCGGACATCATTATCATCCGGAGCCGCAGAAACTACTACCGTATACGCACCGCTTTCGGTGGTCGCAAACGCACCGCTTACTTTGGCGAGCAGCTCCTCATCCAGCGTATCAGTAAGCAGGATCTTTTCCTGCCGCCACTTATCCAGAGCCTCCATCACGAAATCGACCTCATCATCCATCAGTTCCGGCAGCAGCAATTCCACCTCTTTTCTGCCGGCAGAGTAGAGCGACGGCGTACCGCCAAGCGAACTGGTATTCACCGGCGGGATCAGCCGCACCAGCGTCAACCGCCCATTGCCGTCCAACGGGAAAAGTTTGGTAAAGTCTTTGATGTAAAGCAGTTCTTCCCGGAACTGCATTGCCTCATTACGCGGCAGCGGCGCCATCATCTGATCTTCGTAATCACTGCTCTCCATTCCGCGCTCCTGAATATTATCATCGCTGTCCAGATAATCCCCGATCAGCTGACTTACTTCGGTACAGAGGTCGATCACATCATCCCCGGCATCCTCCTGCGACGAAATCCGGTTGATGGCGGCGGCATACGAACTTTGGGACATATCAAAACCTTTCACGGCATCCCAAATTTGCACCTGCACATTTTCGCCGTAATAATCCATCGTGTGAATCACCGCATCGCCCATAAAACGGTCGTACTCATAAGCTGTGTAATCCACCGTCCCCGGCTTATCATCCGGATGCAGGTTCCGGTCGGCGGCAAGCAGCCACTGCACCCGGTTCGCCACGCCCTCGGAAATCAGCATGGAGCGCTGCATTTTTACATGGGCAGCGACGGTAAACGTCCCGCTTTTAGAGAGCGACAGGGTCGCTGCCAGCAATATTCCGGCGGTAAAAATCAAACACAGCACCGAAATCAGTGCCGAATTATAACGGATGATGCACCGTTTCATCGGGTACGCCCTCCCCTGCCGGGACGGACAGCGCCGCCGGGATTGCCGGATGAGCTGCTGCTGCCGGAACTTCTGCCGCCGCCGGAAACAGTGCCGGTATTGCGTGAAGCGGCAGAATTACTGCTTTGAGCCGCCGCCGAAGTTGTTGATGCCGTTGCCGTGCGCTCGCCGAATGAACTGTTGGCACTGCTGCCGGAAACCCGCCGGAACCACTGCTCCTGCGTGCCGTCCAGCCAGCGGACGGTCATTTTTATCCCCAGCGGCAAAACCGAATTTTCCTCCTCCAGATAAGTTTCCAGAAACTCGATCTGTCCCTCGACCTCGGTGGATTTTTCGGCGTAGGCAAAGGTCACTTCCTCCACGTTTTCAGCGATAATCTCCCGTGTCCACGGCATACTCTCCTGCTCCTCCTCGATCCACGGCAGCCGCGGATACGGCGAATAAGCGGCGATCAATTTGTCCTCCTCCACAAAGATCCGGACAAACAGCAATGCTCCGGGGCGGTCACCGTAGGAGCGCCGGAGCGTGGTGAAATGCAATTCATGCTCATCGCCATTGAAAATCAGCCGGCTGGTGCCGTCATCGTCTTTCCATTTGAACGGCACGATATTGCGGATATGACTGTCCATCACGTTGTCGATCGCCATGTACTCTTTCAGTTTGGCAGTCGCACGCACACTGCTGTCATAACCGTTGTAAAAACTCATTCCGGTCATGGCAACGATCGACGCTATCATCACCATCAGGGCAATGGCGATGATCAATTCGATCAAAGTAAAACGGCGGAGCTTAATTGGTGACATTTTCCGCCTCCTCATACCCCAGCCGGTCAATGACCACTTTGCCGCACTCCCGGCCGTCTCTGGTACTTATCAACGAGATCGTCCATTTTTTCAGCGGCAGCTGACCACTCTGCCCGGTGAATTCCTCCGGCAGTCCGTCGGCATCCTCGACCACGCACTCGATCCGGTGATTTTCGTAGGGAAAAACTTCATCCGGCACACTCAAATCGCCGTTGTTATCGACCAGCATCAGATACTCTGCGCCCTGGGTCAGCATGTGCATTTCCCGCCACTGCTCCTGAGCATCAGCGATCCGGATGTGGGATTGGGAAAGCAGCTGCAGCATCCCGGTCAATGACAATGCCAGAATCGCGATCGCCACGACCACCTCAAGCAAGGTGAAATTGTGCTTCATTCCCGCACCTCCAATTCACTGCCGTCGCCGTCATGGATTTTCAGCTGACCGTTAAAAAAAGAGATGTCAAAATATTTGGCACTCTCCTCAAGTTTGAATACCAGCCGGTTGCTGCATGCGGCTCCGCCGCCGGGATAAAAGCGGAAAATTTCCACATAATCCGTATCTCTGGCGGTATCTTCCGCACGCTCGACGGTGCTGATCTCCATTTTTTCAGGCAGATTGAAGCGCATCGGGCCGGAGTCTGGAGGTTCGGCGGGAGAAGTTTCAGCATCGTCCTCCACCGGGCAGGCGTAAAGATATTTTTCTTCCGGCATAAAACGTACCGCATAGTCAACGCCTTTTTCGGCACAGACATAGCGAACCGTGGCACACCACGCTTCCAGAGCCAGACTCTGGCGGTTCACCACCGAAGCCGGGGATTCATCCCGCAGTGATGAGACCGCCAATGCCGTCAGCATGCCGATAATGACCAGTACGATTATCAGCTCGATCAGCGTAAATGTACTCCGGAGATGTTTTTTCCGGAACAATATACTCATTGCCAGTTATAAATATCTGCGTCTTCCTCTTCACCGCCGGGACCGCCGTCGGCACCGTAACTGAAAATCTCGAAATCACGGTTTTCCGCTTCCTGGGCGGGACTGCTGTAACCGTATTCATTGCCCCACGGGTCTTTGGGGATGGTATTGACATTGAGATAAGGTTTTTTCCAGCTGTCCAGACCGGGGTTTTCGATCAGGTCTTTCAGCTCATCGGGATATTTACCGTTGTCAAGTTTATACTGCTGCACGGCATTTTCCAGATTTTTGATCTGGGTTTTGGCGGCAGCAACATTGGATTTGCTGACATGGTTGAGATACATCGGGGTCGCGATCGATGCCAGTGTCACCAGAATCACGATGACGATAACGATTTCGATCAGGGTAAAGTTTTTTCTGCGGGACTTTTTCATATTGCACTACCTCCTTGTATAGCATTTATTTCCATCATGGAGACGAATATCGCCACCACTACGCCCAACACGATCACAGCCAGAAAAATGATTGCCGCCGGTTCAAACAGACTCAACAGCCGTTTGATCCGGGTACGGGTATCGACTTCCAGATTTCCGGCGATATTACTGAGCATCTCCCCGACCTGTCCGGACTCCTCCCCCACCCGGAGCATGGATGAAGTGCTTTTGGGGATGAATTCGTTATCCTTCAGGGCGGCGGAGAGTTTTTCACCGGCTTTAAGTTTCCGGTCGATCCCCTCAAATCCGGCGGCGATCGCCGGATTGGAAATAATCCTGCCGGCGATCCGCACCGTTTTAATGATCTCGACGTGATTGCCGACCAGGATCGACAACGTCCGCAAATATTTGCACATTTCCAAATCGACGAGGATTTTGCCTGTCAACGGCAGTTTTATCATCATTTTGCCGATGATATAGCGCCATTTTTCAGCTCCGAAATAATGTTTCAACCCGAAATATCCGCCGCACCCAAGCACCGGCAGCAGCCACCACAACCAGCTCAAAACCCCGCCAACGGTCACCAGAAATCCCATCGACGGCGGCAGCTCCCTGCCCATATCAGCAAAAATTTTGGCAAAATGCGGCACAAACACCACGAATAAAATCACCGTCACCACCAGAACCACGCCGAAAATCACGATCGGATAAATCGAACTGGAAACGATAAAGTTGCGCATTTCTTTGCTTTCAGCCATGAATTTATGCAATTCCCCGGCGACTTCGGGCAGACAGCCGGTTTCCTCGCCGCTTTCGATCAGATTGGCGTAATAATCCGGAAACAATTTACCGTAGGAGCGCACCATTTCAGAAAACTTTTTGCCCTCGTGCAGCCCCTGCCGCAGCGAATTGACAAAATCTTTCTGCACCGCATCACTGCACCCCTCGCTGATGATCGCCAGACACTGCTCCAACGGGATATTGGCACCCAGCAGCGGCGTCAGCTGCCGGGTGAATTCGTAAACATCGGCACGTTTGCCGCCCAGTCGGGGCTTGGCAGCATCCTCCATGCCGTCGAAACGCACCGGGATCATGCCCCGGGAACGCAGTTTCGCCAGCGCTTCGCTCTCATTAGCGCCCTCGATGACGATTTTTTCCGGAGCATTTCCCGGTTTTGCTGCGATATAACGATACAATGCCATAACGGTATTACAACTCCGCCGCTGAACGGTTCAATTCATCCAATGTGGTTATTCCGGCGGCAACTTTTGCCGCACCATCTTCTTTCAACGTGATCATGCCGTTTTTAACGGCGATTTTTTCCAGCTCACTGCTGGAGGCATTGCGGTTGACCGCCTCACGCAATTCATCGTCCAGAATCAGCAGTTCAAATATGCCGCTGCGCCCTTTGTAACCGGTGCCGTTGCATTTGCGGCACTTGACTTCACGTTTTTCGCCGTGGCAGACCGGACAGATTTTGCGGACAAGCCGCTGGGACAACACCCCGAACAGCGCACTGGAGACCAGAAAATTCTCCACCCCCATATCCAGCAGCCGGGTCACGGCACCGACGGCATCGTTGGTATGCAGCGTACTCAATACCAGGTGACCGGTCAATGCGGCGTTGATGGCAATATCGGCAGTTTCTTTATCCCGGATCTCACCGACGAGGATCACGTCGGGGTCCTGACGCACGATCGAACGCAGACCGGATGCAAACGTCACCCCGATTTTCGGATTGACCTGCACCTGACACAAACCGCGGGTACGGTACTCCACGGGGTCCTCAATGGTGATGATTTTTTTACGGGCATCATTAAGCTGACTTATCACACTGTAAAGCGTCGTCGTTTTACCGCTGCCGGTCGGCCCCACCACCAGAATGATCCCGTGCGGGATGCGGATGAGTTTCTCAAACTGCGCCAGATGAGCGCCGGACATACCCAGCTGGGCAAGATCGAAACTGATGCTCTCTTTGTTGAGCAGACGCAGCACAATACTTTCACCGGTCAGAATCGGAATGGTACTGATACGCATATCCAGCTGGATCCTGCCGAATTTGACATTGGTACGGCCGTCCTGCGGCAGCCGGCTTTCGGCGATATTCAGCCCGCCGAGCAGTTTGATACGCGAAGCGATCGCCGGGAACTGGCTGCGCGGTACCGAAATGATTTCGGTCAGCACGCCGTCCACCCGGCACCGAACGGAAACATTATCCTCATCCGGTTCGATGTGGATATCACTGGCGCCCAATTCCAGCGCCCGGGTAAAAATATCATTGACCAGACGGACGATCCGGGCTTCACCGGCGAGCGTACGCAGGGTATTTTCATCCTCAGCGGCCTCCTGCTCCTCCTGCTCCTCCTGATCGTTCTGCAATTTGCTCAGCAGCCGTTCCAGAAACGGACGGCGCACAAACCGTACCGCCGCATCGCACTGCCACATTTTCCGGATCTGGTAACACAACTCGCCCAAACCATAGGGAGATGCCGCCAGCAACGTCACACTGTCGCCGTCAAACTCCAGCACCGCACACTCGTGAGCATTGAAAAATGCCACCGGATAGTCAGCCGGCATTTCCGGCAGTGCGATCTCATCTTCATCCAGCACCGGCACTCCGAATGCGGCACTGTAAAGTTCCACCAGCGCCGCTTCCGTGATTTTGCCGTTGGCAAGCAGTTTACGGTCATTTTCCTCTGAAGCCGTCCCATATTCCGGATACCGGCTCTGCATAGCCGCAGTCACCTGCCGCAGCGCTGCTTCAAGATTCATCTTTTCGCCACTCACTTCCAGAACTCCGTATCTTGAAACAGCACCGGCCGTTTTTTGTCGGCATCCGGGCGGTCGCCCAAAGTCGAATCGTAATCATTGAGCGCTTTCACCGCATCATTGTAGCGGCTGATAAGCGCATCGACTTCGCTGTGTTCGTTAACGATATAACCGGTGATCATCACCAGCACTTCGGTACGCTCCACGCTGGCATCGGTCGAACCGATCAGCCGTTTCAAAAACGGAATCTGATTGATAATCGGCAACGAAGCCAGGGTATCATTGACTTTTTCCTGGATCAAACCGCCCAGCACCATCGTCTGCCCGTTGGCAATGGTCATGCTGGTATCGATCACCCGCTGATTGAATACCGGCGAAGCGATCCCCGGAGTGATGGTATTGGTGAGCGCCTGCGACATCGTCTGTTTGATATCCAGCGAAATCAAATTGGTACTGGTGACATACGGCGTCACCGTCAGGATCACACCGGTATTCTCGTAATCATAAGACTGGGTCACATTGCCGGAACTGGAGTTATCGGTGATCCCCTGCGAAATATACGGCACTTTTTCACCGACCTGAATCTGCGCTTCGGTGTGGCTGGAAACCAACAGCTGCGGGCTGGAAATGACTTTGACCATGCCGTTGCCCGCCTGCGCCCGGATGTAACCGAATTTTTTCTGCGGGTCATTGGCATCGGTCAGCGCAAATGTCGCGCCATCCTGCCGCTGACTGCCGGTACTCAATGACGTTTTGCCGGATGCATCAGTCGTAAACGGAGACAGATTGGCATTTTTGTTATTGTTGTTGCTGTAATTGGTACCGAACAGGAAATTGGTTTTGCCGCCGGTGGCAGTACCGGAAAATTCCAGCCCGAACTGGGTCGATTCCGTCAGCGTCACCTCGACCATCAGAATCTGCAGCAATACCTGCGCCGGAACGACATCAAGTTTGTCCAGCAATGCTTTCACCGAAGCATAAGTCCGGGGCGTACAGCGGATCACCAGCCGGTTCAGCACGCCGTCGGCGAAAACCCGGATGACCGTGCCGTAAATTTTGGAATCCTGATCGGTATTGATATTGGTGGTATTGGCATTGACCACGTCCGAACGGCTGCTGGCACGGCCGGTGGAGCGACTGGCGGAACGGGTCACCGGCGAATTGACAGTTTCGGTTTTGGTTTTGCCGGTGGAGGCATCGATCGTCAGCGCAGTACCCTGAGTTTCAAAAACCACCGCCAGCGCCCGTGCCAGATGGGCGGCTTTATTATGGCGGACTTTGTAAACAAACACATTTTCCTGATCGTCACTGCCGGCGACATCCAGCAGGGTCACCCACTCCCGCACCAGATTCACCGCCTCCTGCGTGGCGGCAGAAACGACGATCAGCCGCATCCGGTCGATACCGACGATCTGCACGGCACCGGGAGCCGCAGTACGGTCAGTGGTTTTGTAGATATTCAAGCCGAGAACGGGCAGAATTTCCTGCAATTCATTGGCAACTTTATTCGGCAGCACGTTATTGCAGGGGATGACCGCACGGGGCCAGTCGCTTTTGCCGCTTTTATCCAGATACTCGATCAACTGGCGGAGTTTGGCGAGATTTTCCGGAGTATCACAAACCATCACCGCATTGGGACGGCTCAACTCCACACAGGTCACGCCGGGACTCAAAAAGGGGCGGATCTGTTTGACCACTTCGGCGGCAGTTGCATTGACCAATTGTTTATAGTAGACTTCAGCGCCGGTTCCGGTACGCTGATCGGGCTGCATGGCAAGTTTGGCATTTGCCATGACCCGCAGCAATGAACCGTCAACTTTCACCCCGGCCCCGGCAATGGTCAGCATCCGGTCAAAGGTGTTCCACAACTCCCGGCGGGTCATTTTGGAATTGCAGTTCAAAGTTACGGTGCCGGTCAAAGCGCTGTCAGCAGAGAAATTGAATCCGAGCAGATCGCCGAATGCCGACAGCACATCCAGCAGCGGCGCACTGTTGAATACCAGCGACACATCCAACTCCTCATCGCCATTCAAAGCGATGAAATCCTCGTAAAATTTGACCGGTGTGCGGCTCAATTCCGCCATCGGGACAGCGGGTTTGGAATCCACGCCGAGTTTCGCCATCTGCTCCGGAGTTATCACCGGCTTTTTGACCGCCTGCGGGGAAACTTTTTCCTGCTCAATGCTCTCTTTATTGTCTTTGACAGTTTTATCTTTATCCCGCCGCAAAAATGCGTAGCGGTCCTTTTCCTCTTTTTTGACCTCTTTTTCCTCAAACAGCGCACATGAAGTTACCCCCAACAGCACTGCGACACCGGCGGTAAACCAAGTCAGTTTATTGATTTTCAACATTTTACTCATTCCTGTTTATATTTGTAAATTTCAACTTGTTCTCAACTTACCGCCGTCCCCGGTTGGCTGGGGCGGCATTACGGTTTCCGGAATTTCCCTGCCGGAACGCCCGGATCATTTCAGCCTGCAAAAACAACTGTGCCTGCTGATACTGCTGGGTACTGTTCATGCGGGGGCGGCGAACTGAAACGGAACGGTTTTTGGAAGGATCCTGCAGTTCCAATTCCAATTTATCATTGCCGCGCACCAATACCGCCCGCTGGCGGGTAACTTCGGCGAGGGTATAGCCGTTGCTCATCGTTTCGCCGAGGCGGACATATTGTTTCTGCGGAGTATTGCCGCCGCGGCCGGACATGGCGCTCCACCGGGTATAACCGCCGCGCTGCCCGCCCTGCCGGGCGCCGCTCATCCGCATCGCCTGCATCAAATACGGATTGAAGTTATTGCCCCGGGAATTCTGTTTGATGATCGCACCGGAAACATTGCCGGTCTGAAAAACGCCGACCAGCACCATATCATTGCGGGAAGTTCTGATATTGGCAAACGGACTGCGGACGTTGTTAAAGACATCGGCGGCGATGATCTTATCCACCGCCGGATCGATTTCCGCCAGTTTCACCGGAACTTTCCGGTCAGCAGTTTTTTTATCATTATTGCGTTTGACATTTTTACGCGGCGGGATGACCGCACCTTTTTTCGGGGCAGTCGAAGCAGTCAGATTACCGTATATCAACGCGCACACCACCAGCGCCAGTACGCAATTCAAACCGATCAAAAGTTTTTTCATCGCTTACAACTCCACTTCATCAGTTTCGATCTCTGCCTGCCGGGTGATCCCGAGTTCTTTCACCGTCAAATTGCCGGTATAGCAGAAAACTCTCAACGTACCGTTAAAATTCAATCTGGTTTCCGGCACCAGATTTGCCTGCGCCGCCAGATTGGCACTGCCGGCACCGGTATTGCGGCGGAAACGGTTGTCCGGGCGCAGATCCAGCCGCCGCCAGATCAACTGCGGAGTGATTTTGGAAATTTCCGCCAGCAGCCGCACCACATCATCCATTTCGCCATTGCCGGCAATGTCGATCTCGGCATAGCTGAAGTCATGATTCACCCGGTTCACCCGCACGGAACCGATATTACTCAATTTGAAATCCTGCTTCTGCGCCACCCGGGCGATCCGGCGGCGCAAACCGGTTTCCACCGCACCGTCAACTGCCGCGACCCAGGATTCCGAAGCCATCTGCCGGTACTGCTGTTTGACGGCATTAAGTTCACTTTGTTCAGCTTTGACGGTATCATATTCGCTTTGGGCGCTCCGGAGATCGGCGGCGACTTTATCCAGAGCTTTCTGATCCGGCACGGCGCTGATAAATGAACCGGCATATTTGAGCAGCAGAAACAGCCATACCACACCGAGGATGGTACAGCAAATGATCAACTGACCTTTTTTAGTGGAGGAGAATTTTTTCAGATCCATCATTTTTCTCCATCTTTAGCTTTTAACGGCACCAGTTTCAAATTTATGGTTGCTACGGCACTGTCGCCCGCCTGACGCTGCTGCAGCTGTGCCACCTGCCAGCGGTGCAGCGGCTGGAGCAGCCGCGGCAAGTCGATTTTATCATTTTCACAAATCAGCACCATATCGATCGCCTCATCGTTCCATCGGATACTGGATACCATCACATCTTTGGGCAGAATATCCGAAATCAAAGCAAACTCCGGCACCACCACCCGGTTGCCGGAATTCATCTCGACCACCCGGGCGATCTCTTTATTGTCTTTAGTTTCCCGTTTGATAGTGGTTTTCATTTTGGCAGTTTTGGCTTTCAACTGCTTGACAGAAACGACACTTTTCCGGTATTCCCGGATGGTTTTGCCGTGGGTGCGGTAAAATTTCCACCCCAGATTGACCAGCAGCAGCACGACCAGCAGAGCTGCCAGGACAACGTGCTGACGGTATCTGACCGGGCGCACTTTTTCCGGCAGCACCCGCAGTGACGATGACACTGCCGACACGCCGTTGGCAGCGATCACACCGGCGGTCATCAGCACCGGCAGATACTCCCGCACCGGGAAATCCTCATCCTCCGGCAGGACAAAACGTTTCTGCGCCGCACTCACCGCACGGTCAGTCAACACTTCCAACTCCGCCGGATCGGACGGCACCGGCATCCATTTGCCGTTATTGAAGTAAAATTCACTCTCGATTTCCGGCAGATAAAGCTGCGGCATCGTGTCAGCAACTGCCATAAACGGAAAAATAAATTCATCGGCAGTACAGCCGCTGCCGGTCAGCAATGCGGAAATTTCATCAATACTCTGCTGCGGATAAAGCGTCACATTGACTCCGACCGCATCTTCAGCTCCGGCAATGGGATCAGTCGTAAATTGAAACACACTTTTTTCCGGCACCCGGATCACCTGCCGGAGCAGTTCAAACTCCACGGCTCCCCGCTGGGATTTTTCCGGCATATCCGTAGAATCAAACCGGAAAAACACCCCTTCCGGGACTTTGCCGGTCACGGCGCAATAGTCCGACGAGCCGATTTTACGCACGACCTCCCGCAACTTTTCATTGCGGGAATCATCGGTCGTTTCAGCAGCATAAAACGAAGTCAGATGCCACTTTTTACTGCGCAAATGAAATCTGGCTCCGCGAATAATATCATCGGTGATACTGATAACGGAAAAGTCTTTTTCCGCACCGATTTTTTTCCAAAAACGTTTCACTGTTTTGCTTTCCGGTTCTGTTCAATTATTTTCCGGAGCATTTTTGCCGCCGCCTGGCGGTCTGTCCGGCGTAATTCATCATATTCCCGCATCTGTTCGGGGTATTTGCGGCGCAGTTCGCCCATATTGGGCATATTGATATGGCGGGGGGCAATGCCGCTGCCATTCTCCCCCTGCCCCTGGCGCTGACGGTTGCCGCCGCGGAAACCGCTGATTTTGACTCCGGCTTTTTCCGCCAGCTGCTGCAATTCCATCATCGCCTGACGGAAATCGGTGTCCATTTTTTTCACGATCGCAGCGAATTCAGCAGGAAACTGTTTGCGGATCTTGCGGAAGACACTGTCCCGATCCTGCGGCAGAGTCACCCCGGTTTCTTTGGCAAGCACCTCCATTTCAGCTTCATATTTTTCCCGTGCAGCTGCCAATGCGGCATATTTTTCCGGAGCAGCAGCTGCCATTTTTTCTTCTGCGATGATTCTGGCAAACATGATCTGCCCCATATTTCCCCGCTGACCGCCCCATTGTCCGCGCTGCCCCCGCTGTCCGCGTTGTCCCCGCTGACCGCGGCGCATCTGCGGCGGCGCATCATCCTCAGCAGCATAAACCGTTGCACCCAACATCCCGGCACAGCACAACATCAGCAAAAGTTTTTTCATTCCCCGGCTCTCCTTGATTGTTGAAAATATCACCACACTCACCATACAATCAATTTAACGCACCGATTGCTGCAAATATTTTCTTTTTTCACAAATATTTTGCGATTATTTATCCAACTGATCCGGAAAATCCGGCGGCACATTCATCAATTGCAGTACTCTGCTCATCGTTTTCTGAAACACCGGTGCCGCCACATTGCCGCCGCCGTGCCGGGGACCTGATACCCCGTCAAACGTCAACACCATCACAAACTGCGGATTGCGTGCCGGTACAAAACCGGCAAAAGAGGCACAGAAAAATTTTTCGCTGTACCCGCCATTGACAAGTTTTTTACTGGTTCCGGTTTTGCCCGCCACTTCGTATCCGGGAATGGCGGCACGTCTGCCGGTGCCGTCTTTGGCGGTGACTGAAATAAGCATTTCGACCAGATTTTTCAATGCATTCAAATTTTCAAATGTCTGCACCGGCGGTTTCGCCGGCACCGGAATTTTTTTATCATCGGGGTCAACATAGTGGTCGATAAGCCGCAATTCCGGCATCATACCGCCATTGGCAAGCGCACAATACGCCCGGGCCAGCTGCAAAATAGAGACTTGAACTGCATAACCTATCGGCGCCCGGGTGATGATATTTTTATCCCGCCGCCGGGGATTCTGCGGCAATGTCACCACGCCCCGGCTTTCACTGGGAAACGGCAAACCGGAACGGACACCGAACTTGAAAGTTTTGAAAACGTTACCGGCACGCTCCTCACCCAGCATCAACGCTATTTTAGCGGTGCCGATATTACTGGATTTTTTCAGCACGCCTCCGGGAGTCATCTCGCCATACACCCGGGCATCAGTCAACGGCCGGTAGCCCTGCGGCGATACACTGCAGTCAATGATCGTATCCGGTGTGATCACCCCCCAATCCAACGCCTTGCCCACGGTAAACGGCTTCATCACCGATCCCGGTTCATAACTGTTCGCCGCCAGACTCAATGTCAGCGAAGCATTAGTGATCGTTTTGCGGTCGCCGGGATCGAAATTGGGGCGCTGGGAGATCGCCAGAATATTTCCGGTGCGGGGATCGACGATCACGGCATAGATCGCCTGGGGATTAAACTCATCCATTGCCGCATCGAGTTCCTCCTCCAGAATGGATTGTATCTCCTCACGCACGGTCAAATAAGTATCTATACCGTCACTGCCTTTGGCAATGATACTCTCTTTGCCATCGCCCAGAGATTGTCCGGAAACATCGTGTTCATAGGTCATTTTTTCATCCGCAGAGCGCAGTTTCCGGTCAAGTTTCACTTCCAACCCCGCCAGGGCGGAGGAGTTACCGGCTTTCACATTGGCATAACCAAGCACATTGGCAAGCATCCTGCCTTTGGGGTAGTGCCGGGTATAAAAGTCCAGAAAAGTAAAACTTTTGGCGGAAATTTTGCGCTTTGCCAGCTCGGCTTTAAATGCATCGCACTGCTCGACCGTCGCCGCCGGAGCTACCAGCAGATAGCGGTTGGGCAGCCACTCCCATCTGCCGTCTCTGGTACGGCAGATCGG
>SUVU01000060.1 GCA_015061865.1 Lentisphaerota bacterium
TATTATCTAATTAGAAACTCACCTCCGGTACCATTTTTTTTGCCCGGATTTCCCACTCTGTTATAAAGTCAAAGTCCGGAATTTTGTGTCCACATTCCGCAGTTGTCCGGGCGGATTTTATTGTGACGATTAAAAATATCCGTGGATTTAATGCGCCGGAATAATTGTTTTTTCTCCTGAAATGTGCTATATTTTAAAGATGTACAACAACAGAACTTCCGTATGCCAGACGGAGGTTTTTTAATAACAATTTTAGGTAATGTCCCAAATTTTGTGAAACATACATACAAGAGCGAATGAATACATTTTATGGAGACACATAGAATATATCACTTACATTATGATTTGTTAAAAACATAAAACGATTTGATTGCACCCGCTGCATCCACCGATTTGTCACGGCGTAGTGCAACGAAGACGGACGGTTAGATTTTATCACAACAAATGAGACAATAATCAATTTTAAGGAGCAGCATCATGGGACTTCATCGCATGGATACTTTGCTGAAAGAGGCAAAGCGCAACCACATCGCTCTCGGCGCATTTGAGTGCTGGGACAGCATCAATATTCAGGGTATCGCCAAAGCGGCGGCAAATTGTAAAACTCCGGTGATTTTTCAGGCTACCCCCGTGGAGTACGAGCCGATGGGAGGAGCTGCGGCATTGAGCCACATGGTCAGATTTTATGTCGATAAATACGGCATTGATGCGGCGCTGCATCTGGATCACGGCAGCACGCTGGAGCAGGTCGAGGATTGTGTGCGCAGCGGCTTTACTTCCGTGATGCTGGATACGTCGGCACTCTGTTTTGAGGAAAACTCCCGCCTTTCGGCGGCGGCGGCAAAAATCGCCCACGACGGCGATCTCTCTTTTGAAGCCGAACTCGGCCACGTCACCGGCGGCGACGGCGGGGATGCGGAATCGGCATTGACCGTACCGGAGGAGGTCGTGGAATTTGTCCGCATCACCAACGTGGACTGTCTGGCGGTTTCCATCGGCACGATCCACGGCGATTACCGCGGCGAGCCGAAACTGCATCTGGATCTGCTGGAAAAAATTTCCGGCATGGTGGATATTCCGCTGGTGCTTCACGGCGGTTCAGGTACTCCGATCGACCAGCTGCATGCGGCGATCAAACTCGGCATTGCCAAAATCAATATCTGCACCGATATCCACAAAGCGTTCCTTGCCGGTATCGAGGAAGCGCGCCAGACGTTGACGCCGTCGGTGCCGGGTAACTTCTACCGTCCCGCCGCGGCGAAAATGACGGCGAAAACCGAAGAAATCATCAAACTGTTTTCACTTTTTTGAGAGGACGGTGCCGGAATGTTTGAGACGATAGAAGAATTTGTCGCAGTATCGGAATTGAATGAGGTAGAAATTTCGGCGTTGCGCGAAATTACTGCAGATAAAGAGTTGATGGCGAAAGCGGCAGAATTGGAGTCCCACTGCTTTGATACTCCGGTGGAAAAATGGGACGGCATAAAAATCGACCGCATCGAGGGCGGCGATCATTCGCGCATCCGTTATGCGGCGGCGTTTCTTGCCGCCCGCCGGGTGCCGGGATTTTTTGCCGCTTACGGCTTTCCGGAAGCGGTGATGTGCGAAACCATGACCGATATGAAAGTGTGGCTGCGTAATGAGATGAAACACCGCGGTATCTGCGGTCTGAATATCCGGGCATTGGAGTGGCAGGTCGAACTTTACCGCGGAGCAGTCACCCGGCACGGCCGTCTGGAGTGCAACAGTGAACACATTTATAACCGGGAAGTATTGAAAGATGCTGCCGGTAATGTACTGCTGTTACCGGGCGATCAGGTGATAAATCTGCATATCCCGGAAGACGGGCCGATGCTGATTGACGATTGTTTGAGATCCATGCGGCGCATGGTGAAGTTTTTTGCAGAATACCGTCCGGAAATAGACTGGAAAGGTTTTCTGTGTGAAAGCTGGCTGCTGGATACACAGTTGCGGGCAATGCTGCCGGAAAATTCCAATATCATCAAATTTCAGGATTTGGGACCGCGTTACCGGGTATGCGAGACCGGTGATTCGGTGTTCCGGATATTCGGCACTCCAGACACCGATCCGGATTCGATAAAAAATCCGACCTCATTGCAGCGCAAAGCGGCAGAATTCATCCGCAACGGCGGGAAGTTTGTTGAAGAGGGGATGTTTATTCCCAAAAGTATTTTGGATTGACGGTCGTTTTCTGTTTGTTTTTTACAGAAAATGTTATAAAAATACAGAAAGTGAGCTGTCTCGGGGAAATTTCAAAAAATTTTTATTCTGCCGCTTGCAAATGGCACAAGTGCAGGTTATAGTTAGGCATAAACACCGGAGGTGGTATGCGGAAAATATGGATATTCTGTGCCGTTATCCTGCCGATTCTGGCGGCGGGAAGCAACCCCTATGAGGATGGCAGACGGTTTAATTATAAACTTCCGGTCAACAAGGTGCTGTTTGACCATTGGGATCGCAACGGCATCACGCCGCCGCGCCATGTTTCCGACAGTGTATTTCTGCGCCGGGTGACATTGACGTTGGCGGGCAGATTGCCGACGGCATCAGAAGTGCGGGTATTTCTGAGTGACCGTTCTCCGGATAAACGGGCGGTAATGATCGAAAAGATCCTGAATTCCCCTGACTATGCGGATATGCAGGCGATGCGTTTTGCCGCCATGCTCCGGATCAAATCGGAATTTCCCATCAATCTCTGGCCCAATGCGGTGCAGTTGTGGCACCGGGTATTGCATGAAGAGTTGGGACGGGACCGTTCTTTGCGCGAGATGTTCTATGAAATGCTCACGGCATCCGGCAGTAATTTCCGGGTTGCCCACGCCAATTTTTTCCGTGCCAGCGCTGATCGTTCCCCGGCAGGATTGGCTTCGATGGTGATGCTGACGTGCATGGGGATGAAAATGGAGCGTCTGCCGGAGGCGCATCAGCAGGGCTTTGCTCAATTTTTCTCCCGCATCAGATATAAAAGCACTTATGAGTGGAAAGAACAGATCGTCTACACTGATTTCACTCCGGCGGTGGTGCATGGCATATTGCCGAATGGTTTGCAGGTCAATTTTTCTGCGCCCGGCACGGAACCTCGTGCTGTGTTTGCCGATTGGCTGCTGGCTGAAAAAAATCCGTACTTCGCCCGGGCGTGGGTGAACCGGGTCTGGAGCTGGGTTTTCGGTAGCGGGATCTCTCCGGATGCGGATGATCTGCCGCAGCTGGACGGCAAAGATACCCGCAATGCCCCGGTGTTGCCGGCAGTGGAAAAACTGCTGATGGCGGAATTTGTCAAATCCGGTTATTCACTGCGTCACTTGTACCGGGTGATATTGAATTCAGCGGCGTTTCAGGCGTCATCCATCGGTGCGGGCAGGGTGCAGCGGGAAAATTTTGCGGCATATCCCATCCGCCGTCTGGAAGCGGAAGTTATGGTCGATGCGCTGGCGGCGGTGACAGGGCAGTACGATCAATATATGAGCGTGATCCCCGAACCGTTCACTTTTCTGCCGCAGAAAACCAAAGCGGTGACGATCGCTGACGGCAGTATTTCCAGCGGAGTATTGGATAATTTCGGCAGACCGCCCCGGGATTCGGGCAAATTGGCAGAGCGCAATACCGCCAGTGCGGATTCGCAAAATCTTTATCTGATGAATTCCACGGCACTGGATAAACGTATCAGCAGCTACTGCCGCCGGCTCTTCCGGCAGCACCGGAAACAGAATGACCGTTTGAACCGGATTTATCTGGATATCCTGTCCCGGTTCCCGACGGCGAAAGAACGGCAGATTTTTGAAAACTATCAGAAGTCGCTGGCGCCGAAAGAACGTTACCGGGTTTGGAATGATACAGTATGGGTGCTGTTCAACAGCAAAGAGTTTTTATTTCACCATTGAGGTGGAGGCAATATGGACAGACGGGAATTTTTGAAACTGATGGCGCTTTGCGGTGTGTATGGGGCGATCGACCGGCTCAGCGGCGGTTTGCTGGCGGCAAATGCCGTCAATTTGCGGCGTCCGGCGGCAAAGTCGGTGATCGAGATCTGGGTGTGGGGCGGCCCGTCACATCTGGAAACATTTGATCCCAAACCCGGCGCCGGCAAAGCGTATCACGGCGGGTACGGTGATATCGCCACCAATGTTCCCGGCATCCGGATCAGCGAATTTCTGCCGAAACTTGCCCAACATGCGGATAAATATTCGATCATCCGCAGTATGAATCACGGCACTAACGGTCATGAAACGGCGACGTATCTGATGCAGACCGGCAGAATGCCCGGTTCCGGGATCACCTATCCGGCGATCGGAGCAGTGATCGCTATGCTGAAAAGTTCATCGTACAAAGGCAAATTGCCGCCGTATATCGCCTTGACTTCCAATAAGGGCAGGTTTTCGGAAAACGGCTTTTTAAGCGACCGTTTCAAGCCGCTGGCGACGGGATCGAATCCCAATCTGGCGCAGTTTCTGGTGGACGGTTTTGTGCCGCCGGGCGGCTTGAGTGCCGACCATCTGAAAAAGCGTGCCAGTTATGCCGAACTGCTCGATTCATTCGGAGCCGCCGCCGGGAGCTGCCGGGAACTGCTGGATTTTGAGCGTGCCGGTGATGATGCCAAAATGGTCATCAGCGGCAGTGATGCCAAAGCATTTGACCTCAATCTGGAAACGGAAGCCATGCGCAACCGCTACGGGCGCAATAAATTCGGTCAGTGCTGTCTGGCGGCACGGCGGCTGGTGGAACTGGGCGTGCCGTATATTACGATCAACGCTTCCGGCTGGGATACCCATAAAAAACATTTTGAAGCCATGCACAAAATCGGCCCGGAACTCGATCAGGGGTTTTCGGCGCTGTTGGAGGATTTGAGCGAAAAGAAACTGTTGGACAGCACTTTGATCTGGTGTACCGGTGAATTCGGACGCACGCCGAAAGTTGATTACGGCGAACCGTGGAACGGCGGGCGCAACCACTTCTGCCACTGTTTCAGCACCGTGGTCGCCGGCGGCGGTTTTGCCGGGGGCAGGGTGCTGGGCAGCTCTGATGCCTGCGGGGAACGTCCGGCGGGCCGTCCGGTCTCTCCGGTCGATCTGCTGTGGAGCATTTACGAACTTGCCGGTATCGACCCGGCGGCGAAATTGCCCAATCCCCGGAATCTGGATGTGCATATCCTGCCGCCGGACGGGGGCAGAAATAAAATCCGTGAACTTTACCGGGAGGATGTATGAAAAAGAGTATTTCCCGGCTGTTGATCTGTTTGCTGGCGGCGGCGGCAATGCCGCTGGCGGCGGTGCATATTGGTTTTGCCATGCCCTCCGGTGCCAGGCGCGGGACAGAGGTCGAAGTGACTTTCGGCGGGCAGAAATTCGGCGGCGTGAATGATTGTTATGTTTCCGGCGAAGGCGTGACCGTGACGTCGGTCGAACACGTTCGCAACGTGCCGCATCCTGACGGCAGACAACGCAAATATCTGGAAAAGTCGTTGCGTAATCTGCATCGGGGTGACCCGCGCAAAATTCCACTGCCGGAAAATACCGAGGGGTGGCGCTGGCATCCGTTTTATGACCGGCTCGCCGGATTGAGCGACGGTGAAAGGGAGATTTTGTACCGGTTTCTGTTTATCCGCAAAAATTCTCTGCAGGACAGTCCGGCGATCCGGGGCAGGGTGCTGGTGCGTTTGAGCATAGCTCCGGATGCGAAACCCGGCGAAAGGGAGATCCGGCTGGTCGCCGGGGGCAGGGTCAGCAATCCGTTGAAATTTTTTATCAGCACTGCTCCCGAATACCGTGACCCGTATTTCGTGATCCCGCCGGGTAAACCCCATGTGCCGCAGGTGGAGATACCGGCCGTACTCAATGGGCAGATCTACCCCGGCGAAACGGACAGTTTTACGTTTGAGGCAGAAAAAAATCAGACTTATACATTCAGTGCCAAAGCCCGTTATCTGATGCCGTTTATCGGGGACGGGGTGCCGGGACATTTTCAGATGGTAATGGAAGTGCTTGACCCGGACGGCAAAAAAGTGGCGTTCGCTGATGATAATTACTTTGACCCGGATCCGGCATTGACTTTTACGGCTCCGGCAAGCGGTCGATACACGTTGCGGCTGCGGGATGCGCTTTACCGGGGACGGGAGGATTTCGTCTACCGGGTCGAAGCGTACAAAGGCAAAATGCGTAAACCGGAATTTCCGGCGCCGCCGGTTCGGGGACTGCCGGTGGTGCAGAATGCTGCCGGCAAGAGTGTGTTTTTCCCGGTATTGCTCCGGGATACCCTGCGGACTGCCGCCGGAAACAGCTATAAATTTCAGGCTGAACCGGGCGAGGTGGTCATGCTGGAAGTTTTTGCCCGGCGGCTGGGACTGCCCCCGGATGCGGTACTGCAAGTGTTTGACCGGTATGGCAAAGTGCTTGCTGCCAATGATGATGTGCCGCGTTTGAAAGCAGGGATAATTCTGCATGGTGCGGCTGACCCGGTGGTGCGTTTCACGGCTCCGGAAGCGGGGACGTATACCGTGAATGTCCGGGATGTCGCCGGAGAAGCGGGAGAGGATCACGGCTATTATCTGCGTATTGACCGGGTGCGCCCCCGGTTTGCGGTTTATTGTGTGCCGTCGGCGGTGACAGTCAATCCGGATGGGGTCGGTACGGCGACAATGGTCGTGGAACGGTACGACGGATTCAACGGTGAAATAAAATTGCACCTCCGCCACGAAGATTTCAAAATTATCGGAACAGACACCATCCCGGCGGGGTGCGACCGGGCAAAAGTGACATTTTACACCTCCGGCAGGCGGATGTTTCTGCCGCCGCAGGAGGTGGATATCCTGGCATCCGGCGGCGGATATTCCTGCCGGGTCATTCCCGGTGACGAGATGATGCAGGCGTTTGCGTACACCCATATCGCTCCGGCGCAGAAATTGTTTCTCACCCGGGCGTGGCTGGGATTGCCGCTGAGCCGGATAAACTGGGCAAAATATCCCGGAAAGGTCAAACTTGATGCTCCGGCGGTCGTGACGGCAAAAGTTTCTTCCCGTTACTTCTCCAAAAACGGCGAAGCGGAATTGATCGCCGTCGATCCGCCGTCATGGTTGAAAATCCTGCCCGGCAGGACGCATATCGCTGCGCCCGGGGCGATAAAAACCACTCACCGGCGGGAAGTGACAAAATGGCATGAGTTGAAATTGACGCTGGCAGCGGATGCTTCCGGTAAAAATAAGGCGGTGAACCAGATTTTCAAGGTCGTCGTGCGTTTCGACCGCACCGGTAAAGACGGCAAGGTCAAAAGGATTTCGCAAACGACCGTGCTGCCGGCAATCCGGATCGAGGGAGGCAGTTTATGAGCGTAAAACACAGTGAATTCAGCACGTCTGCGGGGATCACGGAACATTTTTTTGCCGTGACCTGCGGCGGCGGATATGATTTTGCCGCTGAAATGGCGGCGGTGATGGCAGAGTACCGGGAAGCGTTGAAACAATATTCCTGCAGTGCCGCAGACGGGGTGCTGATGCGGTTTCACTTGAGCGATGTGACCAACCAGCTGCCGGTATTGCAGCCGGTGATTTCCGGGGAGAGTGCTTTTATTTCGGTCGTGGGGCAGCCGCCCGCCGGAGCGCGGATCGCTCTGGAGGCGTGGCACTGGTGCGGGGCGGAAATTTCCCGGCAGGGCGATGCGGTGGCGGCAAAATTGCAGAATTATACGGCGTACTGGTTCAATGTCCCGGCGCTTGAAACTTCCGGCAGTGCGGCGCAGACCGGCGAAGAATTTATCCGGCTGCAGAAATTTCTGAACTTGCGGAATTGCAATGTGGCAGATAATACGGTGCGGACGTGGCTCTATTGCCGGGATGTGGATAATAATTATGCCGGACTGGTGACGGCACGCAATGAATTTTTTGCCCGCAACGGCTTGACGGCGGATACTCATTTTATCGCCAGTACCGGGATCGAGGGGCAGATGGCGGCGGTTTCCCGGCTGGTCGGGATGGATTCACTGAATTATGCCGGGATCGTCCCCGGGCAGATGATCTATCTGTCTGCTCCGGAAATGCTGTCGCCGACGACCTTGTACGGGGTGAGTTTTGAGCGCGGCACCCGGCTGGTTTTCGGTGACAGATCGCATTATTTTATTTCCGGTACCGCCAGTATTGATAAAGAAGGCAAAGTTTTATATCCCGGCGATGTGAGGGCGCAGACCGGGCGGATGCTGAATAATATCGAAGCATTGCTGGCAAGTTCAGACGGCAAAATCTCTGATATCCGCTGGGGAACGCTCTATCTGCGGGATATTGCCGACAGCGAAGCGGTAACGGCGATCGTGAGAGCACGTCTGGGCGAAAATATTCCGCTGGTAACGGTCAAAGCGCCGGTCTGCCGTCCGGCATGGCTGGTGGAGTTGGAGTGCGTGGCGGTCAACGGTGCCGGAAATGAGCAGTTTCCGGTACTGCGCTGAATCAGGCGTCTTTATTGGCTTTCAGGGCGGCTTTCAGGGCGATTTCCAGCAGCTGCAGTGTCCACTCTACATCGGCATCGGCACGGTGGGCCTGCATGGTATCGCAGTTGTCCTGCAGCTGAAATATCGCCCGGAGCGACTGAAGTTTGTACGACGGCAGTCCGGGATGGGTGGTTTTCAGCAGCCGCAAAGTGTCCAGCGTGCGCCCTTTCCACAGCGGCAAACCGGTGCGGCTCAAACTTTCCTGTAAAAAACCGAGGTCGAATCTGGCATTGTGCGCCACCAGCGTCGAGTCTTTGGCAAAGTCCAGAAAATCCCGTCCTGCCCGGACAAATTGCGGCGCCGTGCAAACCATTTCGTCGGTGATGTGGTGGACGCAAATCACACCGGAAGGAATTTTCCTGCCGGGATTGATAAAGGTCTGGAAGCGGGAAATATGACCGTCCCGGTCGATCCGTACCGCCCCGATCTGGACAATGCGGTCATTGACCGGACTCATGCCGGTAGTTTCCACGTCAAAGACGGTAAATGGACCAAGTTCAAACCAGTTCATCGTGTTCAATCCGCATAACCATCCGGGAATTTCTGCTGCCATTTCCACGCTGATTCGATAATATCCAGTGCCGATTCATGCTGCGGCTGCCATTTCAGCATCGTGCGGGCACGGTCACTGCAGGCGATCAATCGCGGCGGATCACCGGCACGGCGGGGCGCAATATCGTAAGCAACTTTTTTGCCGGTGACTTCTTCTGCGGCGGCAATGATCTCTTTGACCGATAATCCGTTGCCGGTACCCAGATTGTAATGGCCGCTTTCCGGAGCGTAGAGCGCCAGTTCGTGGGCCTGCGCCAGGTCGAGGATGTGGATGTAATCCCTTATGCAGCTGCCGTCCGGAGTGTCGTAATCATCACCGTAAAGCATCAATTTATCCCGCTTGCCCCGGATGGTTTGCAGGATCAGCGGGATCAGGTGGCTTTCCGGGCGGTGGTCTTCACCGTGAAATTCGGTGGCTCCGGCGGCGTTGAAGTAGCGCAGAGCCGCATATTTCAAACCGTGGATCTGGCTGTACCAGTGCAGGATTTTTTCAAAGCAGAGCTTGGATTCACCGTAGGGATTGATCGGCAGCTGCCGGGCATTTTCAGCAATGGGAACGCTTTCCGGGGTGCCGAATGTGGCGGCGGTACTGGAAAAAACAAATGCCTGCACGCCGCTTGCCACCGCCGCATCAGCGAGGTTGATCGCGTTGCAGAGATTATTGCGGAAATATTTTGACGGCTGCTGCATGGATTCGCCCACCAGCGAAAACGCCGCAAAGTGCATCACGGCATCGAATTTCTCTTTTTTGCACAGCGCCATGACCGTTTCCCGGTCGGCGAGATCGGCGTGAACAAATGCGGCTCTGGCATCCACTGCCGAGCGGTGACCGGTGATCAGGGCATCCAGTACGGTGACATCATAGCCTTTATCCAATAAATATTCAGTACACGCTGAACCGATATATCCGGCTCCGCCGGCAACAAGGATCTTTTTCATAAAAATCTCTTTCAGGGTGAATAACATTGACTTATTGATAATATAGCCCGCTGAAACATGAAAATCAAATGCAAAAACTTTTCCGGCGGGGTTGATTTAATGCGGCAATGGTTGTAAATTATATACAATACTTGTTCAATAACCAAACAAATGGAGAAAAAATCATGTCCGGACACAGTAAATGGGCGAATATCAAGCATAAAAAAGAGGCCGCCGACAAGGCAAAAGGCAAAATGTTTTCCCGCGTGGGTAAAGAGATCATGGTCGCTGCCAAAAACGGCGGCGGCGATCCCAACAGCAACCCCGCACTGCGTTCTGCTCTTGCCGCTGCCAAAGCGGTCAATATGCCCAACGCCAATATCGAACGTGCCATCAAAAAAGGTATCGGTGAACTCGGCGATGTCGTCTTTGAAGAAATCGTCTATGAAGGCTATGCCGCCGGCGGTGTCGCCGTTATCGTGGACTGCCTGACCGATAACCGCAACCGTTCCATCAGCGAAGTCCGTATGGCGTTTGAACGCAATAACGGCAATATGGCAGGTTCCGGGGCCGTCGCCCGTCTTTTCAAACGTCAGGCTCACTTTGTCATCACCGGCGAATGGGCTGATGAAGAAAAACTTATGGATGTCGTGCTGGATGCCGGTGCCGATGATCTGGTCGTCGAAGACGGCGAAGCCGAGATCTGGGCGGATCCGGAATTCTTTGAACCGCTGACCAACGCTTTGAATGAAAAAGGCATCCCCACCGAGATCGCGGAAGTTACCCGCAAACCGGAAATGGAAGTCAACATCACCGATCCGAAAGTCGCCGCCCAGGTGCTGCGTCTGGTCGATCGCATGGAAGAAATCGACGACGTGCAGAACGTGACTGCCAACTACGTTATCGACGACTCCATCGCCGATCAGATCGAGGAGTAAGCGGTCATGGATTATCAGGAGCGTTCGAGAGCGTATACTTTGACGGACGGTAAAAGCGGTTTTTCCATTGCCTTTGCCGGGATGAAGTTTACCGCTGCGGATCTGGCGGCATTGCAGAGCCGTGCCGCCCGCGCTCTTGAGGGCATTGCCGCCATTGAATCCGGGGCAATCAAAAACCCCGATGAACAGCGGCAGGTGACCCATTTCACCGATCGTATCGCCTATCCGGAAAGTGCGGAATTTGCCGCCGTCGAGGCGTTCGCAGATAAAATCCGCACCGAGGGCAAATTTGATGCCGTTGTCGTCAACGGTATCGGCGGTTCGGCACTGGGACCGCAGTTGATGCAATTCGCCGTCAACGGGCCGTACTGGAACGAATTGCCCCGGGAAAAACGGCGCAATAATTTGAAAATTTACTTTCTGGACAACACCGACAGCGCCGGATTTGACGATCTGCTGGCGGTGATGGAGCCGGAAAAAACTCTGCATCTGGTCATTTCCAAATCCGGCGGCACGCAGGAGACCAAAAACAACATGATCGCCATGGAGCAGTATTATGCCTCCTGCGGTCTGGATTTCGGTAAATGCGCCGTCGCCGTGACGATGAAAGAGAGTTTGCTTTACCGGCACGCCGTTGAAAACAACTGGCTTGCCGTTTTTGAAATGGCAGAATCCATCGGCGGGCGCACCAGCGAAACGGCGATCGTCGGCCATCTGCCGGCGGCGCTGACCGGAGTCGATTTCAAAAGTTTTCTTGCCGGTGCCTGCGATATGGATGTCTGGACACGCGGCAAAGATTTTGCCGGTAATCCGGCATTGATGCTGGCGGCGATGTGGTATCTCGCCGGCAACGGCAAAGGCGACCGCAATATGGTCATCGTGCCGTACAGCGACCGGCTGGTGCTGTTGTCCAGATATTTGCAGCAGCTGGTCATGGAGAGTCTGGGCAAAGAACTGGATCTGGACGGCAAAGTTGTCCATCAGGGGTTGAATGTCTTTGGCAATAAAGGCGGCACCGATGCCCATGCGTTCATTCAGCAGCTCAACGACGGCAGGGATGACTTTTTTGCAACCTTTATTGAAGTGTTGCATGATGCCCGCAAACTGGAAATCGCTGACGGGGTGACCATGGGCGATTATCTGCATGGATTTTTTGAGGGCTTGAGTGCGGCACTGCGCGGCAAAGGGCGTCAGGTCATTACGGTCAGGATTCCGGAATTGAGCGTTTATGCGCTCGGTCAGATCATCGCACTTTACGAGCGCACGGTGGCGATTTACGCTGAATTTATCAATATCAACGCCTTTCACCAGCCCGGCGTGCAGGCATATAAACTTGCCGCCAAAGATGTGCTGGCGCTGCGGGAAAAACTTTTTACCGCCCTTGCCGGTAAGGAAATCACCGGTACTGCCGGAGTGATCGCCGGATTTGCCGGAGTGCCGGAACGTGAAGTTGAGGTCGGCGCATTGCTTGATAAGGCAGCACTGAATGATGGCGGAGTCAGCCGCAAATTTAACGGAACGGCTTGGGAGTACACGGTGAAGTGAACTTACTGCTGTTGAACGAAACAGATTTTTTTGCGCCGGGATTGGTAAAACTCTCTGACCGGCGTTTTTTGCAGTTGCGCGACGTGATCAAACTGGCGGAGGACAAAAGTTTCCGTGCCGGCGTGGTCGGCGGTCAGGTCGGGACGGCGCAGGTGGTGGAATTCAACGACAGTGAAGTGACGCTGCAAGTCCGGTTGGATCACGCGCCGCCGCCTGATAACGGAGTTACTTTGATTTGTGCCTTGCCCCGGCCGCAGACATTTCACAAAGTTTTGCATTGTGCGTTGACCATGGGGGTCAAAACGCTATACTTCATCCACTCCCGCAAAGTGGAAAAAAGCTACTGGGATGCCTCGGTGCTTGCTCCGGATGCGGTGGATAAAGAGATCCGGCTGGCGTTGGAGCAATGCGGGGATACCATTTATCCGCAGATCGAATACCGCAAACGTTTCAAACCTTTTGCTGAAGATGAATTGCCGCAGCTGGTTGCCGGTGCCGACGGGGCGTTTTTCGGTCATCCGCGGGCGGCGGCAAAGGTTCCGTCATTGCCCGGTAAACGTCTGGTATTGGTCGTAGGCCCGGAAGGCGGCTTTAATGAATTTGAAAATTCGCTGTTGGAGCGTGCCGGGGTGATGCCGGTAACTCTGGGCAGCCGGGTGTTACGGACTGAATTTGCATTGGCGGCGTTATTGGCAAAATTGAGTTGAGGTTGATCATGATTGCGGCGCGCGGGGAGAACTGGAAACGGAATCTGCTGGTGGTGTGGCTCTCGCAATATATCGGCATGATGGGTTTCGGTTGCGCGATGCCGTTTATTCCGATGCTGTTGCGCGACAAATTGGGGATCACCGATGATTCGATCCGCGGGATGTATGTGTCGATGTACCAGTTTTGCGGCATGATCAGTTTATGCGGCGCACATTTCGCCTGGGGTTTGATCGCGGATAAATTCGGTTATAAGATCATGCTGTTGCGGGCGTGTATTGCGTCGGCGGTGATGTTCCCGATGCTGGCGTTTGCACCCAATATCGGAGTATTGCTGGTGTTGCGGTTTCTGACCTCGTTTTTCTCCGGTACTTATAATGCGGCTCAAACGCTGCTGTTGACCACGACACCGCAGGAGAAACACGGGTATATGCTGGGGGTATTGAGTACCTCATTGTACAGCGGTCACATGAGCGGTTATCTGGTCGGCGGCTTGATCGTGGAATATTTTGGCTATGATGCGGCATTTTTTACCTGCGGGGCGATGTATGCGGTCGCAGCGGTGATGGTGCAGATATTTGTGTATGACAAATTTGACCGCAATCAGGTCAAAGTCCGGAGCAAAAAGCAGAAGTTTCCGCTCCGGGATATTCTGACTCCGGCGGTGTTTTCGCTGTTGGCTCTGTTCCTGATCATGGGGGTGGCACGGCGGATTGATGACCCGTTTGTGGCGATGCTGGTTGAGGCGGTGAATGGTCGGGAAAAAGAGGCGTTTTTCACCAGTATAGTCAGTGCCGGTGCTGCGATCGGGGGCTTTTTGGCCGGATTGATCATCGGGCGGTTGTGTGATAAAGTTGCTGCGCCATTACTCTTTTATCCGTTGCTGGCGGTGGCGGTAGTATGTACATTTGGACAGGCATTTACCAACAGC
>SUVU01000061.1 GCA_015061865.1 Lentisphaerota bacterium
GGATGGCACCGCCGGCGGCACCGTTATATGTTGCGCTGTTACCGGAAAAATAACTGTCGGCAATGGTAATGGCACACTCGGCATAGAGCGCACCACCCATGCTGGAGGAGTTATTCAGAAAACTGGCATTGCTGAACGTCGCTCCGGCAGAACCGATATAAGCCGCCCCACCGACATTGGTGGAGGAGTTATTGGCAAACTTTACATTACTGCCCCGCAATGCCGCTTTGCCGATGACCTGGATCGCACCGCCGTTGCCGGTGATTTTGCCGTTAGTAAATCCGGAGTTGTTGAATTCAGCTACGCTGCCGTTGGTCACGGTCAGGAAACGGTTGGCTTGCTGACTGTCAAAAGTAACTTCTTTATCATTGTCGACGATAAAGAAATTGTCTTTTCCGGAAATGGTGTTGTTACTGCTGGTAATAACAACTTTACCATCAGTAAAGATAGTGTCGTCAAAATAGATTTTGTCTTTGTTGACGGAACTGCTCACGATCGCACTGAATGATCCGTCCCCGGAACTGGCAGCAGATGTTACATACAAGTCAGCCATACGCATTCTCCAAATCTGTTGTTTATATTATTTGAACCATTGAAAAATCTGTTTAAGGTCATTGTCGGTTTTGCCGGGAGTGTGGATAGCATGATCCAAGTCATTGTCCCGAACTGAATTGTCATAGAATAATGCCTGCGCTTTTTTGCCGTGCGGGGCACGGAATTCCGGCACCCAGCCCTGACCTTCCCATGCCAGTACGCCATTGACCCGGGCGAGAGCATCTATTTTGCCGGAATTGTCGGTTTTGTTGATCAATTTTTCATCGACAAGATATTTTTTGAAACTGGTCATCTGAGTTTGCAGTTTGTAGGTGTTGTGGGTACAGTAACTGGTGCGGATGTACTGGGAGTTTTTTGAACCGCCCCACTGGTGACCGTATTTTTCCGGAGCTTCAGCATGACCGCTCATATTGCTCAGCGTCGGGCAGTAGTAGAAATCCGGCCGCTTGTTTTTTTGCGACCAGTCGCTCGGCAATGCCCGGGTCGCGCCCGGAGAGAAGTAGGGATAAAGCAAGCCCAGACCGTTGAGATAATAATAGCCGCGGATGTAGGGATTGAGATCCTGGGTCGACCCGCCGCCTTTGATGCAGTCCATCAACTGATCGTTATTGTCGTTGGTATACATGGCGGTATAAACGCCAAGCTGCTTCAAATTGCTGGTGCAACTGCTGTGTTTACCGCGCTCTCTGGCTTTTTGCAGTGTCGGCAGCAGGATCGCTGCCAGAATGGCGATAATGGCGATGACAACCAGCAGTTCTATTAAAGTGAAACCGTGTGCGGTGGACAAGGAAAACTTTCTTTTCACGGGAAAAGAGAGTTTTCCCTTTCCCCCGCGCCCCTTTTCTCTTTCAAAGAAAAGCGAAATACTTTTTTGAAAAAAACACCACAGCAAAATACATATTTGACAAGTTTTGCTCACAAGCAGCTCAATAAGAGTGAAACCTCCCGGTTTCACCCTGTTGCGAACAGTAGAGTGAATAGAATTATTCATGATTTACTTCATTATTTTACCGACCGGAAACATTTTGTGATCGGCAGCTGCTGTCTGGCTGCTTCGCGGAGAAACATTTCGGCGATCCATTTTGCGCCAGCCGGAGTCAGATGGCTGTTGTCATTGGTTTTGGAGGCACTGGAGAGATAGTATGGGTGACTTTTTTCCTCGCCGAGCGTGAGAATGTCATCGGTGCTGAGCGCATTGAGATCGATGACCGGGACTTTTTCAGCTTCAGCAACCTGATAGACGTATTTGGCGTATTCTTTCAACTCTTTGCCGCCGACGAATGCACCATTTTTGAAAACACGTTCTTCGATGGGGGTGGTCAGTACGACATTGACCCCTTTGCTTTTGGCATCACGAATGAAAAAGGTGAGGTCCTCGGCGTATTGTTCCATACTGATATTTTTGCGGCGGTTGTTGTGACCGAAATTAAGTACCACATAGTCCCCCGGGCGGAAGTAACTCGGTTTGGTGACATAAGCCCAGCCCTGATAGTCGGTTTTAGTGCGGCAGCTGCTGGTGCTCAAGCCGCTGCGGGCGCGGTTTTCAACGTCAAATCCGGGCAGGGTGTAACCCGCCAGTGCCGTCCCCCAGCCGGTACGCGGCGGACGGCTGGAACCGGCGCAGATACTGTCGCCGACCAAGTGGATACGCACCGGAGCCGCCAGCACGGCGATCGCAGTCATCATCAACATCAGAAAAGCCAATTTAATCTGTTTCATTTCAAAATCCTTTCATATAACGAGTTGAAATATTTTCCCGACAGATATTATACTCGAAAAATCTTTTTTCCGCAACAAGTAAGGTAAATGTTTTATCAACTCAATGTTAAAAATTAACATTTTCAAATCTTACTCATAGATGAGGTAGGCGATTTCGCCGGGATTGATGGTCATAAAACCGTTGGGACGGATGTTGACGCCGGTGAAAGATTGCAGTTTTGCCGCAGTATTGATTTTGACATACATCGCTGTCTGCTGATTGAGGTTCATCAGCGTGACAAGTTTTTTGCCGTTGTAAGCGTGGGCGGCGAAGTGCCAATCCGGATTTTTCACTTCACGGTCGCCCTGCGGCCACTGTCTTTTGTAACCGGTACGCTGCGGTGCGCCGACAATGGTGAAATCAGCATCACAACGTTTGCCAAAAACATAGTAGTCCTCATATTTCGCCAACTGCCGGACGGTTTCCGCCAATTCGGCATAGTCGGTGGCATTAAAGCCTTGAATGAAGTAGTAACTCACACCGCCTGCGCCTTCGGTGATTGCACCGACAGTCTGCTGACGGAGCAGTTTGGGGGTGTTGCGGTCTTTGCCGCCGGCATAACGGACGACCAGCAGCGGGTGCAGGATGCATTGGGGATTGAGTTCATTGATCCGTTTTTTCCATTCGGCAGTACGCAAAATGGCGTATTTGGCGGCGATATCATCGTAGCCCTGATAGAGCTGAGGTTCGATCATGTCCAGATATTTCGCCTGTACACTGGCATCGGTCATCACCCCGCCGCCTTTGGGATCCGGCGGGGGCAGCGCATCCATGACGGTATTGTGAAATTTGATATTCGGGTCGGCTTTTTTCAAATCAGTGACCAGAGCTTTGATGAATTCAGCGTGCAAAGAGGACTGGTAGTGGTTCCATTTGTTGATGATTTTGCGCTGTTCAGGCGTGGCGACGTGGAAACTCAAATAGCCTTTTTTGTCCAGTAATTGCCGCATATCCTCAAATTCGGCATCACTGACCTGATATTCTTTTTTGAAGTGGGCGATACTTTCGGGGATGAAGCCCTCCATACCTGTCGGTTCATAGTCCATGCCGGTCCAGGAGCTGCCGAGTTCTCTGGCGTGAGCGAGCTGTTTGGCGGTGATGTGCGGCAGACACTCTTTGAGAGTTTTAGTGCGCAGATACCAGGCATTGAGCTGACCGCGGACGAATTTGCCGTCGGGGGTATAGTTGGGGAATTTTTCGTAATCGCTGAAATTGCTGTGGTGCAGACTGCCGAAAAGAGTCAATTTGTCAGATTTGAGTGTATTGAAAAAGCTGTTGGCTCCGGCCCGGCTGAAAAAGTCACCGAGTTCTTTATGGGCATCGTAAAGCATATACATGCCGTAGTCCCAGAAACCGATTTTAAGATGCTTGAGTTTCGGGGCGGGGGTAAAGCCGGAAACACGGTCGAACACCCAGCTTTTCTCGGCAACTTTTTTGCCTTCATGGTAAAGTACGATGTTGATTTTACTGTCAACCGGCAGATCGGCGGGAACGCGGACGGCGATTTTGTAGGTGCGCCATTCGGACATCCTGCCCCGGGGCTGGAGCATCACTTTGTCACAAATGTAATCATCAATGATAAAATTGCCTTTGATGGTGCGCTTATGCTGTTCCACAGGCTGGTCACCGGCGAGACTGCAAATGAATTCCATACCTTGCGGCAGGGTTATTTCGGTGCGCATCAGGTGGGCGTTTTTGCCAACGATGTCAAAACCGTGGGAAACGGCGACTTCACCGGCAGGCAGAGTTTTATCCCTGGACTTGGCTGAAAGTACGCTGTTTGGGGCGATAAAGTGGAATGTCAGCGGCTGGACTTCGCCGGGGATGACTTTGATCCTGCCCGGGTTTTCGTACATGGCGGGTACATTTTTGATTTCCCACGGCTCGGTCGCATGGAGCAAGGCAGCACCGAATATCAGGGAGAATAACCACAATTTTTTCATAGCAAATCCTTTCTGTTGCAGTTGCAGTTGCAGTGACAAAATTTTTCCGACTGTTGTCAATAATACCGCAGATTTTCCGGATTTGCAACAAAAAAACGGGTGGAAAGAGAATATTTTTTATGTTGCAATGTTATTTTTTAACATTTAAGGAACCGGTTTATTCGGCTTTAATAACTTCGATGTTGCGCTCCCGGAGATTGGCGCAGTCCCGGTCAGAGAGATCGCTGTCGGAAACCACCAGATCGACATCATCACAACTGGCAAATAATGTCAATGCCGGTTTGGCAAATTTTTTGCTGGCGGCGATTACGGCGACTTTGTCAGCGACAGCGATCATGTTTTTTTCCAGATTGGCAAGCCCGGGGTCAGAGGTGTAAAAACCGTACTCACTCAACGCGCCGTCGCAGCTGGTGACCAGATATTCCACGTGGTATTCCCGCAAATTTTTTTCAGCGACCGCCCCGGTGAGATCGAGGCTGCTCGGACGCAGTTCACCGCCGAGCATGATGACCCGGCAACTGGAACGGTAAAGTGCGGTTGCCACTGCCAGAGAATGAGTTACAACAGTCATTCGCCGGTTGCGCAGTCGCGCCAGATAGGATGCGAATACAAATGCGGTACTGCCCGTGCCGATAAAGAGTGTTTCGGCGGGCAGAATCCGGTTTGCCAATGCGCGCGACATGCAGAACTTTTCATTGGCATTTTCGTTGATGCCGTCCGGAAAATATCCCACCGGAAAAAACGTTGCGCCGCCTTTGACTTGCAGCAGCTGTTTTTCTTTTTCCAGCTCCCGCAAATCCCGCCGCAAGGTCATTTCGGTAACGCCCAGTTCCAATGCACCGCGTTTGATGGAAAATTCGCCATCCCGCAGCAAAATGTCTAAAATTTTACGGTGTCTGATATGCATGATGTTAAAAAATAACATCAGATTGCCGCAAAATCAAGTCGACCCTGAAAATATTCTTGCTTTTTTTGATTATTCCGGCTATCTTGTAAACAAGAACATATTTACCATAACGATATTGTAAAATGAAAGGTCTTTCTCATGGGCAAATACAATCCAGCACCCTACCAGCTCGATCTCACTGCGATCCCGGCGATTAAAACAGCATTGCCGGGCCCGAAAAGTACTGCGATGCACAGCCGTGCCAGCAAATATTACCGGGGACTTTCCGGTCAGGTGCGGTTGTTCCCCGTAGCGTTTGAACGCGGTCAGGGCTGTATGATGGAGGACGTGGACGGCAACAAATATATTGACTTTTCCAGCGGTATTTATGTGACCACTCTCGGTCACTGCCATCCGAAAATTTCAGAAGCGGTCGCAAATTACGCCAAAAAATTGATGAACTGTCATGACTTTACCACCGAAATCAAAACCCGCCTGCTCGAAAAAATGGCGGCAACTCTGCCGGGGGATCTGAAATGCTTTCAGCTTTACGATTGCGGTACTGCCGCTGTTGAAGCCGGTCTGCGCACCTGCCGTGCCGCGACCGGAAAACATGAATTTTTGAGCTGTTTTCAGGACTTTCACGGCAAAAGCGGCCACTCCATCGGTCTGGCGCGCATGACCAAATTCAGCGGTCCATCCCGGGAGCCGGGTTTCTATCTGCTGCCCCGTCCTGACACCTACCGTCCGCTGTGGACCCGTGCCGACGGGACGCTGGATACGGAAGCGTATCTGGATTTCTATGACAAATATATCAAAGAATGTACCACCGGTCAAATCGCCGCATTTGTTGCTGAACCGATTCAGGGCTGGGCTGGCAGCGTGATGCCGCCGGATGACTTTTTCCCGAAACTCAAAAAATTCCTGGAGGAGCGCAATATCCTCTTTTTCGCTGACGAAGTGCTTACTTCCATGGGCAGAACCGGCAAAACGCTCTGCTGCGAACACTGGGGCGTGCTGCCCGATGTCGTCACGCTCGGCAAAGGTTTCGGCAACGGATTCCCGGTGACGGCAATGGCGGTGCGTGAACCGTATGCCGATGCGGTGGATAAAATTTCCGCCTCCACCAGTTACGGCGGCAACCCGATGGCTTGCGCCGCTGCGCTGGCGTGTTTTGAAGTCATTGAGGAAGAGGGCTTGCTCGAACACGCCATGCACCTGGAAGAACTTTTCAAACAGCGCATGGCTGATTGGACGGAAAAATACGAGATCGTCGGCGATACCCGCTGCCGCGGCTGTCTGCTCGGGATCGAACTGGTTAAAGACAAAAAACTCAAAACTCCGTTCGACGAAGCCGGCAAAATGGTCTATCAGAAAGCCTTTGCCAAAGGCCTGGCATGGGTTCCCGCCGGTCACATCCTGCGCATGAGTCCGCCGATCGTCATGCCTGATGAAGTGGCACAGAAAGGTATGGATATCATCGAAGAGGCGATCATCGAAACCCAGAAAGAGTTGTTGGGATGAAAGAGTACAAAGTCGGCATCATCGGTGCGGGCTTCATCGCCCGTGTCCATGCATACGGTTATCTGAATCTGCCGCTGTTTTATGATCAGCAGGATTTTAAGTTCACGGTAAAAACCGTGTGCGCCGCTCATCAGTCAAGTGCGGATAAATTCGCCGCCCAGATCGGGGCGGCAAAAGCGGTCACCGATTACCGGGAAATCATCGACGATCCGGAAATCGACGTTGTGGACATTGCTTCGCCCAACGATTTCCATTGTGAACAGCTGCTGGCGGCAATGGAGGCGGGCAAACATATTTACTGCGACAAGCCGCTGGTTTCCAGTGCCGCTGAAGCGGATAAGATCGCGGCGGTATTGCCCGGTTATAAAGGCATTTCGCAGATGACCCTGCAAAACCGCTTTTTTCCGGCAACGCTCCGGGCAAAACAGTTGATCGATGACGGTATGATCGGGGATGTGCTGGAATTCCGCGGACAATATCTGCACTCCGGCAGTGCCGATCCGTCGGCTCCTTTGAAATGGAAACTTGAAGCCGGTACGATCGCCGATCTGGGCAGCCATATTCTGGATCTGGTCGATTATCTGACCGGCGGTTTCAAATCGGTTTGTGCGGCGACGCATATCGCTTATGCTGACCGCCCCTCGGCTTCAGAGCCGGGCAAGCGGGTTCCGGTGACCGCTGAGGACAATATGCACGTACTGGCGACGCTTGCCAACGGGGCCTGCGGGGTGATCACGGCATCTAAAATCACCACCGGAGCAGAGGATGAATTGGGGTTCGCCATTCACGGTTCAAAAGGTGCATTGCGTTTTGATCCCATGGATCTGGACAAACTTTATTACTACGAGATGAGCAAATCCTCCTCGCCGCTGGGCGGGGTACGGGGCTGGACAGCGATAGATTGCGGTCAACGCTACAGCAAACCAGCCGGATTTCCCACGCCCAAAGCCGCCATCGGCTGGATGCGCGGTCATATGCACTGCCTCTGGAACTTCCTCAACAATATCCACACCGGCACCGCCGGAGAACCGGACTTGGCACGGGGAATCTATATGCAGTATATGCTGGAAAAGATAAAAGAATCTGCCAAAAACGGCAAATGGATCCAATTGTGAACTTATGAAAGAACTTTTTTGCGGTATCGACATCGGCACTACAGCGGTGAAAGCCGCTTTATTTGACCGTGACGGTAATTGTGCCGGACACGGCGGATGTGAGTATACTCTGGAAACTCCACACCCCGGCGTGGTGGAACTCGACCCGCAAATCTACCTTGATTCAGTGCGCCGCGCCTGTCTGGAAGCATTTGCCGCTGCCGGTGCGGGAGTAAAAATCTGTTCAGTGGCGATCACCGGACAGGTGGAGACATTTATTTGTGTCGATGCTTCCGGCAGACCGCTGCGCAAAACTATCGTCTGGCTGGATTCCCGGGCGGTTGATGAAGCAAAGGAATTGGAAGAGCATTTTACGCTGGAGAGATTATGTCAGATCTCCGGTCAGACCGCCATGCTGCCCTGCTGGACGGCTTCGAAACTGCTTTATCTGCAAAAACATGAACCGGAAGTCCTGCGGCGCACCGCAAAAATCCTGATGGTAGAGGATTTCGTCCTCCATGCGCTCACCGGTAAATTTATCACCGGCAGGGGGTTGCTGCCATCATCGCTTTATTACGATATGAATACCGGGAATTATTTCCAGGAAATGCTCGATTATTTGTCGCTTGACCGCAGCAGTTTTCCGGAACTTCACGATTCAGGCGAGATGGTGGCGGTCTGCCACGGGAAGTTTCTGCCGGAATTTGCCGGTGCTGTCGCGTCGGTTGCGCCGCTGGATCATGTCTGTGGTTCACTCGGTGCCGGCGGCGGAGTGGACGGCATTATCACTGAAACCACCGGCACAACGCTGGCACTTTGCTGTCCATTGCCGGAATATATGGTGGATGAAAGCCGCCGCATCGGTGTCTATCATGGATTTCTGCCGCAGAGTTTTACATTGCTGCCGTGGGCTCCGGCGGCTGGAATGGTATTGAAATACCTGCGCAATCTGATGCTGCCCGGCACCGGATACGATCAGGTGGATACCGCAGCAGCTGCGGTTCCCCCCGGCGCAGAAGATTTAATGATTCTGCCCCACTGGGCAGGGGCTGTCTCGCCGGATGTTTGTGATCATGCCCGCGGCGCGATATTGGGAGTGACGCAGGCTCATACGGCGGGGCATTATTTCCGGGCGGCGATGGAAGCAGTGGCGTTTTTGATGCGGGACAATCTGGAAGCGTTAAGCAGTTTCAATGTCAACTGCCGGGAATTGCGGGCACTTGGCGGCGGGGCGGCAAGTGATTTGTGGCTGCAAATCAAAGCTGACGTGCTGAATTGTCCCGTAACTGTGCCGCAGCAGCGTGAATGTACCGCCTGCGGCAGTGCCATGCTCGGAGCGGTTGCCGCCGGACTTTATCCGGATGCGCTGGCCATTCAGCAGGCGTGGTTCCGTCCCGGCAAAACAGTAGAACCCGGCAAAAATGCGGCTCTCTATCAGGAGCTTTTCTGCCGTTACAGAGAAATTAATCAGACCATACTTAAATGGTACAGCAGCAAAAATTAAAGGAGAATTATCCCATGAAAAGTCAATTTCTGCCCGATGTGTGGTATCAGGATCAATTGCTGACGGCATCAGGATTGGATTGCAAAACTGATTATAATAATATGTTGACGCTGTTTGCGTTGAAAGAACGTTTCCGTTACCGGGTCGTACTGCCGACGGCTGAACCGCTGACGGTTTTTGCTATTCCGGATACGGATGAAAAACTTATTGTCTGCTCCGATTGTGCGGTGTTCGGCAAAAATGCCCTGGTACTGCCGGATGCATACCACGTCCTTTTCCGTGGAGAAGTCAATTTTGAGTGCATCGACGAAGCGATGTATCATGTGGAAAAAGCCGGAGAAATGACTCTGTTCGGAGTAAAAAACTTTTTCAATGCGGAATTGCTGAAAACTGATTTTGATGCTCTGCTGGCGAAAAAACTGGAATTCACCGAAGAGATCCCCGATTTCGGTGCTGCGGACAGTGATACTTGCACTGCCATCGGCAGAGCCTGGTCACAGCTGCGCGGTCACATCTACTCCGCTGAAGGCATCTATCCCGGCTACTTTGCCACCCCTGACCGCTGGCCCCACCGTGCCTGCTGGATCATGGATTCGGTCTATCAGGCGCTGGCTGTGCGGTACTTTAAAAAAGATGTCGCTACCGACATGGTCACTGCACTGCTTAATCAGCAGCGTGAAGACGGTTTGATCGTCCAGTCCAGTACTCCGGAATTCACCAAACGCAATATCACCCAGCAGCCGATCATTGCCTGGGGACTGGAAAAATGCGATCCGTCTGTGGAGACAGTCGCAAAGGCATACATGCATTTGGCAGGCTATCTGGAATGGAACATGAGGCACCGGGATTTCACCGGCATCGGGCTGTTGAGCTGGATGTTTTCCAGCAGTCCGCATGATTGCGCCTGCGGCGAAAGCGGCATGGATAACTCTCCGCGTTTTGATTGTGGCTGTGCGCAGTATGCGGTGGATCTCAACTGCTTCATGTCCAAAGAATGCGAAGTCATGGCAAAATTTGCCGAAATGCTCAATCTTCCCGCAGAAGCCGAATATTGGCAGGAGCAGCATGAGCGTTTCAATGATTTGATCGAAGAATATTTCTGGAACGAAGAAAAACAATTTTACACCGATTTTGACCTGATGCACTACTGGAAATCTCCGGTGATGGCAGTTTCCGGTTTCATGCCGCTGTTTTGCGGTGCGGCAAGCAAAGAACACGCCGCCGCTATAGCCGCACACGTCAGCAATAAAGAAACTTTCGGTACCAAATATCCGTTGCCCTCGGTCAGTTTATCCGATCCGGCATTTGAACTGGATATGTGGAGGGGACCGGTGTGGCACATATTCAACTACATTGCCGCTGAAGGACTTGAACGTTACGGTTATTGCGATGAAGCTGACCACATCCGCAGACAAACGGTTGAAATGCAAATCAAAAATTACCGTGAATTCGGCGGGTTCTACGAATTTTTCGACCCGGCAGGTGTGGTGCCGCCGGGCAAAATCAACCGCAAAGGTCCTAACGTACCTGAAGGTTTGAGTACTTTGCACCGAGCCGTCCATGATTACGGCTGGAGTGCCAGTATTTTCCTTGATATGTTGGCAAAATTGAATAAGAAATGTGGTAATATCTAAACCAAAAGGAGTCATATTATGAGCAATGACAACAGTGCCGCTACCGCCCAGATCCCCGGAATCGACAAGTATCTGGCAGATTTTCGTGAGCAAATGAAAAAATGGCAGTGCGCCATGCCCGATACGGTGCCGCTGGTCTCGGATTTCGACCTTGGCGATTTTATGAAAACCGGTCTGATCGAAGTCTGGATCGTCAACGAGATGGAGGGTGGATATTGCGGTAAATATCTTTTCTGTTTCGACGGTCAGACCTGCCCCAGCCACATGCACAAAGAAAAACTCGAAACCTTTTTCATCGTGCAGGGTCAAGTCAGCATGACTTACGACGGCAAAACGTTTATTATGAATCCGGGTGATACTTTACAGGTCGAACGTGGCCATTACCACAGTTTTACCGGCATCGGTCCGGCATTGATCCTGGAATGTTCCACTCCGTGTACCGACGATGATGACTTCTTTGAAAATGCTGACATTCCCGTCGGCGGAGACTTTCTGACTTTCAAAGATAAATAAGTTTTCAACCACTTGATTTTAAGAGGCTTATAACTCTGCACAATTCGCTCATCGCATTTGCGTGTCTTTATCAGGGATGATAACTTGGATACTGAGGATGCCGGAAAAGATCAGCGAAGCGTGCAGGGTTATGCAGCTGCAATGCACCGGGCCGCTGAATATCGGTGTGATTGCCCGGTAAACAATACCGTTACTGTGAAAATTTCAAAATCGTCAACATCAGATTAATGGAAACAGCATCGCATGGAACCGCAACTTGACCGCAAAATCGACGCTTTGGTAACCGAAATCCTGCCGGCTGTAAAAATGATCCGTCGCACCATCCATGCCAATCCGGAGCTTTCCGGTGAAGAATTCGCCACCAATGCTCTGGTGCGTGAGGAGCTGGCGAAACTCAACGCGCTGCAAATCCTCCCGCCATTTCTCCAGACAGATACGGTGGCACTTCTTTACGGACAAAACGGTAAACCCAACCGGTACAATGTAACACTGCGGGCGGATATGGATGCTCTGCCTATGCAGGAGGAATCAGGTGTCAAGTACGCTTCCAAAGTTCCCGGCAAAATGCACGGCTGCGGTCATGACGGTCACACGGCATGTCTGCTGGGTGCCGCAATGGTATTGTCCCGGCTTACCGCAGAATTCAACGGTTCCGTGCGGTTCGTTTTTCAGCCGGGGGAGGAATTCGATGCGCTGGCACGGTTTCTGATCGCCAAAGGCGCATTGAATGATCCTGCTCCCGATGCAGTATATGCACTTCACGCCCATTCCACCGTGCCGGTGGGAACGGTCAAAACCATGGCTGGCACGCTCATGTCCGGCATTACGAGATTCAAAATCACGCTGACAGGAGTCAGTTCCATTCGCAGTGAACCGGAAAAGGCGATCGATACCATCGCCGCCACTGCCGAGTTGATCTGCCGGATGAACACTCTGATCGGCAGCAAAGTCTCCCCGCTTGACAGCGCAATATTGGACTTTGCCGAAGTGCAGGCATTCAATCCGGTAGGCGATACTCCGGGGCAAAGTGTCGTCACCGGCAGCATCCGTTATTTGAAAAATTCCACCGGCGAAACGCTGTGCCGTGCTACGGAGTCGCTGGCAAAAGGTCTGGAAGTCGCCACGGGGGTCAAGTGCCGCTGTGAATTCGATGAAGTTTACCGCACCAGCAGCAATGCCGCACCCTGCGTGGAACTGTTGCGTCGTATTACCGTGGCAAAATACGGCGAAGCGATGTTCCAATATATGCCGCAACCGTCCATGGGCAGTGAAGATTTCTGTTATTTTCTGGAAAAAGCGCCCGGAGCATTTTTTAATCTGGGTGGCGGAGTCGATCAGCCATACTGCCACAATCCCAAATTCGATTTCAATGACGATTCCCTCGTTTACGGTATCACGCTGCTGACGCATCTGGCATTGGAAACATTGCGGGAACTGGATGCCGGAAAAAATCTGCGAAACCGCTGAATATCGCCGCGATCGCCCGCAAAGCCGGGATGAGTGAAGTCAGTTTTTACCGTCACTTCAAAAACACCGCCGGGCAGTCCGCTGTTTAATGGAAGAAGCCTTATGGCTGTATTCCGGATTATTTCTTTATCCCGCAGATTTTGCGGCACAGTCTGTTACCGCCCAGCACAGTAAAAATTTTTTCCACCGCAAAATTTGCGGCAACTCCGATGATCATCAACAATAATATCACCATCGGCATATACCAGTTTCAGCCTTGAAGTAGTCCTCAAAGACGTCGCAGACTTCACGCTCGGACATATCTTTACCGATTCTGGCTAGTTCAGAGAGTGCAGCATGAAACGCCCGACCAAACGGAAAACAGGACAACCTCCACTATACATTTACCGAAAAGTGTTCTCTATCCGTCATAACTCTTTGAGTGACAACATCCGTTAAATGACGGATTTTTCCGCAGAACGATACCAACGCTACCTTGAAACACCCATCGAAAAGTTCTCTGCACCGACCTTCGCTTTTTAGTTGTAAGGAAAGCCCGACATCTCACATTTTCGACAAAAACAAAAAAGGCGGCAGGATTGCTCCTGCCGCCGAGGTCCGGTTGGTTACCGTTCCGGGAAACCGAAAGACTTGCGTTGTTCGTTCCAGTCTTCCGGAATGTTTTTCATAATTTTTGCGATGGATAACCCATCGGGTTCTGCTCCGTTCACGATTGCTTCAACAATGTCAGTACAAACTGGAAAATAAACTCCTCGGTTTTGACGATATTTTGAGTTTAAGACACAATAAAACGCCGCCGATGATCGTTAATGTGTTGAAAACCAATCAAGGAGAACCAATCTGTCATGAAAAACATCATATCGTTGTCATTGCTGTTCCTGTGTGCCGCAGTTTTTGCCGGAAGCGATCCGAAAAAGGATTTTGTTCAGATCCCGGCTGAACCCGGTTTCACTTTTGCCAGGGATTTGCAGAGCCGCGGACCGAGAGGTGAAGCGGGCGAAAAATCTCCCATCATGAAGCCTTACCGCATGGCAAAATA
>SUVU01000165.1 GCA_015061865.1 Lentisphaerota bacterium
CCGCAGGTCTGTCTGCTGTTTGATGCCGAAAGCGGCAGAAGTGTCGGGGATTTCACCAGAGGCAGGATGCACTTTTACAACGGCAGTGTCGGCGCATTTGCGCTCAATGAAGTAAGTGTCGCCGGAGCAGGTTTTGATGTCCACTATCTGCAGGATATTCTGCACGATGATTTCCCTGCCGACCAGTACAAAGTGTTTATTTTCATCAACGCTTATCAAGTTTCCGCACCGCTCCGGGCGGCGATCCATGCCAAACTGCACGCCCCCGGCAAATTCATCATCTGGCGGTGGGGCGAAGGCTACCTCAATGAAAAAAATCAACTCAGTGCGGCAAGCGTGGAGGAGTTGACCGGCTTCAAAGTCCGTCCGTTCAAACCCGGCAATATGCTGCCGCTGGCGGAGATGAAAAAAACGGTTGCGCCGTGGACAGATGAGTTGACCGGTGCCACATTGTGCGGCAGATACCGCTACAATTGCGATCCGGCACTGCCGTATTTCACGCTGAATGACCCGGAAGCGCAGATCCTGGCGGAATTTCCCGGCGGTGAAGATGTACTCGGGGTGAAAAAAGTGCGGGGAGCGACCGGTATTTATGCGGCATTGCCGGCGGTTCCGGCGCAGTTTGTGCGCAATGTCTACCGTGCCGCCGGGGTGCATACCTATACGGATAACGAGTATGATTTTGTCAATACTGACGGCCATTATTTGAGTGTCCACTCCGGAGTCGGCGGCGAAAAAGTCATCCGTCTGCCGGAAAAAGTCGCCCGGATCATCAATGTTCATTCCGGCAAAGTCGTGGCGGAACATACGGACGTATTGAAGTGCAAACTGCGTGCCAATGGAACAGAAATATTTTTAATGCAATATGAGGATAACGGAAAATGAAAAAAAGTTTCACTTTGATCGAATTGTTCGTGAGCAAAACTTGTCAAGGTGTGTTGCCGCTGTATTTCCTCAAAAAAAGTATTTCGCTTTTCTTGAAAAAGGGAGAGGGGGGCGGGGAGAGGGGAAAAACCTCTTTTCCCGTGAAAAGAAGTTTTTCCCCTTTCCCCGGAAGCGCTTTCACTTTGATCGAATTGCTCGTCGTTATTGCCATTATCGCCATTTTAGCCGGGATGCTGCTGCCGGTGCTGTCCAGTTCCCGGGAACGGGGCAAAGGCACCAGTTGTGTCAGTAATTTGAAAACCATCGGCAATGCCGCCCAGCTGTATGCCAATGATTATGACGGTTATCACAAACATTATTACAGCGGCATGACCGATGCGGAAACGGCAAGCGGTTATTCGTTTATGGCGGTTTACATGAATGGACCATCTTACGACGTGATCCAGAAAAATAAAAGCAATAAAGCGTGGCGCAAAAAAGCTCCGCCGAAAGCGATTTTCTGCCCCAGTCTGGAAATCAACCCGTGGGAAAAAGATCATCCCGGCAATTTCGCATACGGCATGACGTGGAACAATAAAGGCGGCACGCAGGGCTTCGCCCGCCCGCTTTTCAAAGCCACCCGCCCGCCGTTGAAAAATAATGCGGTCAGTAAACCGGAAAGCTGGGTCCTGGCGGCAGACTCATTTCATAAAGAGGCTGCCGATGCCACAGACAATATGCGCTACCGCTTTACCCAGCTCGGTGCCAACAGCACTTCTGCGACAACGACGACTTATGCCCTGCCGACGGTGCGGCACAATAAACAGGCGAATATCCTCTTTGCCCCCGGTGATGTCAGAGCGTTGACTTTCAATGATATGCGGGAAAACGAACGGGTCATCATCTGGTACCGCGGCGGCTCCAACGATAATATTGTAGATTACGAACATCAGATCAAAGCCGCATACAATAAAAATCTGACGATATTGCAGTAAATTCAGGAGGGTGAGGTGAAACGTATAATATTGACATTGCTGTTGAGTTCTGCGCTGGTATCCCATGCGTGGTATGCTGCCAGCGGCAGGAAGCAGGTCAAATTGAGCAAGGATACCGGGCGGCTTCTTCCGGGCGAAACGTTTTCGCACCGGATCGTGTATAACGGTAAAAGGTATCTGGTGGTCAAAGGCAGTCCGGACGATGGTTTCGAGGTTGCCCCGAATCAGAAATACCGGGTCACGCTTTATACGCAGACCTCCAGAAGCGATAACGCTTACATGAATTTCTATTTGCAGGGGTATCGTGCCGACGGCAAGGAGAGCAAAATTTATGCCGGTCTGGGTTCCGGGCCGGGCAAAAAAGCGATCGGCAGGGGACGGATGAGCCGTTTGGAGATCATTTCCGATCACTTTATCAAACATGAAGTGCGCTTTACTGTCGGCAAAGATACGGTGAAAGTCGTGCCGGTGTTTGAATTCAGCGACGGGGCGGTGGAGATGAATTTCGGCGGTATTTCAGTCGTGCCGGATGTGCCGGAAACTACCGGAGTCATTTTGAGCAAGCCGGTGAAATACGGTGTGGCATTTGTCAATGACCCGGCGGTGAAAACGCTCTGGAGCAGTTTTGATCTGCTGCCGCAGGTGAGTTACCACATGGAGTTTA
>SUVU01000062.1 GCA_015061865.1 Lentisphaerota bacterium
ACGGTAGTACACTCCCGCACCGTACTCGGCGCAAAACACGACATTGCCGCACGCTGCATCCACCGGGTGCAATCAAATCGTTTTATGTTTTTGACAAATCATAATGTAAGTGATATATTCTATCTGTCGCCATAAAATCTGTTCATTCGCTCTTGTATGTATGTTTCACAAAATTTGGGACATTACCGATAAAAAATGTCTTTATGACATAATTTAGTGCATTGGGACGATATTTTCAAGTTTCAGATATTGATTTTAACGGACAGATGTAGTATTTTATATGTGGTAAAGAGTAAAAACCGCAAACTTGTAATGTGAGGTATGATATGGTTTTGCAGGGTGTTTATACTGCGTTGGTCACTCCGTTCCGTAACGGGAAAGTCGATTTTGCAGCTTTGGAAGCGTTGTTGGAAAAGCAGATCGCCGGTAAAGTCGCCGGGGTGGTGCCGGTCGGCACTACCGGGGAATCCCCGACGCTCTCCACCAGCGAACACATCGAAGTCATCGCCCGTACCGCCGAGATCGTCAACGGCAGATGTCAGGTCATCGCCGGCAGCGGGGCGAATTCCACCGAGGAGGCGATCTATCTGACTCTGGAAGCCAAAGCCGCCGGAGCCGATGCGTCTTTGCAGGTGACTCCGTACTACAATAAACCGACCCAGGAAGGCATCTACCGTCACTTTTCCGTGATCGCAGAGAAAACGGCGCTGCCGGTGGTGCTTTACAACGTGCCCGGCAGAGCTGGCGTGCCGATCAATGCCGATACCATCGCCAGACTTGCCAAAAATCCGCTGATGGTGGCGGTCAAAGAGGCGGGCGGCAGTGTGGATAAGGTTTCTGCGATCAAAGATCTCTGCGATATCACCGTGTTGAGCGGCGATGATTCCCTGACACTGCCGATGATGTCGGTCGGTGCCGCCGGAGTTATCAGTGTGGCATCCAATATCATCCCCGGCGAATTGTCCGAGATGGTCGCACTTGCCGCCAAAGGCGATTTTCAGGCGGCGCTGGCGTATCACCGCAAATATTACCCGCTGTTCCGGGATCTTTTCATCGAGAGCAACCCCATTCCGGTCAAAGCCGCCATGGGCATCATGGGCGATATCGTGCCGGAATACCGGCTGCCGCTGTGCGAATTGAGCGATGCTCACGCCGTGGCATTGTTGGAAACAATGAAAAAATGCGGCGTCGTCGCACAGTAAAATATATATTTCGGGGGCAAAACAGTTTGACTGCATCAAAAAAATGCGGTCAGACTGTTTTTAAGGTTAAACAAGATGTTGATTCGTATTCTCGCATATTTCGTGCCGTTTGCCATAAATTTTTTAAGCGGCGGCTTTTTCTTTATCACGGCGTACCGCTTCTCTGAAGCAGGCTGTTCCCGGACGGTGACGACCTGCTCCATCGTGGCGTGGGGTGTGGCGTACTGTCTGCTGACCATGCTGGTGGGCAAACTGGCAACGGTCAAACGGATATTGCCGCTGATTCTTGCCGGAGGCGTGACTCTGTCGCTCACCTCGTTGGGATTTATTATTTTTGACGGCTTGTATACCCAGTTTCTGTGGCTGATATTTGCCGGATTCGGTGCGGCACTTTTCTGCACTCCGTTTCAATTGCTGGCAAAAGAGATCGAGTCCGGAACCAAAAAAGGGGTGGTCAGCGCTACCGCATTTTACACTCTGACCTGGAGCTGCGGTCTGGCATCAGGGCCGCTGGCGTTTGCCCGGTTCACATTGCGGCAGGGATTTTTTATCACCATGTTTCTGGCGATAGCGGTAACTGTCAGCGTGATCCTTATCGCACTGCTCCGTCCCAAAAAGACGGCGGAACCGACCGTTGAAACCACCACTGCCGCCCCGGCGCAGTTTACAGTCAAAACTTACGATAAACTTGCCGTGCTGGGCTGGATCGTCGGCGGTCTGGGGACGGTGACTGTCTGTCAGATCCGGGCGTTGTGGCCCAAACTCGGACTGGAATTGGATATCCCCAGACACCATAACGCCTATATTCTGGCTCTGGTCAGTTACGCTCAGGCAGTTACGGCATTGATGCTGTGCCGGAGCAAAAGCTGGATGTGGAAACAACTGCCGGCGGTGTTGATGGGAGTGTGCGGGGTGGCGACGCTGCTGTCGTTTGCCTTTGTTCCGGTCTTTACGCATCATGTGGCGGCGTTTTACATTATTTCCGGTGTATACGGGATCTACAGCGGATGTTTTTATTTTTATCTGGTTTATCATTCGCTTGCCCATCCGGTCCGGAGCAGCTTTTTTGTTACCGGCAATGAGATCATCGTCGGGATAACAAGCATTGCCGCACCATTGCTGGGCGGATTTATCTCTGACGTTTCCGGACACACGGAATCGGCATTCATCTTTGCTGCAATCGTGGCGGCGGCGGCGTTTGTCATTCAGATGATCGTACTGCGTCCGTCAAATATTTCAGAGGAAACCAAATGAAATCAGGCTCCATACGGGAACGCCTTGCCGGCGGCGTGTTGATCTTTGACGGCGGTTTCGGCACGGAACTGTACCGGAAAAACTTTTTCGTCAACACCTCTTACGATGAACTCAACCTCAGCAATCCGGCGGCGATCACGGCGATCCACACCTCTTATGTCAACGCCGGGGCGGAGGTGCTGACCACCAATACTTACAATGCCAATGCGTTTTCGCTGGCGCAATTCGGTTTCGCCGACCGGGTGAAACAGATCAATACCATCGCTGCGGCGCTTGCCCGCAAAGCCGCCGCCGGAGCGCCGGAGACGTTGATCGCCGGTTCGGTCGGCCCTGCCGCGGTGACGGCACAGGAAACTGCCGCCGTCAAAGAGCAGATCACGGCGTTGATCGACGGGGGGGTGGATTTCATCATCTTTGAATCGCTCTCCGGTATCGGAGCGCTGCAATGTGCATTGAGTGCGGTCAAAGATATTGATTGTGAATGGGTGGTGAGTTTTACGTTTGACCGGGAAGCCAGACTTGCCGACGGCAGCGGATTGCCGGAAATAATGCGGGAATTGCAGAAATATGACCCCGCCGCACTGGGATTGAATTGCGGTGCCGGGCCGGAAGCAACTCTGGAAGCATTGCAGCATATCAGCGGCAAAGTTTCCCTGCCGCTGATCGTCCAGCCCGGGGCGGGAATGCCCAAATATGTGGATAACCGTTTTATGGCGATGACCACGCCGGAATACTTTACCACTTACAGTATGCGCTATCTGTCGCTGGGGGCGCGCGGTCTGGGGGGGTGCTGCGGCATCACTCCGGAACACATTGCCGATATGGCACGCTCATTGCGGCCGCTGATCGGCGGCGCCAAAACGGATATTCCGGCGGTTCAGGTCAAAGAGGAGGTGCTGCTGGAGGCTGTCCCCACCGCAGAAAAAAGTCCTTTCGGAGCGAAACTTGCCGGAAATAAGTTTCTGAAACTGGTCGAAATGACGCCGCCGCGCGGATTTGATCTGACTGCCACGGTGGAAAAAGCCAAACTTTGTGCCGCCGCCGGATTTGATGCGATCAATATTCCCGACGGCCCCCGGGCGAGTTCCCGGATCTCGCAGGTCGTCACGGCGATCGAAATTCAGGAGCGTGCCGGGATCGAAACGATCATCCACTGCTGCGCCCGTGACCGCAATCTGATCAGTTTGCAGTCGCTGATCCTCGGCTGTATGGCAAAAAATTTACGCAACATCCTCTTTATCACCGGCGATCCGCCGAAACTGGGCGATTATCCGGACAGTTCCGGGGTGTTTGATGTCGATGCCATCGGCATGGTCAAATTGCAGTCCCGGCTCAACCGGGGCGTGGATGCCGGGGGATTTCCGCTGGGCAATAATGTGAAAACCGCCATCGTCGCCGGAGTCGGTGCCGATCCCAACGCCATTGATCCGGAGCGTGAATACCGCCGGCTGGCGGAAAAAGTCGAGTCCGGGGCGGAATTCATCATCACCCAGCCGGTGTTTGATCCGGATACGCTGTTGAAGTTTCTGAATAAGATCCGCCACTTCCAAGTCCCGGTCATCGCCGGGGTGTGGCCGTTCGTCAGTTACCGCAACGCAATATTTATGAAAACCGAAGTCCCCGGCGTGGTCGTGCCGGAGTGGATCATGGAAACAATGAAAAATGCCGGGGATAAAGACGCCCAGCGTGCCGCCGGTATCAATATCGCCCGCAAAATTCTTGCCGAGATCCGCAGTGAAGTGCGCGGCGTGGCGACCAGTGCGCCGTTCGGCAATGTCAATACGGCGATCGAAGTATGCAGTGAACTTTAACCCAATAGGAGAAAATATCATGTGGCAGCAATATATCACCAGATACGAAAATGAACTTCTCAACTCGGTGATCCCGTTCTGGGAAAAAAACTGTGTTGACAAAGAGTTCGGCGGTTACTTCACCAGTTTGGATCGTGACGGATCGGTTTACGATACCACCAAATATATGTGGATGCAGTGGCGCATCGTCTATATGTTTGCCGAAATTTATCTCGCCGGTTATAAAAAAGATGAATACATTACCATTGCCGAAGACGGATTTGATTTCCTCTACAAACACGGCCGTGACGAGGCGGGGCGTTACTATTTTGCGCTGAACCGTGAAGGCGTGCCGGCGATGGCGCCGTACAGTCTGTTTTCGGATTGTTTCGCCGCCATGGGCGCAGCCAAACTTTACAAAATCACCGGCAAAGCTCTCTATGCCGATGCCGCCCGTGAAGCCATGCGCAACTACATCGACCGTGCCAAAAGCGGCAACAGTGCATTGCAGTGGAATAAATCACTTGCCGGTAAAACGCCGTACCTCTCGCTGGGGCACTATATGATGATGGCAAACCTCGGTTTGATCATGAATGACTGCCTCGGCAGCACGGAATTTTCCGATGCCATGGATACGGCGGTGGATATGGTGCTGAATAAATTTTATTCGCCGGAATTCGGGCTGGTCTTTGAAAATATGCCGGTCAATTCCGATAAACCGGATCTGGACAGCAGCATCGGCAGACAGATGAATCCCGGTCATGTGCTGGAAGCGATGTGGTTTTTGCTCAGCTATCTGGAAAACGTCCCCGGTTCGCAGGATAAAATCGACGGCATCAGCAAAATCATCGCCAATACGCTGGAATTCGGCTGGGATAAAAAGAATGGCGGTATTTTCTACTTCATGGATGCGCTGGGCAAGCCCCATTTGGAATTGCAGCATAACATGAAACTCTGGTGGGTGCATAACGAAGCCACGCTCGCCTGTCTTTATGCTTACGACATCACCGGCAAAGAGGAGTTCCGCCAGTGGTTTGAAAAAGTCGATGCCTGGACCTGGGCGCATTATCCCGATCCGGAATACGGTGAATGGTTCGCCTATCTCGATCAGTACGGTGACCGCACCCATTCGCTCAAAGGCGGCAAATGGAAAACCTTTTTCCATGTGCCCCGCGGTCTGCTTTTTGCCGTGGAGCGCATGAAAAAAATCGCTGCCGGACGCTGAACCGCAGTTTGAAATGGCACAGCTTGACAAAGTTGTGCCATTTTTTATTGCCGGTGCCGGTGGCGGGGTTGCGGAAATCGACAGTCGGTGTTATATTATCAACCAATAATATATTTACATTTTTTAGACCGGATTTCCGGAGGGAGGCAGAGTATGAAATTGTTTCTGTTGGGCATGGCGATATTGATCGCCGGATATTTTGTTTACGGCAAGATCGTTTCCGCGGTATTGAAACCTGATGACCGGGAAACTCCGGCGGTCGCCAATCGGGACGGTGTGGATTTCATGGTGCTGCCGCACTGGAAAAATATGCTTATCCAGCTGCTGAATATCGCCGGTATCGGCCCGGTGATCGGGGTTATCATCGGTATCCGTTTCGGGGAGATCGCATTTGTCATCATTCCGGTCGGCTGTATTCTCATGGGGTGTGTGCATGATTTCGTCGCCGGGCTGATGTCGATGCGCCACAAAGGGGCGAATCTGACCGAATTGATCCGGTTGACCACCGGCAAGCATATTTACCGGGTGTTTTCGGTTTTTCTCTGTCTGGCGCTGCTGCTGGTGGTGGCGGTGTTTATCAATGTCCCGGCGAAACTGATGAGTGGTCTGGTTCCCGGTGAAAACAGTTTCCTCTGGTGGGTCGGCGGCATATTTGTTTACTATATCTGTGCGACACTGTTTCCGGTGGATAAGATCATCGGCAATATTTATCCGGTTTTCGGTATGCTGCTGCTGCTCGGCACCGGGGCGTTGCTGGTGATGCTGCTGAAAAGCGCCTGGTGCGATCCGGCATTGCTGACTGAATCTGCCGCATTTCAGGCAAAAAAATTCACTGCTGAAGGCAATATGCCGATCATTCCGATGCTGTTTGTGACGATTGCCTGCGGAATTATTTCCGGATTTCACTCCACGCAGGCTCCGATCGTGGCACGCACCATGCGCAGTGAGAAACAGGCATTGCATGTGTTTTTCGGCATGATGGCTGTCGAAGGTGCGATCGCTATGATCTGGGCGGCGGGCGCATTGGCGATCTACAACCAATTCCCCCATCTCATCGGCACTGATGCCAACGGGGTGCTGGCGAAAATCGTCAACCATTTCCTGTACAGCGGATTGTCGATCGTGGTTATTTTGAGCGTGGTCGTGCTGGCGATCACCAGCGGCGATACGGCGATGCGGAGTTTGCGTTTGAGTCTGGCGGAAATATTTCATGTCAATCAGAAACCGATCGTACTGCGGCTGCTGTTGGTCGCTCCGCTGATCGCCGCAACGCTGGGATTGCTGCTGTGGAGCAATAAAGATGCCGCCGGATTTGCCAAACTCTGGAACTATTTTGCGTGGAGCAATCAGGTCATTGCGGTCTTTGCCCTGCTGGCAGGTTCGATCTATCTTTTCTCACTCCGCCGTCCGGCGTTTATCACGGTGGTGCCGGGAATGTTTATTACCTTTGTGGTCGTGACCTATATTTTGTGGAATCCCATCGGTTTGGGAATCGATCTGGTTTATGCTGAAATCGTCGCCGGATTTGTGTCGCTGGCGACCTACGCATGGGCGAAAGTCCGTGCCGGAGAAGTTGATCTGAATGAATAATACACCGCTTGATGAGACCCGGATCAATATGGAGCATGCCTCCAGTTACCGGGAACTGAAAAAAATGCCGCGCCGCTGGTTCCCGCTGTGGACACTGGATGGGTATGTGCTGAAAGAATTTATGATAAAATACGTCATTTTGCTGACGGTATTTGTCATATTGTTTGTGCTGAGTGACGTCTATCAGGATCTGGGGGCGTTTCTGGAAGCCGGGGCATCCTGGCGGATGATCGCCACCTATCTGCTCTACCGGCTGCCGGGGAATATCCGCTTTATTCTGCCGATCTCCATGCTGCTGGGGTGCATGTGGACGATGGCGACATTCGGCAAAAATCTGGAAGTTACCGCCATGCGGGCATCCGGAGTATCGCTTTTCCGGTGCGGCGGAGCGATTTTTGCCGTCGGTATCGTGGTGACGATGGTGAATGTTTACTTCAACGAATTGCTCATCCCGAAAACTTCCGTCGAGGCCGAACGGCTGTTTGACCTCGGCGCCGACAAGCGCCGTTCCGCCAAATCGCTGTTGACCTATAAAAGCGATGACGGTGAAAGACGGTGGCTGTTTCAGCTTTTTATCACCGGCAACAAGCACGAAAACGTGATTCTGAAAACCCGGTGGGATGCCGATATCATCCGGCTGATACTCGGTACTCCGGGCAGCGCTGAATATGAACAGAAAGTTGCGGCGATCCTCGGAGAGAGATTGAAAGATGTTACCAACAGCAGTGAACGGGCGGCAAAAGTGCATCAGCTGCTGGCCGGACGCAAACTGGATTTTGAGATCAAAGAAGCGTATTACGATGCCGACCGTGAGGAATGGGTGTTCAAAAAAGGCTCTTTCGTCAGTTATGACCGGATCGAGGAGACGAGATTTCTCGCTTCGCGCGGTACGATGCTGCTGCATGCGGATCTGAAGTTTGAAAATCTGCGCTTCCCGAAATCGGTGATCCCGGAATCTCCCCGTGACATCCGCAACGCGGTACAGGAAAAAGACAACCTCTCCACTCCGGTGATCTGGGAGATCATGCGGAAAAATCCGAATATGCCGCCCCGGGCGCGCTGTATTTATGAAACGGTGTTTTTTTACCGGATCGCATTCCCGTGGAGCTGTTTTCTGGCGGTGTTTCTCGGAATTCCGCTGGCGACCAAAAACGAGCGTACCGGCAGTATGCTGGCGATCATTTCGGCGATCGGTCTGATCGTCGTCTATATCGTCGTGGCGGAAATATTCCTGATGCTGGGCAAAAGCGGAGCGTTGAATCCGGTATTGTGCGGTTTGGCGCCGACGATCGCATTTATCGCCGCCGGAGCGTGGAAAATCGCCAGCGACCGGAATTGAGGATGGGAATTTTCAGCAGTATGGAACTTTTTGATACCCACTTTCACTATGACGGTGAGGTGACTCCGGCGGAATATCTGGCGCAGATCAATGCGGATCTGGAGTTGAATTCCGGTGTGTTTACCACCCCCGTTGAGAAACTGTATCTGCTCTGTGCCGGCGGCAGTGTTGCCGGTTCGTTCCGGGCGGCGGAATTTGCTCAAGCGGTGGAAAATGCCTGTTTTTCAGCGGGCGTACATCCGCATGATGCGGCGGAGTACCGCCGGGACGGCGGGGATATTGCGCCGTTGCGAAATCATGCGAAACTGCGGGCGATCGGAGAGATCGGACTGGATTATTTTTACGATCTGTCAGACCGGCAGGTGCAGCGTGAAGTCCTGGCGGAGTTTCTGCAAGTGGCGCTGCAATGGGATTTGCCGGCGATGCTGCATTTGCGGGATAAAGACGGCGTGTGGGATGCGTATGAGGATGCGCTGGCGCTGTTGACGGATTTTCATGCTGACGGCGGCAGATTTGTGATCCATTGCTACGCCGGAAACGAGGCGTATGCCGAAAAGTTTCTGGCGCTGGACGGGTATTTCGGGGTGACGGGGATGTATACATTCAAAGCGGCGCAGAATATCCGCCGGGTGATTTCCCGTATTCCGTTGGAAAAATTGTTTATTGAGACCGATTCGCCGTATCTGGCGCCGGTACCGTACCGGGGCAGGGCGAATACCCCCGGCATGGTCGGACGGGTGGCGGCGGCATTGGCATTTGACCGGAATATGACTCCGGAAGCGGCGGCGGCGGTATTTACCGCCAACGGCAAAAATTTTTACCGTATCGGGTGATGAAAGATGATATTGAGTATACTTGAAGCATGGTTGTCGGCGGCGGTGTATGCGGTCGTGGCGGTAATGTTGGTTAAAACCGGCAGCGGCAATGTGCCGCAGCGGGAGAAGTGGTGCCGCAACCGCTGGATCGGTTTGGCTCTGACATTGCCGGCGGCGCTCTATTGTGTGCCGTTGGCGTATCCGGTTTCTCCGGCGTTTCTGACGCCGTGGCTGTGGCCGCTGGCGGCGGTATTGCCGTTTTTGTGTCTGTATCTGATTGATTATTATGCCGCCAGAGGGTTGGCATTGTGGATGATCGCCGCCGGTTACGGGATGATCCACAGTACGTTTGACTGCCATGTGCCGGGAGCCGGAGTCGTGGCGGTGGTGCAGTGGCTGGCGGGGATCGCCGGGATCTGGATTTCGGCGAAACCGTGTTTATTGCGGGATTGTTTCCGCAAAGCCGCTGAAAATGTGAAAATCCGTTATATATTGAGTATTGCCGCAGTGGTGTTGAGTCTGACGGCGCTTTACAGTGGAATCATGGTCATTGTTTGTGGAGGCCGTTGAAATGAAATCTTACTTCCGTCCTGAAATTGATGCGATTGCCGGTTATGTTCCCGGTGAACAGCCGAAAATGGCAAATCTGATCAAATTGAATACCAATGAAAATCCCTATCCCCCGTCGCCGCTGGTAGCGGAAGTGCTGCGTGAGTTTGATATTTCCCGGCTGCGGCGTTATCCTGACCCGATGGCGGATGGCTTGCGGGATATGTTTGCGGCGGATTTGGGATTGAAGCGGGAGAACGTCATTGCCGGCAACGGTTCGGATGATTTGCTGACGATGATATTCCGGGCGTTTACGGCGCCGGATCGGGCGGCGGCGGTTTTTGAGCCGAGTTATTCGCTTTATCCGGTGTTGGCGGCGATGCAGGGTGCTCCGGTGAAACGGATCGCACTGGGAACGGGTAGTTTTGCCTATCCGGCTGATGCGGTGGCGCAGGCCGGTGATGCCAATTTGCTGATCATCACCCGCCCCAATGCGCCGACGGGAAATTGTGCGCCGAAAGAGTTGGTGCGTTCCTATTGCCGGGATTTTGACGGCATTGTGCTGATCGACGAAGCGTACAGCGATTTTGCTGCGGATAATTGTGCTGAATTTGCGACGGAATTTGACAATGTGCTGGTCATGCGGACGTTTTCCAAAGGTTCGTCGATGGCGGGCATCCGGCTGGGGTACGCATTCGGCAATCCGGTGCTGATTTCCGGGCTGATGAAGTTGAAAGATTCCTATAATCTGGATATGCTCACGCAGGAAGTCGGCAAAGCCAATTACGCTGATAAAGCCTACCGGGCGGAGTGTACCGCCAAAATCGTTGCCGACCGGGAAAAATTGACCGCAGAACTGGCGGCGCGCGGTTTTGAGATCGTGCCGTCGCAGGCGAATTTCCTCTTTGCCGCCCCGCCGGACGGCGACGGTGCCGGAGCATTTGCGCTGTTGCGGGAAAATGCGGTGATCGTGCGTTACTTCCCCGGAGAAGTGACCGGTAAATATCTGCGTATAACCATCGGCACGCCGGAAGAAAACCGCCGGCTGCTGGAAGTCATTTCTGAAAAATATCCGCCATGCTGAAAAAATTTTGTGCCATCGCTCTCGCTCTTTTTGCCGTGATCGCTGCCGGCGCTGAAAAGCCCCGGCTCACCGTCGGCAATGCCGCCAATGGCGCCCCGGTGAATATTGTACAGCACGAGGCGCTGAAAATGGCGTTTTCAGGTGAATATGAGGTGGCAATGAAGCATCTGAAACCCTCTGAAGCGCTGTCGGCATTGCAGCATCACGAGGTGGATATGTTGATCCTGGACACCCGGTTCCTGCCGGAAAAGCGTGCCGGGTGGCGGATTTATCCCTATGCTGCGGAAGCGTTGTGCTTCTACATCCATCCCGGCAATCCGCTGGGATCGCTGACCAAAGCCGAAGCGGTCAAAATCCTGACCGCAGCTCAACCGCACTGGCGGGAATACAATGGCTCGGCGGCGGATATCCAGCGGATCATGCTGAAAAGCGGCTCTGCCGGAGCGACGCTGGTCAACCGGGTATTGGGCAATCTTGATCTTGCCGCCGGGATATTCCGGGTCAGCAATCTGCCGCAATTATTTGCGTTTCTCAACCCCGCGGCGCTGGGGGCGGGGCCGTTTCAGCCGGAACGCAGTGCCGAAATCATTGCCGTACCGGTGCATGATATTGCGCCGACCACAGCGACGGTGAGTGCGGGGACTTATCCTTTAACGGTGCAGTATGCGCTGATCTGCCGTGAAACTCCGGCTCCGGCGGTGGAAAAACTGCTGAATTCCGTATTGGCACCGGCAGCATTGAAAAAATTGTACGATCTGAATATGATCCCGGTTTGGAAAGGGCAGCAGCTATGAAAAAACAGCGCAAACAACGGTTGCGGCGGCTGGCGGAACGAGTTTTGGAGCGCAAACGGCGCAAAGCGGAGCGTGAAGTTGACGGCGTGATCCGCATTACGGCAGCCGGGTTCGGATTTTTCACTCCCGACGGCGCGACGGAGGAAGGGGAAATTTTTATCCCGGCGAAGTTTACCGCCGATGCGCTGGACGGGGATAAAGTGCGGATCGTGGTATTGCCGCCGCGTAAAAATCATCCGGAAGATGCCGAGCGCGGCGAAGTCGGCAGAGTCGATGCCGTTCTGGAACGCAAACGGACATCGTTTGTGGGCGAATTGCTCGCCGGATCGGTCGTGCGTCCGTTGAATATCCGTTTGCCTGATGATGTCAGGATCCACGGTTCCCGCCGGGGCGCGCAGCGGGGGGACTGGGTGCGGGTCAAATATGATTTTGACCCGCACGGCGAATTAAGCGGTTCGATCAGCAAAATCATCGGTCATGCCGGGGAGATCTCCGCCGATCTGGATGCGGTGATGGCTGAATACGACCTGCCGGAAAAATACAGCGAAAAAGACGATGCCGAAGCCGCAGAGATCGTCCCGCGCGAGATCGAAAGAAGCGATTGCCGGAATTTGTTTGTGCTGACGATCGACCCGTTTGATGCCAAAGACTTTGATGATGCTCTTTCGGTGGAGCGTGATGAAAACGGCAACTGGGAAATTGGCGTGCATATCGCTGATGTGGCGGCATATATCACCCCGAAAAGCAAGTTTGATGAAGCCGCGAAACTCCGGGCATTCAGCTGTTATCTGCCGGGGCGCACGCTGCCGATGCTGCCGCCGTCATTGACGGCAAAAATCAGCATGACCGCCGGGACGGATTCGCTGGCACATTCGGTGTTTCTCACCGTGGCTCCGGATGGCGAAGTGATCAAATCCCGCCGTTGTCATACGCTGATAAAAGTCTCTCAGCGTCTGGATTATGATGAGGTTCAGGATTTCCTTGACCACGGCACGGTAAAAGAGTCGTGGTGCGATGGCACGGCGGCGAAATTGCAGGAGTTATTTCCGGCGGTGCGTGCCATCCGGGCATACCGGGATAAACATGAGCAGTATATCGACCTGCCCATCCCGGAAGTCCGGGTGATCTGCGATGAAAAAAACAACCGCATCACCGGTTTGGAAACCCGGCTGCCCCGGGAATCAGAACATCTGGTCGAGGAGTGTATGCTCGCTGCCAATCAGGCGGTCGGCAGAGAAATGCCCCAACGGATGCTGGCGGGGATTTACCGGGTGCATCCGTTCCCGGAACCGGAAAAAACGCTGGAATTTTCCGACTTGATGCACGACAGTTTCCAGTTGCCGGTGGGAGATATTTCCGACCGCAAAACCTGCCGGGAATTCATTGCCGCACTGCCGGATGACGGCAAACGCAATGTGATTTTGAATCTGCTGCTGCGTTCGCTGCCCCGGGCATCGTACAGCACCCGAGGGGATGTTCACTTCGCTCTGGGAAAAACATTTTACGCTCACTTTACCAGCCCGATCCGCCGCTACGCCGATTTGACGGTGCATCAGCAGTTATGGAATCTGGATCGCAAAACCCGCACCCGCAGCGCCACGACACTGGAAAATATCGCAGCGTGGATTTCGGAGCAGGAGGAGAATATCGATGCCGCCGGTTTCGCCGCCGCCGACCGGATGAAACTGCGTTTATTGCAGGAGGCGTTGGAAAAGCATCCGGAAAAACTCTATGACGGCATCGTGGTCAAAGTCATGGCAGGCGGTTTGCAGGTCGAAGTCGCTGAATTCGGCATTTACGGCTTTGTGGAGCGTGACCGGCTGCCCCTGCGGCGGCAAAGCGGGCGTTATGCGCCCGACCCCCGCAAAGGCGACTGGAAAATCGGCAATTACATCTGTCTGCGGCTGATCGGGATCGACTTTGCCCGTGGCTGTGCCAATTTTATTCCCGCCCGATGAGTGTCCCATTTGTTGTGATAAAATCTAACCGTCGGTGGCGCATCGCGGGCACTTTCGCGCCTTGCTTCTGTGCCGGTACGGTCGAGTACGGTAGTACACT
>SUVU01000063.1 GCA_015061865.1 Lentisphaerota bacterium
CCGATCTATCTTTGACAAAGAGGATGTGGCGGGTTTTCTGCAAAACTTCCGGCTCGTGCTTGCTCAACCAGCGCAGCTGCGGCAGTGTCCAGGTCGGGGTGGCGCTCTGAAATGCGGTGGCAAAAATCTTTTCGCCGCAAATGCTTTTCAGCTCCTCACATTCAGCAGTACTGCGCTGATCCGTCCACATGATCGTGTCCCGCACCGGCTGCATATTGCCGTCCAGCAGCACCGCATTGTGGGTACTGCCGTCCGGGGCGATCGCCGCAATGCGGTTGAAATCCACCCCCTGCGCCCGGATCATCGCCAACGCCCGGCACATCGCATCATACCAATCTGCCGGAGTCTGTTCCGACCAGCCCGGGTGGGGGTAATGAGTCGGGTATTCCACCGCCGCTTCACCGGCTAAATTGCCGCTGCAATCAATGACAGTGGCTTTGCACCCGCCGCTGCCGAAATCGATTCCCAGCAGCAAATCTTTCTCATTACTGCTCATTTTACCCACGCATGCACCGGATCTTTGCTGGAGATCAATCCGCGGTTGACCGCACCTGCCATCGTCCAGAGGTAATACATCTGATAGCCCGGAGCGCCGCACAGCGGATGATAACCTTCTTTAATGGCGACGGTGTCATTGTATTTGACGGTGTAAGTCTGATCGATCCTGCCGTCCGGAGTGTAAACTTTCTGGATGCCGAAGCCGCATTCCGGGTCGAAACGGTAGAAATACGTCTCCTCCATGTCGATCTCCTCCGGCAGATTATCCACATCGTGACGGTGCGGCGGATAGCCTGACCAGTTGCCCGACGGGATCAGACCTTCACCGATGTAGAAGTGTTCAGAATCAAATTTTTCGTCGATCATGATCGTTGCCGCCCGGGTGAAATTATCCCTGCCGATGGAGATGGTGCGGGTCATTTCCGGAGTGATGACCGTCGGTCTGGCGGTATCACGGCTGGCGGGTGAAAGGTTGACGGCGATTTCCACGCCGCCATCCAGCGCCGTGACCGTGTACGCCGTGTTCCGGGGCAGATAAACGGTATGCGGGGCGCCGTCAAAAACGTTTTTGCGTCTGCCGACTTCAGCGAAATTGAAATCTTTGCCGGCAACGGCGCATTTGCCGCCGAGCAGGACGAGCGCACACTCAAAACCGGCGGTGTCAGCGGTGTAAGTTTCGCCCGCACCGAGAACCAGCAGACCGAAAGTTGTCAACTGCATTTCATGCTCACCCACTGCAAAAATCGGGTTGTAACCGGGATTGCCGGGACAATGGATCAGATGGTTTTCATTCATTTCAACAATTCTCCTTTAAAAATTTTTCGACACTTGCCCGGTCAGGCAGACCGGCGCGCGCGCCGAGTTTACCACATTTTATCGCCGCCACCGCCGAACCGAAACGGGCGGCATAACGCACATCACCGCTTTCCATATACGCCACTTCAAATCCGGCATGGAAACTGTCCCCGGCTCCGGTGGTATCGACCACATCCACTGCAAACGGCGGAATATGCACCACTTTGCCGTCCAGATAAAAGTACGAACCTCTGCCGCCGAAAGTCGCACCGGCGACCTGCGCCTGCGGATACATTTGCCGGAGCGCCGTCACCGCCGCCACCGGATCGGAACTGCCGGTCGCCGCAAGCGCAAACGGTTCCGAGGTTATCACAATATCAGCGACCGTCGCCAGATAGCCGGTGGAATCATTGAGAGTTCCGGCGTCCAGAGCGACCATGGTCCCGCCATTTTTTGCCGCCTGCGCCGCCTGCCGTGCCGCTTCGGGGTGATGACCGTCCAGATGCAGCAGCTCCGCCTGTGCGATCAACTCCGCCGGCACTTCGTCGGCACGGAGCAGTTCCAGATCATTCATCGTCCACACCACACTGCGTCTGCCGGCATCATCGACCCAGCAGTAAGCGATCGGCGAACCGCAATGCTGACGGACTTTCACCGCCGCAATATCCACATGATCCGCCGCCAGATCGGCAAGGATCTTTTTCCCCGCCTCATCCGCACCCACGCTGGAAACAAACGCGCTGCTCACCCCCAGCCGTGCCGCACACACCGCCGCACCGCCGGCGGGCCCGCCGCCCTGCACCGAGTGAACCGACATTTTTACTTTATTGTCGATCGGAATTTCCGGCACTCTGGCGATATAATCATTGGATACATAGCCCAACGAAACAAATTTTACTTTTTTCATGATTTTTTGTCCTGATTATCGTTAAAAATCAGACCGGATGTCAAAAACGTGTACATTGTCAAATTTACTGTATAAATGAGAAAAAAACAAGCACTGTTTCCGGAAGAAATGACAAAAAAATGATAAACTTTTGATAATAATTTGAAAAACCTGTTTTCCGATGCTATATTTTCAGTAAGGAACCGTTGGTGATATTTTTTACAACTAATTGAACAGTAACAAATAATGGGCAATGTCCCAAACAACGGTTTGATTGCACCCGGTGGATGCAGCGGGCGCCACCGACTTGTCACGGCGTAGTGCAACGAAGACGGACGGTTAGATTTTATCACAACAAATGACAATAATAGATAATGAAAAGCAAACGCTCATACGAAATCGTAAAATATGTGCAGGAACATAAATTCTGCTCCCTGCCGGAATTGATGGACCACTTTCAGGTTTCCATCGCCACCATCTACCGTGATGTATCGGAATTGGTCGCTCACCGTCAGCTCCGCAAAGTCCACGGCGGCGTGGCATATATCGAAACCAACCGGGAAAACACCGCCATCCATTACCATGACCGGCTGGTGAGCAACCGGGTCAATAAACATATCATCGCGGAAATGGCACTGGCGGAGATCAATGACGGCGATACGATTTTTCTTGATTCATCGACGACGGTGTATTATTTGAGCAAACTTATCCAGCAATCTTCCCTGACGTCGCTGACGATCGTCACCAACAGTTTGCTGATAATTCAGGAATTTTCCCTCTTTCCGGTGGAGTATTCCCTGATCTCTCTCGGCGGCAATTACAATATCCAGCTCAATTCGTTTCTGGGCAGCGATACCATGCGCCAGCTGCATAACGTCCCGTTTACCAAAGCATTTATTTCAGCATTCGGAGTCTCGCCGCTGGGACTTTTTACCCGCTACGAACAGCACGGTGAATTTCTGAAAAAAGTCATCGAACTTGCCGATTCCAACTATCTATTGCTGGACGGCGATAAATTTGACCGCACCGGAGCGGTGCGGATCGCCCCTTTGCGCAGTATCACTAAAATCATTTCCGATACCGAACTGCCGGGATATGTGTGACCGCCGGCAGCAGTCAATGCCGATCGCACCAATAACTGCCGGCGGGGACCGGTGTGCTGAATTGCACCCGGTCTGAGTGGAGATTATTTTTCGGTATTGTGCAGGATCCGGAGCGAGCGCAGATCGCCCTGGAACATCTGATAATTGCGGGCGTAATAGTCCCCGGCAACACCGCCGAAACAGAATCCCCGGAAAAGTCCGCCGGTACCGATGCCGCGGAAAACCTGCTCCTCACCGTTGACCGTGACGGTCAGTTTACTGATGTCGGAAGTGATTTTGATTTTGTTCCATTCACCGGGTTTGATGGTGAGCCATGTGGACAGATCCCGGTTGTAGTAGCGCGGATTCATGAAAGTCAAGCGGATTTTTTTGCCGTTGAGGAACACACCGAGTGATCCCAGACTGCCGACGGCGTGACGGAAAACTACCATATTTTTCGCTCCGGCATCCGGGCGGATCTCACACTCGATGGTAAAGGCGCCGCGCGGAAAAACTTCCGGTTCCATGGTGATATTGCTGCCGTTGCCGTTGAAACGCAGGAAATATGAGCCGTCGGCATCTTTTTTCCATTCCGGGGCGGCATATTTGGCATCTTTGGGCAGAGTGCTGGCGGTATGCATCGGCTGGCAGTAGCGGTAGCCGCCGCCGAGTTCGCCGCCGAAACGGGGGGCGAAAGTATTGCGGATGAAGTCTCCGGCATCGGGGGAGAAAATATATTTCGCATCGGGGATGCGTTCTTTATGGACATTGACGGTGGTGATTTTGCGCTCCGTTTCCGACCAGATGGGCAGGGAAACTTTTTCCCCGGAAGATTTTTTCATCTGAACGGGGTTGGAACGGAAAAGTTTGCCGCTGTCCGTGATCATCCGCAAATGGAACACCGGATAATCGCTGTCCGTGTAAACGGTGGTGTCAAATGCGACCTCCTTTTTATTCAGCCGCACCGGAATATCCGGCTGGCACTCAAAACGGTCAAACCGGAAATAAATACAGCCGGGCAGCGCTTTGGCAACAGTGCCGTATTTCATGATATCGGCAACTTTGACCGATTCCCGGACTTTGATATCCACCGGAGTCCTGACCATTCTGACGATGTGCAGATCGGCGGTGATAACAGCTTTATCCGCTTCACTGCGGGGAATGACGATGAACATTTTGCGGTTGCCGTGACCGACACCCTGATGCTGGTATTTTACGCCGTTGGGGATATTGGTGAACTGGAAATATTCGTTATTGCCGTCCTGTTTGGCACTGCGCATATAGGCTTTGGAAACGTTTTCGACCCGGAGTTCACCGTTAAAGTACCGTGCGGCGATAGCGGTATTGGTCAACTGGATGATGACGTTGTTTTCCTGATCGAATTCCGGATTATCTTCGCCGAATGCCCGCATTTCGGTACGGTTGTCCAGCAATTCGACCGAAGCCAGCGGCTCAGTGGAAGTGACTTTGCCTTTGACCCGGAATTTGCCTTCAGCAAGTTTGGTGACTTCAAAACCGTCAACTTTGACGTCGGCGGCTTCCCGCAGAGCCATACGGACATATTGGAAAATGCGGTTTTCCGTGGGGGTGAGCCGGATGTAGAGGTTGCCGGTGTAGATCCGGGTTTTGCCGGTGCTGTCAATGACCTGCAATTCCGGTACCAGCACCTGATGATCGGCGAAAATCTCGCTGGGAATGGTCTGGGTGACGGCTTTGAATTCATCGCCTTTGATCACCGCCTGCGGCAGGGTGTGGACGATTTTGCCGGCGGTGTCTTTAAGCACGATCTGCGCTTTGTAATCACCGTATTTGCCGCCGTCGGGGATATTGAGCATTTCAAAACGCATCACATCGCCGAGTTTGCAGGCGTAGCGGTAACTCAACAGCATATTGGGAACAGTCAGGTCGTCGCTGGGAAGCGGAACGAGTTTTTTGCCGTCAAACAGACTCTGATAATAGCGGATCATGCGGCGGTAGCCGGAACCTTTATAAACTGACGGCATGAAACAGGTGTTTTCATTCCATTCATTCCATTCAAAAGTAATGATGTAGTCAGGGTTGAGGGAGAGCGCGACTTCAAAATTGTTGCGGAATGTCTCGCTGCCGTACTCCTGTGAAGTGATCATGCCGGTGAAGTGGTTGACATAACCGAGCTGAACGACGATGCCGAGGACTTTGCCTTTATTCTGCGGGCGGGCGTAGAGTTTGAGGATGACATCCCGAATGTATTTGCCGTATTCAAGGTCGTATTTGGTGCCGTATTCACCGCCGAGTGTGGGCTGTTTGCCGTTGAAGCCCAGATACAGACCGTCGGCGACATCCAGATAACTCTGCAGGGTGTCCAGAAAGGCTTTTTCCGCCGCAGCAGGTACTTTGCGGTTATCGCGGAAGTGATCGAAATACAACGCCATACCGGGGATTTTGACGTCAGCGACAAAAAGGAAGGTATCACCGAGTTCAGCCCGGGCGGTATCAAGCATTTTTTTCATCGCTGCCGGCGGCAGTTTACCGGAAGCCGCCTCGTAACTGTTGATGACGACTTTGCCGTTGATGCGGTAGGCGTTGGGAGAGTTGACCGCATAGCGGATCGAATTCAGAAAATCTTTCATATTGGCAGATGAAGCCGTAGTCTGGGTGCCGGCAGGATAGACGGCAGGCATGACGAGGAAATTGTCAGCTTTCATCTTTTCTGCCGCATCAAGCAGGGATTTCACGCCTCTGGCACCGCCCAGCGGCGACAGACCGGCGATATTGTAAGATTGCGCCAGCTCAATGTGCTTCATAATGCTCGGTTCAGTGGTGTAGTCAAACTTGTTGCCCTCGTAACGGTGGGCGGGATTGACGTACAACGGACGGTCTTTCCAGTAATGCAGGAAATTCTGAAATGTCCCGTAGTGCATCTGGATTTGAGAAAAAATTTTGATGTCATCGCTGGCTTTGCCGGGACGTTTGGCGATCTCCACCGCCGCAACCATGCTGCCGCAACACACGGCAAGCGCAAATAATACAAACTTTTTAAACATAATATACCTCCTGTTGAAATTTAATGTACTGTATATATGTTACCGCATATCAACAGTCGTGTCAATACCAATTTTGAAAAAAATCCGGCTTTTGCAAAATTGATTTATATTGATTGGCGCAATCGGGCTGCTGCTTTGCCGGCAGTCCCGTTTTTTATGTCAGCACCGTTTTCAAAAGCGGGGTTTTTTTGTGCAGTTGATTGCAGTTTTGCCGGATATGTGCTATATTAACGGACAACAGAAGGCAAGTTTATCCAATTTGTTCAGGAGAAAAAAAAGTATGGCTAAAGGAACTTTGGTGCAGAAAATCATTGCCGCCCACCTGATTTCCGGTGATCCGGCGACTGATACCCAGCTGCAGATCAAAATTGATCAGACGTTGACCCAGGATGCGACCGGCACGATGGCGTATCTGGAACTTGAAGCGATGAAAACTCCGCAGGTGGCGACGGAATTGTCCGTTTCTTATGTTGACCATAATATGATGCAGAATGGTCCGGAAAACCGCAATGACCACCTGTATTTGCAGAGTGTGGCGGCGGAAAAAGGGGTGATTTTCTCACCTCCGGGCAATGGTATCTGCCACCAGCTGCATCTGGAGCGTTTCGGCAAACCCGGCAAAACCCTGATCGGTTCGGACAGTCACACTCCCACCGGCGGCGGTATCGGTATGATCGCCATTGGTGCCGGCGGTCTGGATGTGGCGCTGGCGATGGCGGGACAGCCGTTCACGATCCCGACTCCGCGTATTATCGGGGTGAAACTTACCGGCAAACTCCGGCCGTGGGTCGCTGCCAAAGATGTGATTTTGAAACTGCTCTCCATTCTGACCACCAAAGGCAACGTCGGTGCGATCGTGGAGTATTTCGGTGACGGAGTGAAAGATTTGAGTGTGCCCCAGCGTGCCACGATCACCAATATGGGTGCGGAACTGGGCGTGACCACCAGTGTATTCCCCTCGGACGAGCGCACCCGGGAATTTCTCAAACGGCAGAATCGTGAAGCGGATTACACGCCCTGCGCCGCCGATGCCGATGCGGAATACGACCGGGTGGTGGAAATCGACTTGAATACGCTGGATGTGATGGCGGCCTGCCCCTCCAGTCCCGATAATATCAAAACCGTGCGTGAACTTGCCGGGATCAAAGTCGGTCAGGTGCTGGTCGGCAGCTGTACCAATGGCGGTTACCGGGATCTGGCGATGGTGGCGGCGGCGCTGAAAGGGCGCAAGATCCATCCGGATGTCACTCTCGGCATTGCTCCGGGCAGCCGTCCGGTGCTGGAAATGCTCTGTGCCAACGGCATGCTCGGCGATCTGGTCGCCGCCGGAGCGCGGATTTTGGAAGTCGGCTGCGGTCCATGCATCGGTCAGGGGCAGAGTCCGGCGGACGGCACGGTAACGGTGCGGACATTCAACCGCAACTTCGCCGGCAGAAGCGGTACCAAAGGCGATCAATCCTACCTTGTCAGCCCTGAAACTGCAGTAGCGGCGGCATTGACCGGGGAATTTACCGATCCGCGCGATCTGGGGATCGAATTTCCGGTCATCGCCGAACCGGAAGTTTACGTTTCTGACGACGCCCACTTCCAGATGCCGGTTTCCGGCAAAGGTATTATCCGCAAACCGACCATCGGTGAACCGCCGATGAATGATGCCCTGCCGCAGCAGATCGACGGCGTGGTAGTCATCAAAGTCGGGGACAAGATCACCACCGACCACATCATGCCCGCCGGAGTGCATTTGAAATTGCGCAGCAATATCCCGGCGTACAGCAAAGTGGTTTTTGAGTGCTTCACCGAAGCGGGCAAACCCTCGTTTGCCGAACGTGCCGCGGCGGTGCGTGATGCCGGTAAACACGGTGTTATCATCGGCAGGGACAGTTACGGTCAGGGTTCCAGCCGTGAACACGCCGCCATCTGTCCGATGTATCTGGGGATCAAGGTCGTCGCCGCACTGGCGATCGAACGCATCCACCGGGCGAATCTGATCAACTTCGGTATCGTGCCGCTGATTTTCAAAAATCCTGCCGATTACGAAATGATCGCTGAGGGCGATGCGCTGACGTTTGACGGCTTGCCGGGCCAGCTGGCTCCGGGCAGTGAAGTCAAAGGCACGCTGAAAAAGGCTGACGGCAGTGAAAAAGAGTTGATTTTCACCCATCCGCTTTCAGAAAACGACATCCGGATCGTGGTCGCCGGCGGCAGATTGAATTGCTGATGAATTATCACATTGTGAAATTTAATTAAGAAAAGATTGTTTTTGTCTGCGGGCGATTTGGAAAAGTCGCCCCTGAGTGATAAAATTATAACAGCAGTAGGGAAATTATGTCCTTAACAAAAAATGCGGAGATTCCGCGAAACAAAAGAAAGGTAGAAAAAATGAAAAAATCCCGTGGATTCACATTGATCGAGTTGTTGGTCGTGATCGCCATTATCGCCATCCTCGCCGGTATGTTGCTTCCGACCCTGCAGAAAGCCCGTGAAAGCGCCCGCCGCAGCAGCTGCTTGAACAACCTGAACCAGATCGGTAAAGCTCTGATGCAGTATGCTCAGGACAACAGCGAAAAAATGCCGAGCGGCGACATGAATACCGAAGTCAACGACAAAACTCTCGGTAACGACGGCAAATATACCCGTGATGCTGCCGGTGTCGGAGCTGCTATGGATGCGCTCCGTTTCGGCGAATACTTGAGCGACGGCAACGTTTACGTCTGCCCCTCCAGCACCGCCAGTGCTGAAAAAGATTCTGAAACCGCTTTGGAGATCAAAGCCACCGATGGTACTTTGAGCTATGCTTACAGCTATGTTGCCGGCGGCAGCTACACTGACTCCGCGGTTTCCGGCGACTTGACCCACATCGACAGCGCTGACAAAAACTCCAACCACACCACTTTCGGTAACCTGCTCTTCTTCGACGGTCACGTCAAAGGTTTCAACGGTGCCGGCTGGTGCTCCCAGGAAAACACCGGTTATGTTGAACTTACCGACAGCAAAATGGCTGGCGACACCGCTCTTCCGCCGAGCAGTCTGCGTGATGCCACCAAAGGTACTGAGATCTAATAATCGGATTGATACCTCCAACGGAGAAGCTTAACGGCTTCTCCGTTTTTTTGTGCCGGTAATTTAAAACGTCAAAACGGATTTTGAGAAGTCTCAAAATCCGTTTTGTTTTGCGTTTTTCCTGTTTCCGCAATGGCTTTGCTGGAACAAGCCGCCACCGGCATTATGATCTCACCAAACCCACCGTAACAGTCCGGTTCACACGGTGGATGCAGTGCGAGGTAAGGTCGCCGGTAAATCAAGGCGGCGGCGAGGGATTCGTCTTCGCCGAGGCTACAACGGGACAAGGTGTACAAAAATAAAACACTGCCTTACTCGCAGGGATGAGTACGGCATAAGCCGCACGGAAGACCGGAGAGCGAGGTCTCCGGAAAATCGACTGCAACCGCCGAGGGCATAAGCCCGAGCGGCGAGGCGGCTCTCCTGCCGCCGCAGGGAGATTTTTAGATGAATAAAAAATAAAAGGCTACCTTACTCGCAGGGATGAGTACGGCGTAAGCCGCACGGAAGACCGGAGAGCGAGGTCTCCGGAAAATCGACTGCAACCGCCGAGGGCATAAGCCCGAGCGGCGAGGCGGCTCTCCTGCCGCCGCAGGGAGATTTTTTGGAGAAAAAGAGATTACCCGCAATGCGCCACCGTTTATAATCCGAGTTTGGCAGCGAGAGTATCCTTATCCATATAGCCGACGAGGGATTTGGCAAGTTTGCCGTCTTTGTAGAAAAACAATGCCGGGATGCTGTTGACGCCAAGGGCGGCGGCAACGGATGCGGCTTCGGGGTCTTCGACGTTGAGTTTACCGACGATGATTTCGGGGTGTTCAGCGGCGAGTTTTTCCAATTCCGGGGTAAGTTTCTGGCACGGCCCGCACCAGGTAGCCCAGAAGTCGATCAGGACGGGTTTTTCGCTCTGAGCGAGCAGTTTTTCAAACGAAGTTTTGTTGAGATGCAGTACTTCCATGATTATTTCTCCTTGTATAATTGTTATTAAAAAATTCACCGACGGTGGCGGCTTGCGGACAATCTCTTGGCAAATCTGCGGACACCGGCTCAGTCAAGTAGCTCCGCTACATTCCCTCGCCGCCGCCTTGATTTACCTGCGACCTTGTCTCACACTGCATCCACCGTGTGGATCTGACCGTTATGGGGTGATTGACATAAATCACCGGTAATTATTTTTCCTTATAATAAAGTTTGCAATGACAGTATCCGGTAAAATCGGGATCTGCCATCTGGTTTCTGAATTCCGCACAAATACAGATATTTTCCGGAGTTTTCTGCAACCGGCAGGGACAGTAGCCGCCGTTTTTCGCCATGACACTGCGGAGTTTTTCCACATAAGCAGTGTCCGGATTGATTTTTACATTTTCAGGTGTATTATTCATGATTTTCCTTTCGTTACCTCAGCATAATATAATCAGTTATTGCAGAAAGTCAACTTGTGAATTGGCAATATCGGCAACAACAGAGTATATTATAATAATAACCATTTGGTAATGTCCCAAATTTTGTGAAACATACATACAAGACCGAATGAACACATTTTATGGCGACACATAGAATATATCACTTACATTATGATTTGTTAAAAACATAAAACGGTTTGATTGCACCCGGTGGATGCAGCGGGCGGCAATGTCGTGTTTTGCGCCGAGCACGGTGCGGGAGTGTACTGCCGTACTCGACCGTACCGGCACAGAAGCAAGGCGCGAAAGTGCCCGCGATGCGCCACCGACGGTTAGATTTTATCACCACAAATGGGACAATAATAACCATTTACAGGAGAAGTATTTTGAAAAAACTTTTATTCAGCCTGCTGACACTCTCAATGGCGCTTGTCATTACCGGCTGCAAAGACGGTAACAAAGACGGCAAGCGGTTGTTGATGGTCACTGAAGCCACTTTTCCGCCCTACGAATACCGGGACGATAACGGTGATATTTCCGGTATCGACCCGGAAATCATCCGGGAAGTTGCCCGCCGCAACAATATGGACGTGGTCATCGAGGATATGAAATTCAACTCGGTCATCGCCGCCGTGCAGACCGGCAAAGCCGATGTGGCGGCATCCGGTATCACCGTCACCGAAGAGCGCAAACAGATGGTGGATTTCACCATACCGTATGTGTCGGCAGCCCAGGTGATCCTGGTGAAAAAAGGTGCGGTTATCGCCCGGGTCGATGATATTCGCGGCAAACGGGTCGGCGTCCAGCACGGAACGACCGGCGATACTTACGTCACAGAAAAATATCAGGAACCGGAACGTTTCGACAATGCCGCCCTGGTCGTGGCAGCGCTCAATGCCGGCAAAATCGACGCCGCAGTATTGGACGATGCCCCGGCAAAAGTGTTTTTGCAGGAAAATCCCGGCTTGAAAAAACTTGACGAGCCGCTGACCGAGGAATTTTACGCTTTTGCCATCAGTAAAGAGCGCAAAGACCTGCTGGAAATGTTCAACCGCACCATGCAGGAAATGAGAGCCGACGGCACGCTTGATGAGATCATCAAACGCAATATGGAAAAAGAAATTTCACCGCCGGTCAACCGGGAAGATCTGCCGTGGTGGGGCAAAGTCAAATATGACTTCCGCAAAAATTTCATCGCCGGCAAACGCTATATGTACCTGGCGCGCGGGTTTGTCATCACGCTGGAAGTCGCCGGGGCATCGGTCGTCCTCGGCGTATTGATCGGCTTTCTGATCGCCATTATCCGCAGTACCGCCGACCAGACCGGCAAACTGAAATTCGCCGATATGCTCTGCAAAGTCTACCTGACCGTGATCCGCGGCACCCCGGTGGTAGTGCAGCTGCTGATCATATATTTTGTGATTTTCGGGGCATTTGATGTCGATAAAGTGCTGGTGGCGATATTGGCGTTCGGGTTGAATTCCGGGGCGTATGTGGCAGAGATCATCCGGGGCGGCATCATGTCCATCGACCGCGGTCAGATGGAGGCCGGACGCAGTCTGGGACTCTCTTATAATAAAACCATGGCGCTGGTGATCGTACCGCAGGCATTGAAAAATGTCCTGCCCGCACTGGGCAATGAATTCATCGTATTGCTGAAAGAAACCAGTGTCGCCGGATTCATCGCCCTGGAAGATCTGACCAAAGCCGGTGACATCATCCGCAGTCAGACCTATAACGCATTTATGCCGCTGGTCGCCGTGGCGCTGGTCTATCTGGCAGTGGTGATGCTGTTCAGTTATTTGCTGACAATCGTGGAAAAGAGGTTGAAAAAAAATGAGTGAAATTATCCTTGAAGCCTGCGATCTGGTGAAAGAATATCCGGCTTTGCGTGCCGTTGACGGTGCAAGTTTGAGCGTGAGCAAAGGCGAAGCGGTCTTTATCGTCGGCCCGTCCGGGTCGGGCAAAAGTACCTTTTTGCGCTGTTTGAACCACTTGGAAACCGCCACGTCGGGCAAAGTGCTGTTTCACGGCAAACCCATCTCTTCCGGTCAGAAAGCGTTGAACCGTTACCGTGCCAAAGTCGGCATGGTATTTCAGCACTTCAACCTCTTTCCCCATTTGACCATCCGCAAAAATATCACCCTCGCCCCGGTGACGACCGGACTGCTCAACCATAAAGAGGCCGATGCGCTGGCAATGGAATTGCTCGAAAGGGTCGGATTGGCGGAAAAAGCCGATGCTTACCCGATGCAGCTTTCCGGAGGTCAGAAACAGCGCATCGCCATCGTCCGCAGTCTGGCGATGAAACCTGAAGTACTGCTCTTTGACGAGCCGACTTCAGCGCTTGACCCGGAAATGGTCGGGGAAGTGCTGACGCTGATGAAAGAACTTGCCAAAGGCGGTATGACCATGGTCGTCGTCACCCACGAGATCGACTTTGCCGCCGAGGTTGCTGACCGCATGGTGTTTATGGATCAGGGCAAAATCGCCGCCATCGGCACGCCGCAGGAGCTGTTGAACTCCAACGTGCCGCGCATGGTGGAATTTTTCTCCCGGATCAATAACTGAACTGCGGATTATTTTTGCAGAAACTCACGCCGCCATACCATCCGGATGTGGCGGATTTTTTATTGGTAATGTCCCAAATTTTGTGAAACATACGTACAAGACCGAATGAACACATTTTATGGCGACACATAGAATATTATGACTTACATTATGATTTGTCAAAAACATAAAACGATTTGATTGCACCAAACGATTTGATTGCACCCGGTGGATGCAGCGTGCGGCAATGTCGTGTTTTGCGCCGAGTACGGTGCGGGAGTGTACTACCGTACTCGACCGTACCGGCGCAGAAGCAAGGC
>SUVU01000064.1 GCA_015061865.1 Lentisphaerota bacterium
GATTTTGAAAACACCCAGCGCGAATTGCGCCAGTGGATCAAAGACCGGGAGGCGATCTGATCATGGCAGGTCATCCTGAAGACAGCAAAATCAATATTTTCACCGGCGTATACCGCCACTACCTCCCTGCCCCCGCCCCCGGCGGCGCAGAATTGGATATGGGATGCGGTTCGGGCAGTTTCACCATTGCGCTGGCAAAAAAATATCCCGACCGGCAGATCCTCGCCGCCGATGTGATGATCGGCAGATTGCGTAAAGTCGTCAAAAAAATGGAACGTGCCGGCTTGAACAATATGGATGTTTTGCGGGTGGAGGCCAGATTTCTGATCGCTCAAATGCTGCCGGACGGTGCGCTTGACCGCATCCACATCCTCTGCCCCGATCCGTGGCCCAAAAACCGCCACCGCGGCAACCGGCTGCTGTGCAGTGATTTCACCACACAGCTGCACCGGGTGTTGAAACCGGAGGGAGTGTTTCACTTTTCCAGTGATGATGAGGCATACTGCGAAGCGGTGAATAAAGTTATTTCCGCCTCCGGGTTGTTTGAACTTGATCCGGCGGGGATCGCAGACCTGGCGGGAGTGAGAAGTGATTTTGAGGAGCGTTGGCTTGTCGAAGGCAAAATGGTGCATCACCGTTCCTGGCGGAGAAAGCCGCTGCCGGAATGTACCATCGGACATTGAGTTTTACTATTTTCAGGGAACAATATTATGAATATCTATCAGGAATTGAAAGAGCGCGGTTTCATCTATCAGGAAACTGACAGCGCTGCGATCGAAAGAAAATTGACTTCAGAAAAAGTCGTGTTTTACTGCGGATTTGATCCGACCGGAAACAGTTTGCACGTCGGGCATTTGCTGCCGGTGATGGCGATGCGGCTGTTGCAGAAAGCCGGACATGTCCCGGTGGCTCTGGTCGGCGGAGCGACCGGACAGATCGGCGATCCTTCCGGACGCAGTACCGCCCGCAATATGCTGACCAAAGAAACCGTGGCGGCAAACGTCAAATGTTTGCAGTCCCAGCTTGCCCGGTTTATCAAAGTGGAAAACGGCGCCGCCCATTTTGCCAACAACAATGACTGGTTCGGCAATCTGATGCTGCTGGATTTTCTCCGTGACATCGGCAGCAAATTCAGCGTCAACCGGATGCTGGCGCAGAAATCGGTGGAAAGCCGTCTGGAAAACGGATTATCATTTCTGGAATTTTCCTACTCGCTGCTGCAGGGGTACGATTTTTACCACCTGAATAAAGAATTGAACTGCACGCTGGAAATCGGCGGACAGGATCAGTGGGGCAATATGGTCGCCGGTACCGAACTGGTGCGCCGGATGTACGAGGAGGAGCGTGAAGTCCACTGTCTGACCATTCCGCTGCTGATGAATCCGGCGACCGGGCAGAAATTCGGTAAATCCGTCGGCGGCACCAGTGTCTGGCTCGATCCGGAGCGCACCACGGTCTTTGATTATTACCAGTTCTGGCGCAACAGCGACGATAACATGGTTGAAGATCTGTTGAAAAAATTTGCCACCGACCTGCCGTTTTCAGAAGCCGTGGCGCTGGTCAACAGCGGCAACATCAACCGTGCCAAAGAAATTCTCGCCTATGAGGCGACCAAACTTGCTCACGGTGAAGCCGCCGCGGCGCAGGCATATATTGCCGCCGGCAGTAAATTCGGTTTCGCTGATCCGGAAAACAAAATTCCGACCACCAGCACCATCGCCGCTATTTCAACCAGCTCGGTTGCCGCCGATCTGCCGGAAACAGCCGTCCCCGCCGATGAGATCGCCAACGGTCTGCAGCTGCCCCGGTTGCTCGTGCTGTCCGGCATCTGCAAAAGCACCAGCGACGGCAGACGCCTGATCCAGGGCGGAGCTGTGTCGCTCAATGATGTCAAAATCACCGACGTCGCCCACACCCTGACTGCGACAGATTTCAGCGAAGGCGCATTGACTCTGCGCGCCGGCAAGAAAAACTTCCGCAAAGTAGTGTTGAAGTAAGGTAATGGAAACATCGGGAGAAGGGAAAAACTTCTTTTCACAAGAAAAAAAGTTTTTCCCTTCTCCCGAACCCTCTTCCCTTTTCAAGAAAAGTGGGAAGCAAAACGGATTTTTGATTTAAAAAATCCATTTTGCAGCTTTTCTGAATAAAACGCCTTGAAATAATTGATTTCAGGGGTTATATTAAGCATTATACAGGTGCCAATGTAGCTCAGTCGGTAGAGCAATTCACTCGTAATGAATAGGTCATCGGTTCGATTCCGATCATTGGCTCCAAGATTTTTCCGGGTGTCAATAACTTACGTTGACACCCTTATTTATTATTATTGTCCCATTTGTTCATTCCCCCGCCCCGCCTCCTTGACAGGGCGGAGTTTTTCTGATTGTGCAGACGTTTGTTGCTGAATTCAAGATTGTCACTTGACTTTTCATCAGATTGTGGTATATTATTACTGGTTGACGGTGAGAAGCCTGCCGCTTGGTGTTGAGCCACCGCTTCAACTACCTCCGAAAGCGGTTTTTGCGGAGGTTATATTTTGTTACCTTTTGCTACTCTTGGCGATGGATTCAGCTTTTTTGCGGTCCATTTCCAAGAGTTTTTCATAACAGCCGCAATCCTGCGAAGCGTTGAGTGAAGCGGTCGCAATCTCAATTTTTAATGTGTTTGTCTATTTCGGAGATCAAGGGAAGTACAATGCTCGGATGGTTATAAAACATTTTGGTGAAGCCAAGAATTTTTACGACCATAAGTTGACAAAATTTGAGGAATTGTCGGACTTAGAGTTACAACCCGAAGGTTCTGGCTCCCTCAACAATTCCTCTACATCAACAAATATACCACAATCTGATAAAAAGTCAAGTGACAATCTTGAATTCAGCAACAAACGCCTGCACAATCAGATAAATCCTGCGGTGCGGGACGGGGTGATGCGGCAGGAGTTTGCCGATTTGCTGGAAAAGAAAGAGTATACTCCGGAAACTATATATCGTAAAAAGCAAAAATGTTTCTTACGCTGGCAAAGATAAGATGGGGCAAGATTTAATAAAATATGAATATCACGATAGTGATACATTCTATTATCTTGAAGAAGTACGCGTTGGGCGTAAAAAATTATCGGAAAATATTATTATGATCACGAACTGATAGAAATAAAAAAAGCGGAATATCGCCGCCTTCCGGACACTACCGGGGTGAACGAAAATTCCGATTCTGTCATTAATATAATTTAAAACCAATTATTTTCAACCGGATTTGACAAAAAAAATCAAAACATCTTGAATTCAGCAACAAACGCCTGCACAATCAGATAAATCCTGCGGTGCGGGATGGAGTGGTGCGGCAGGAGAAATCATCCACAAGCCGCCACCGGCTTGTCATGGCGCAGTACAAAAATTTTTCACTGCTAACAGGACAATAATAAGCAAAAAGATATTATGAGCGCCGGCAAAGACCACTCATAATATCTTTCACGGTTAAAAACTTCTTATCACGATACAGCAGCGATTTTACAAAATACCAATAATGCATCTGATAATGGACTCCAGCCACGGCATAATCGTGCAACAAGCAGTTTTTCCGGATAATAAAAAGCCGAATACTCCAAAATTGCACTTCGTCCGAGGCCCGACCAAGAGCCTGTCAACCACAATGCAAACAGAAGCATCCGGCAAGACTGTGCAGAAAAAAAGACACAATCTCACTGGACACAATTCACCCATGCGGTTGACAAAAACGTTTTTTACTTGGTCGGTTTCGGACGAATTTGTCGTAAAATGCGAACAGTTTTCAATTAGCCGCTGTCATAAATGGCAGCATGATTAATATAGTGTACAGCGTCAAAAATACAAGTAAAAAAACATTATTCCCGAAAATTTTGTAAATCTTATATACGAAATTCAGCAAATGCCGCCGGAAATTTCAGCAAATTTTCTGAATTTTTTCCGCAATTCATTTGCATTATCGGTAAAGCGGTGATATATTTAACACATTGACAGAAGATGCGAGTGTAGCTCAGTTGGTAGAGCATCACGTTGCCAACGTGATTGTCGCCGGTTCGATTCCGGTCACTCGCTCCATTTTTGCAGATCGCGGAGGTACTTAAAAAAGTATCTCCTTTTTTTGTTTCAACTCATTGCAAAAGGGAATTATCATGTTGAAGTTTTTTGCGTTAATGGCAAGTGCCGCTGCAATCACATTGAGTGCCGGAGTCTGGAAAAATATCTCTTATTACGACAAAAATGCCCCCGTTCAGGGAAATTTGGCTTACCGTAATGAAAGATGTCTGCTTGACCTCCGCACCCCGGACAAACGCACCAACTTCCCGACGTTGATCTGGTTTCACGGCGGCGGTCTGATCAAAGGCAATCTCAATAAAAAAGTATTACCGGTAATCAACCATAATGAAATCGCCGTGGTCAACGTCTCCTACCGGCTTTCCAAAGGTCAAGCCTCCTGCCCGGACTACCTCTACGATGCCGCCGCCGCAGTGGCGTGGGTGTTGAAAAATATTGAGAAATACGGCGGCGACCCCAAAAATGTCTACGTTGCCGGAATGTCCGCCGGCGGCTATTTGAGCGCAATGATAACTCTGGACAAACGCTATCTGGAAACATTCGGCGTGTCTCCGCAGCAGCTCGCCGGAGTTTTCCCGATCAGCGGTCAGATGAGTACCCATTTCCAAATCCTGAATGAACGCCGCGCCAAAGATCCGCAGACCCGGGATTTTGTCATTGACGAATTCGCCCCGATCTACCATGCGGCAAAAAATACTCCGCCGATGACATTTTTCGCCGGCGATGCCGAATTTGACTACCCTGCCCGGGTGGAGGAAAATCAGCTGCTGGTGATGCGGATGCGCCGGATCTATAAAAATCCGAACGCCAAATTTTACTCGATCCCCGGCACCAACCACGCCACTTGCAGCCGGCCCAGTCTGGCGATCATCAACGATATCCTCTGCAAAGTCAGCAAAAAGATTTCCAAAGTCAAAACCAAGTGATCTGTTTGACAGCATAACAAAAGGGCTGCCGTTCACCATCATCCGGTGTTGCGGCAGCCCCGTTTGCTGTTTTCGGGGATCACTTATGCTGACCGTTGAGGAAGTATTCCGCCAATTTTTTATCCAGAGCCGGAACTTCCTGCGGCATATTGCCGTTACGCATGGAAACGTGTCCCATCACCCCGGTCGCCACCGCATCACGCGCCGCCATCGGGTTGGCATTGGTCGGAGCATCGAAGCGGATGAAATTCAGGAAACTGTCGATTGTCGGAGCATCCGCACCGCCGTGAGTGCCTTCGATCTTTTTCAGATCATAGATGATATCCGGGCGTTTGCGGGAACCGCGATTCGTCCAGACGTGGATCTGGCAATCGCCGCTGTCGCCGATATTTTCCACTCTGCCGTTGGTACCGATAAACGTATAATTGCGCTCTTTATCCGGCGCATAATGGCACTGCATATAGCACGCCTGTGCGCCGCTGTCCAGCTGCATCATGATCATATTGTGGTCTTCAATATCAATGATCGGTGAAAAGCCTTTCATTTCCAGCGGCGGATAATTGGTTTCGTACCACTCCATGCCGCCGGGTTCGCCCGGCGCGCGCCGTTTGCATTTATCATAAACACTCAACATCCCCATACCGACCACCCGGCGGGTGACTGATCCCATGAGCCAATGCATGACGTCAATATCATGGGCGCCTTTCTGCAGCAGCAGACCGCAGGTATTTTTCTGTTCCGAGTGCCAATCCCGGAAGTACGCATCGCCGCCGTAACTGATAAAGTGACGGCACCAACCGCACTGAACCTGACCGATAATGCCGGAATCAATGATCTCTTTCATTTTCAGCACCACCGGAAAGTGGCGCATATTGTGACCGACAAAAAGTTTGCTGCCGGTACGGTATGCCGTTTCCAGAATCCGGTCGCAACCCTCGATGCTGATCGCCAGCGGTTTTTCCAGATAAACGGCTTTGCCGGCTTCCAGTGCGGCGACAGCCTGCTCCTCGTGGCAGAAATCCGGACTCATGATAAAGACCGCATCAATATCTTTATTGGCAAGCAGTTCCCGGTAATCGGTCACCAGATCCGCATTGGGGAAACGCTCCTTGAAAAGCTGAAATCCCGGCAAAGTTTTCTGGAAATCTGCCGGCGGCAGCGGATCAGCTCCCATGACCACCTCGATTCCATCTTCCGGGCGGTGAGCCAGATACGCATGTTTGCCCCGACCGTAAACGCCGATAATACCGATTTTCAATTTATCTTTCATTATCAAATATCCTTGTCTGAAATTAGAACTCTGATATTAATATAATCTGTTCTCATGGTTATACAATCATTTTTTTGCATCAAACATGGATTTTTCAGCAAAATGGTCCATGAGCATAAACCAACCGCAACTGCGGAGTTTACCTTTATCTCTCCAACACTGCAACATCGCACGTTCCATGGAATTTTTTGCGGTATAGTCATCCGGAGAGGCACACTCTCTGCCGAAAACAAAATGTAATCCGGGCTGTCCATGGTAAATATTGGGGAATAATTCACCACAGCGGATAAGTTTGCTCAAATTACTTTCCGGCAGATATTCAGTCCATGCGGGGTTGAATATCCATGAACTGCTCCATACCACCCGGAAATGTTTTTCAGGACAGAATTCCCGGAAAAATGCAAACGCTTCACGGAACGAGGCTTCACACTTTTCCGGAGTCATTCCACCGCCGCCGGGAATATGAAAAAATAAAGTCCAATCCTCCTGCTGATGTATTGTTTCCCAGCCGTCAGCCAGATCAACAGTTATTTCATCTGCCAGAGCTTTACCGGTGATACCGTCGATCGGAGTTCCGCAAACGCACGTCCCATCTTTGACCAGACGCGCAGTCCTCACGGCAGGATTATCCTCATTGGCGACATCTCCATCGGCGGCAAGAGGCGTATTATCATTACAGAATGCCACGATCTCACCATTTTTGCGGTAAATTTCCGGCAACTGCCCCAATCCGGTCCGGATCACAAAGTCAAACCTGCCGATCCGGTAAGTTGCCGTTTCACGGTAATGAAGCATAAATATCATCTGCGCCGGACGCAATCCGAAAAGTCCGTGATGCGCCTGCTCGTGAAAACAAACCGATGTCCCCAACCGCTCCGCCGCCATTTCAGCGTAACGCACCGGAAAACCTTCGCGTTCCGCCCGTTCCCGGTAAACCGGCAGCAGCGACATACACACGAGTAAATAAAACAATCCGGTATTCTGCTCTCCCAAATCGAGCAACGGTTCCGGAAAATCCTGAAAGCGGAACTCCTCTATCGGTGTAAACAGACAATACCGATACAAATGCCACGCCAGTATCCGGACATCCGGCATTTTTTCCAGTTCAGCAGCAAAAGCGGCGGTCATCTCCAGTTTATCCGGCGGCAGAGCTGCCATCGTCCAGTATTTTTCCAGAAAATCCCGCTGCAGAAAAAATATTTTCCCCGGACAGGTCGAAACTGATTTTTCAGCACCGTCAGCGGGAATACCGGTCTGTTTTAGCAATTCATCAAACATGTTTTGCCCTACTTGCTGAGATTTTCTTTGGAACTGTTATTTACACGGGACACATCGTACAGTTCATCTTTATATTCTTCAGCAGTCACAGCCCGCACATGACCATCACAAAATGCCACATTGTACATTTTTCCATGTAACGGTGCATAATTGTAAGTCACCGGATTTTTCGCATACTGCTGAATATACAATGGCGGCAGATAACCTCCGGCAGCATAAGAACTTTTCACCCCGCGAACAGTACAAAATGCCATGACGCTCTGTGAGGATTTTTCCAAAGTTGCCGCTTTTTCCAATTCATAAACCAATTTGGTCGGACTGCTGTAATACCCCAAACGCATATTGTACTGCAATGTCCGGGGATGCCCCATCAACTCATCGTAATCGCGGTATTGATTGATCGTCAAATCACTTACGGATTTGGTGGATGCCTCGATATTTTTTTTATTGGCATGACAGTGAAAACTGCCGGCACTCAAGCGTTTGCCATCCAGCATGTGCAGAAACCACGGTGCGGTACCCAGTTTCGGGGAAGCAAAACTGGCCGGCATGAAGTATCCGTCATTATCCCCGGCATACGAGGTGGAGGCACTGCCGATCTCCCGCAATTTTGCCGCACAATCGGCTCCATAACCACGGTTGCGTGCCTGCTGCAAAGTCGGCAGCAATATTCCCGCCAATATTGCGATAATGGCAATAACGACAAGTAATTCGATCAGAGTAAAACGTTTCACCGGCATAAATCCACCTTATTATTACTATCTGTTTCCATGACACAGTAATAGTATACACCACTTATGCCGATTTGCAAAGAGTGAAAACTGTTTTTTCGCTATTATTTTATTTGCAAGTCAAAAAGCGGTTGTCGCCGCCATAAAGTTTGAGCAAATAGAGCAAAGCGTAACTGGTGGAACGGGCGCAGGCAAAATCTTCGCCGGTTTCATTGAGCGCTCCGGCAAAAAATTTCTCCTCGTTTTCCGGGTACTGCCGGAGCAGCAGCGCCTGCAATGCCGCCTGCACCGCAGAATCAGACACGGTGAAATCCACCACCCCGGCGCCCTCATGAAGCGTATTCAGCACCACGGGGATCGCGGCGCAACTGTTTTCAAAATGTCCGTCCTCACGCTGTTTGGCAAAAACTGCGGTCAAAAACTTTTTGACCGCCTGCAAATACTCCGGTTTGGGGTAAATCCGGTAGGCGCAGAGCAAGCCGAGCGAACCGAGGTCGTCGTTGCCGCGATGGTGACCATTTTGCGGGTCTTGCGGCGGGACTTTGCCACTGGAGCGTGCAATCGTGCGGAAAAATCCGTCCGGCTGCTGAATATGCGAGCAGAAATAATCGGCAATATGCTCAAAAAATCCGCCCACATATTTTTTATTGCCGGTCTCCCGGTAGAGTTGATAAAAAAAATTCAGACAACCGCCCTGAAATGATCCCTGCATATCGTTGCAGATCTGCCACTTTGCCAAGCCTTTATCATCGGGGTCCAGAGCCACTGCCCACCACGGCCAACCGGTTTCATCCATGCCGTATTTGAGGAACCACTCCGTCCACATTTCGGCACGGCGCAGGAACTCCTCTTTGCCGGTGGCACGGTAATATTCCAGAAATCCCCATGCGCCGGAGAGCGCATCCCGGACATAACAGCAGGGGGTTTTCGCCGTCTGTTCCCGGATCGCCCCGTAGGCGTGCGGCAGAAAGGGGCTGAATTCCTGCAGCGTTTTCAGTTCCCGGATGATATAACCGGCGGCATCGAGGTATTTTTCATCACCGAAAACCTTACCTGCCGACAACATTCCCATCACGGCAAACGCCTGATTCCACTGCGCCCCGCGAAATCTCCGTTTGGGGTCACGCCCGACATAATAATAAAATGTGCCATAGAGCAATTCCTGCTCCATGTCCGTGGACATACAATTCACAAACCAATCTGCCATCCGTTTTGCCGAATCAAGCGCCACACCTTTATCCATAATCTGCCGCCTCAAAAAATTAAAACGTTTTAATTGCATTAAAAAAAATATACACCCGCACCGGAAAAATTGCAAATTATTTTTCGGAACAAAAAAATCCCCCGGCCGGAAACAACCGGATAGAAATGGATTTTATCGAGTCTTATACCGGACAACACGGCATCCATAGGGAAATGCATCATCACCGACTCGGCAATTTTTAGGTACTCTGACCCTGCTTAAACCACTGCAACCGTCAAATGCACCAGCTCCGATTTCTCTCACACTGACGGGAATCGTCACGCTCTGCAAACTTTTGCATTCGAAAAAAGCATTCCTCCCGATATAACCCACGCTGTTGGGAATCGTCACACTCCGCAAACCACTGCAACCGGAAAAAGCTCTATCATCGATCCTTATCACACCGTTGGAAATCGTCACACTCCGCAAACCACTGCAACCGGAAAAAGCTCTATCTTCGATCCTTATCACACTGTTTGGAATCGTCACGCTTTGCAAACCACTGCAACCGGAAAAGGCCTTATCCCAGATATAAGTCACACCGTCGGGAATCGTCACGCTCTGCAAACCACTGCAACCGGAAAAGGCTCCTATTCCGATTGATTTTACACTGTTGGGAATCGCCACACTCTGCAAACCACTGCAACCGGAAAAGGCACTCTCGCCGATCGTTTCCACACTGTCGGGAATCGTCACGCTTTGCAAACCACTGCAACCAAAAAATGCGTACTTCTTGATATAAGTCACGCCTTTGGAAATAGTCACGCTTTCCAAACCGCTGCAATAGAAAAAGGCACTCTCGCCGATCGTTTTCACACTGTTGGGAATCGTCACGCTTTGCAAACCACTGCAACCGGAAAAGGCTCCATACCCGATAGAAGTCACGCTGTCGGGAATCGTCACACTCCGCAAACCACTGCAACCGGAAAAGGCACTCTCGCCGATCGTTTCCACACTGTTGGGAATCGCCACGCCCTGCAAACCACTGCAACCGGAAAAAACTTCACGCTCAATAGAAGTCACACCGTTGGGAATCGTCACACTCTGTAAACCACTGCAACCGCAAAAGGCACTCTCGCCGATCGTTTTCACACTGTTGGGAATCGTCACGCTCTGCAAACCACTGCAACCGGAAAAGGCTCCAGCTTCGATCGTTTTCACACTGTCAGGAATCGTCACGCTCTGCAAACCACTGCAATCAGAGAACGCACCGTTTCCGATAGCAGTCACACTTTCGGGGATCGTCACACGCTGCAAACCACTGCAACCGGAAAATGCCTGCCATCCGATTTCAGTCACACTGTTTGGAATCGTCACACTCTGCAAACCACTGCAACCGGCAAAGGCCTTATCCCTGATATAAGTCACACCGTCGGGAATCGTCACGCTCTGCAAACCACTGCAACCGGAAAAGGCTTCTCTTTTGATTACTTTTACGCTGTTTGGAATCGTCACACTCCGCAAACCACTGCAATAGTAAAAGGCACTCTCGCCGATCGTTTTCACACTGTCAGGAATCGTCACGCTCTGCAAACCACTGCAATCAGAGAACGCAACGTTTCCGATAGCAGTCACACTTTCGGGGATCGTCACACGCTGCAAACCACTGCAACCGGAAAATGCTTCATGCCAGATATAAGTCACACCGTCGGGAATCGTCACGCTCTGCAAACCACTGCACCTGGAAAAGGCTCCTATTCCGATTGTTTTTACACTGTTGGGAATCGTCACACTCTGCAAACCGCTGCACCCGGAAAAGGCAAAATTTCCAATTTCGGTCACCCCGTGGGGGATGGTTAATGCAGTAATATTTTCGGGAACTGCAATAATCGTGCTGCCGTCCGCCGAAAATTTGATGCCCTGCTGTTTGGCAACAGCATATTCCCGGGCGGTTTTCAGTTTGGCAAGCGCCCCGGCATCACCTTGTCGCGCCTTATCATAAATTTCAATTGATAATCTGACCACAGAACATGCTTCAGGGAAAACATCTTCGCCGATACGGCATTGTTCCGGAATGATTACCTCTTTTAATTTAACACAACCGAAAAACGCACCGTTCCCGATAGCAGTCATACTGCCGGGGAGCGTCACACTCTGCAAACCGCTGCAATCAGAGAACGCACCGTTTCCGATAGCAGTCACTCCGTCGGGGATCGTTATACTCTGCAAACTTTTGCCACCGGCAAAAGCCCAGTTTCCGATAGCAGTCACACTGTCAGGGATGACCACTTGCTGCAAATTCCCGCAACCGTAAAATGTATCGTTCCCGATAACTGTCACCCCGTGGGGGATGGTTAATGCAGTAATATTTTTATTGGTAACTGCAATAATCGTGCTGCCGTCCGCCGAAAATTTGATGCCCTGCTGTTCAGCAACAGCATACTCCCGGGCGGTTTTCAGTTTGGCAAGCGCCCCGGCATCACCTTGTTGCGCCTTATCATAAATTTCAACTGATAATCTGACCACAAGGCACGCTGCCGGAAAAGCATTATCGGCGATGCGGCAATTTTCCGGAACGATGACCTCGTTCAATTTGGCACAATCCCGAAACGCCCCCTCCCCGATCGTATTCACACTGTCGGGAATCTTTACACGCTCTATATTGATACAACCGGCAAATGCGCTGTTACCGATTCCGGTCACTCCGCCAGGAATAATTATTTGGGTAATATCATTTTTATCATGGTTCACTCCGGTAACACAACTATTTTCCACAGAATAAAATCCGGGACTTGGCAATTTTTTATTTTCAACAGGTTTGGTGATAAAAACTGCGCTCAATACAGCCGCTGTAACCACCGTAAAAATTGGAACTGCGACCATTATTGCCTTTTTCCGCCGGCACTGACGTTCTTTTTTCTCAAGGTCTCCGGCATGATCCATTGCCCGGTTGCTGTGCCCCTGAACCATTTCGACAATATTTCCGTTCAATAACCCGCCGCGATAAAGCAATTTATTTTCCAGTTTGAGCGCATTTTCCAATGCGGAAATAACATCCTGCCGCTTTTGCAGACTTTTTTCACACTTCAAGTGTCTTTGCAATAAGCCGATCCGGGCTTCAATACCGTGGCGTAATTTTTCGTCAGTTATTCCGGCAGCCAACAGCTTCCGCTCCTGCCGTTTCCGACTCAAGCCCATTGCCGCAGGTTCAGCTTTTCCGGTTTTATCAGTGCCAGGATTCACTTCACTGCCGCAGTACAGACACACCCCTTTGTCCGCACCGGACGGCAGAGCAACTTCTCTGCCGCATGATCTACATCTGATTCCAGCCATTTTTACCCCGTTTTGCCAAAAACTCAAATCGTATTAATATACAACTTTTTATATTTATATTCAAGTTTTTTCAGACGGTAAACATATAAAAAAGACCGGCACTGCTTTCACAGTACCGGTCTTGGAATTTTCACACCTGAAGCGGCGTTCACCGCTTCAGGGAATCGCTCCTCTCAATCAGAGGATCTCGCCGACATTTTTGAAAAATTCCATGCGGCGGGCGGCATCTTTTTCAGCCTGGGCAAAAATCGCTTCAGCTTCAGCCGGAGCGGCTTTCAGCAGCTGTTTGTAGCGGTTTTCGCTGCGGACGAAGTCCTGATAGGCTTCAGACGCTTCTTTGGTTTCCCAAACGAACGGTTTGTCGAGGTTCGGGTTGTAGCGGTACAGCGGCCAGTAACCGGCATCCACCGCACGTTTCTGCTCGACCTGGCTTTTCG
>SUVU01000065.1 GCA_015061865.1 Lentisphaerota bacterium
ATCAGTACAATTTACATTCGCCTTTACAACCGGGGGTTGTAAAGGCTCTCCTGCTCGTCCTCCGCTCATCGGCGGCGCTTGCGCTTGCCGCTGTTGCTCCGCTTGGCGTCGCACAGTTCATTCGCATACGGACTGCGCGCTCGCCCACGGAGGGGCTCGCAACCGGTCTGCAAATTGACCGCCCGCAGACTGCACACCTCACCCCGTACCGCATCCATTCAAAACGTTTGCAGACTGCAAACCGGAGCTGCGACGAAGCGGAGCTGAGGAGCGAGGGGGTTCCGGGGGAAACTTCCCCCGGATGCGGCAACCGTGGCGCAATACCAGTGCCTCTTTCGCCATAAAAGGCGGAAGAGGCCGCAGAATTGCGCCACACGAGTCGACCGGGGCACACGCCATAAAGCGCGGACACACCAAGAGCAAAATCCCGCCTTGGCGGGCGCCGGGGCGTGGGGGCGGCGTGAGCCCCCACAAAAAAGCGTAACCCCGCAAAATATCAAAATAACCCGCCCGCAGACTGCCCACTCAAAAAAACAGCCGCCAAGCCGTGACAAGCAAAAAAGTGATGAAGTTTGAGGAGAAGCGGGCGGGAGCGCCGGTCAGATGGTGTCCGGCATGGGATATGTTTCAACGGCGAGTTTGGTGCCGTTTATTTTGCCGTCTTCCAGAAAAATCGTATATTTTTTCCCAATTTGCGACGGCTGTTTGCCCCGGAAACTGCGTAATTCCCCCAGTGCATCTGCCTGATGGGCAGCGACGTGGCCGTCGTAGAATCCCAGCATGATTTTTTTATGATGGCCGGCATACATCGGATGCGCACTGCTGTATTTCGCGGGGATCGCAGAAGGTCTTTTTTTACCGTTGCTCAAGGTGATCGCATCCACGGTCATCACATCCTGCGTCGGCATCACGCTTTTGATTTTGACAAACTCGTTGCTCTCCCACCGCTTGCCGTCCGGATCATAGGGACCTTCCCGCAATAACCCGAATGTACTGTTTAGCGTTGCCGCTTTGCGGCTGGGGGTGGCTTCGGGGAATTTCGGGCAGTGCAAAACCCGGTTTTTGGTCAGATAATTGAGTTCAATCAACAGGCCGCAGTAATACCTCGAAACCTGACTGCCGTCATCTTTGGAGTATTTAAAAGTGGCAGCCGGACGGAAACTGTCCCAGTCCCCGGCATAATTCAACACCGCTGCCACCACCTGTTTCTGACGGGAGGCGCAATCAGTTGTTTTGCTACTTTCCTGCGCCCGTTTCAACGCCGGCAGCAAAATCGCCGCCAGAATCGCAATGATAGCAATCACGACCAGCAGTTCTATTAAAGTGAAACGGGAGAGTGAGGTGGACAAGGAAAACTTTCTTTTCCCGTGAAAAGAGAGTTTTCCCTTTCCCCCGCGCCCCCTTTCTCTTTCAAAGAAAAGCGGAATACTTTTAACCGTATTTCCCGGCATGTTTTTATCCTTCAGACGATTTGTTTTTCTATAAAAAATCTCATTTCACTTATAGTATACACATCGTCACCGTTTTTTGCAACTGTTTCAGGCATAAAATTCCAATTATTTGCCGGAGTTGCGGCGAAACCGGATTTACAGCAGTTTGAAATGGGCGGACTGGATTTCTGCCACGCAGGGGCGGCCGGAGCCGTCGCAGATGGGGTTGGGGCTCATTTCCCGGGTCACGCCGTACAAAAAGCTGCTTTTGCAGCCGTCGATTTTGATAGTGCCGTCATCGTTTACGGTGACGATCGCGCTCAAAGCATCCTGAAAAGTCGCCTGATGGTCGATTAATTCGTTTTGTTTGCGCAGTTCTTCCGGATAGAGTTCATGCGGTTTGCTCAACCAGTCGAAACTGGCGGAATTGACGTCGAAATACGCCACGTTGTCCAGAATCCGGATATTGTCCCGGTGGTGGTGACCGTTGCAGGAGAGGACGACTTTTCTGCCGTTGGCGTTGGCCTGACGGATGATTTCCCGGATCTGCGGCTGGTTGGCGGTGCCGCCGCCGCCCTCATGGTGGCGCTCCAGCGAGGCGTGGCTGAATAAAATACACTGTCCCGGTGCCGTGGCGATCGCATCTTTGAGGAAATCCATCTGTTTTTGCGGCATGGTTTCGCGGGTTCTGGGGAAGTCAAAGTAGTTGCGGTACTGGAAGTGGATCTGACCGCAGGAGCTGTCGTAATAGTTGGTATCCAGCACGATAAAGCGGAAACCGTTGACGTCGAAGTAGTAATATTCGGCGGGCATGTGAAAATACTCCAGCGCATCGCTCAAAGCCGCCCCGTCGGTGTCGTGGTTGCCCAGGGTGTGATAAAGTTTGGTGGAGTAATTTTTCAAATCGTCAAAAATTTCCGGAAAGGTTTTCACCGAGTGGTTGAAATCCCCCAGACTTACGGCGAAATCGACTTTTTCGTCGTCGGCACGCTGCATGATTTGAGCCAGACGCTTCCGGGCTTCGGTATAAAAGACTCCGGGGTAGTGGTGCAGGTCGGCAAAGACCAGAAATTTTACTTCAGCCATTTTCTTTTCTCCATGATAAAATGCTGTTGATATTTTCAGCTGGTTCTCCTTTATTATACAACGCATCCGCAGAAAAAAATTGTAATTTTCATAAAAGAGTTTGTAAAATAAAGATAATGTCATAATAAAATACTGCTCCGGCGAATATAAATCAAGATTTTTTTACGATATTGATGTGAAAAATTCACATTTGTTTCTGCTGTGCTGCGCCGTGACAGGTAAAAAGGGAATGAGACGAGAGCGTGAGCCATAAAGATACATTCAGGTACGGAATATGCAAAAATTTCACTGGTTTTTGCAAAGATATTATACATTTTTATTCTGAAAACGCTTTACAAAGCTCCGGGGCGAGGTTATTTTATAATAATGTAGGGAAAAGGTTATTTTTTCTGCTTAATAGCATGAAAGTTAAAATATTCAGCATGTTATGCTATATTGTTTCCGGTATTTCTGAAGTAAATTATTGGTGATGTAAACATAGAAATAACAAATTTTTACCGACTGACCGTTTTTGCATGAAAAACAAACGTCTTTTCCGGCGAAGCGGCAGGTAACCAAAAGGAGAGAAAAGATGAGTGTGAATTCTGCGATTGCCTCCAAAAACAATAATGAGAAAATCACTGTCAACGGCATTGAGTATGCCGGAACTTTGTACGACACCTGGGCAGAGGCGCTGGCGGCGACCGGCGTGGATGCTTACGTCGCCGACGGTCTGACGCTGGAACGCCAGAATACCGGTGCCAAAGAGGTCGTGCTTAACAACGTCACCATCTCCGGACAGGAAGCTACCGCCGGCGGTGCGATTGCTACTGGCACCGGTAAAGTTACCATCTCCGGCGGTACATACAGCAACAACGTGTCTACCGAGGCTTCCAGTAATACCGGCGGCGGTGCGGTTTACCGCAGCGGCAGTACTCTGGAAGTAACCACCAGCGTGGTTGACGGCAAAGTTGTCGGTACGCTCTTTGACGGCAACACCGCTATCAGATCAGGCGGTGCGATCGCCGCCCGTGCCGGGGCAACTGTTTCCGTCACCGGTGCAACCTTTATCAACAACTATACCGATGGTAACGGCGGAGCTGTCCTCAATGTCAAAAGTACTGTCACCATTACCGATTCACTCTTTTACAACAACAGCAATTCAGGCGGCACTGCCGGGTCAGTTCACAATGACTCCAGCGGTACTACGATATTGGACGGTTGTACGTTTGCCACTGCAAAAGATGAGATCAACAACAAATCAGGCGTGGTTACTTTTAAAAATACCACGCTCCTTAATGCTGACATCAATGGTGCTGGCACTTACGAAGTAGCGGAAAACGGTGCATTCATCTTTGATAATGATACTGCGATAGCACTGAAAAATTTGGATTTCAAAGGCGGTAATGCGTTGACTTTCAAAGGCTCCCAATATGTAAAGTTTGCAGACGGTCAGAGTCTTGCCAATGTCACTTCGGTCTCGGTGGACGGTTCCGGTTATCTGCTCAGCGGCACTTATTCCATTGCCACCAATGCCGGTGATCTTATTGATGTGGATAAAATCCAATTCACCGCCGGAACTGCCGAATTCATCACCGGTCAGCAGCTTTCGTATGCAAACGGCACGTTGAGCATCACCGTGGAAAGTTCTGCGGTCGCCGCAGCGATCTACGGTAAAAACAACGCCGTCAAAGTCGGCGATACCTACTACGCCGGAACAGTTTACGATTCCTGGGCTGATGCGCTGGCGGCAGCCAATGCGACGACTTTTGTCGCAGACAGTGTGACATTGGAGCGTCAAGACCTTGCCGCCGGTAAAACCGTGGTGCTTAACAACGTCACCATCTCCGGACAGGAAGCTGCCGCCGGCGGTGCAATCGTTGCTGCCGAGGGGCTTGTTATCGCCGGTGGTACGTTCAGTGGCAACAATGCAACTGAAGGCGGGCAAAATGGCGGCGGTGCGGTTTACATTACCACTCAAAATATCACCATTACCACTACTGTCGTTGACGGTGAAACCCGTGGTGCTTTGTTTGACGGCAATAATACCGGAAGTTCCGGCGGCGGCGTGGGTATACGCGGAGGAGGCAGTGCCGTTATCACCGGTGCAACTTTCTCCAATAACACGGCTCAGCATGGTGCCGGTGTTGCCAACATCAAAGGCGGTGGCTCCATAACGGTCACTAACTCGCTTTTTGACGGCAACGACGAGGCGGCATACAACGCCGGCGGCGGCACAATGACGATCGACGGTTGTACTTTTGCCAAATATACTGATACGATCGTCAATTCAGCGACCCTTACCTTTAAGAATGAAAATATCCTCAATGCCAAATTGACCGGTGCGGCAACCGTGGCTAATGGGGCATCGTTTGTCTTTGACAATGATATGGCATTGGATTTCAGTGGAGCCGCGTTTACTTTCGACGGCAACAATGCCATCACTTTCAAAGGTTCAAAGACGGTGACTTTCGCCGCCACAGACTCTCTGGCAAATGTTGCGATCACCGTGGACGGTGCAGATTACACTGCCGCCGGAAGTTACGTCATCGCCGCCGATGCCGCCGGCATCACCGCCGGCAACTTGACATTCAATCCGGCAGCGACGCTGGCTCCGTACTTGAGCCAGAATTTGAGTTATGCCGATAACACGCTGACTTTGAATGTGGTCAGTTCTGCGGTATCTGCGGCGCTCTATACCAGCAGCGGCAAAGATGCGATCAAACTCGGCGACACCTGGTACAGCGGTACTGCCTGTGATTCCTGGAGCGAGGCTCTGGCGGTGACCGGAGTGAGCAAATATATCGCTGACGGCGTGGGATTGGGTCAGCAGACCGCCGCAATGTTAACGGATAAAGATGTTATTTTCAATAATGTCACTATTAAAGATCAGACCACGACTACCGGTGGCGGGGCAATCAACGATGGCAACAGAATAATTACCATTGCCGGCGGTACGTTTGCCAATAACTCCGCCGTCGGCGGCAGTAACAATGCTTATGGCGGCGGTGCATTAAAATTAGACACCGGTTTTGTCATCACCACCACGCTGGTTGACGGCAAAGTCACCGGCGCATTATTCAGCGGCAACAATTCCGATAAAACCGGCGGTGCGATCCAGGTCAACGCCAACGATTTGTCTGTTGACGGCGCCACGTTTTATCAGAACTTCACCAGCAGTGCCCACGGCGGTGCCATCGGCGACCGCAGCGGCAGTGCCACCGATATCACCGTTTCCAACACCACATTTGACCGGAACAAAACCGCCGGCAGCGGCGGGGCGATTTACAGTTTCAAAAATGCCTCGCTCAGTGTGACAGATTCGGTATTTACCGGCAACACTGCAGGCAATAACGGCGGTGCGATCTCTATCGAAAAAGGCGCAGTGATCAGCGGCAGTAAATTTTACAACAACACCGTGGGAACAGAGAGTGCCGGCGGTGCGATTTATGTCGCCAGCAGTGCGACTGACGGTGTGATCATCCGCGATTCACTCTTTTCCGGCAATACCGCCGCCAGAGGTACCGTCAGCGCCTTGGCAAATGTGGAAATCACCGGAAGCGAATTTTCCGGCAACACCGCCCATATTTCCGGTGCGGCACTCAACGTCGTCAACGTCGTCGAAGTCAGCGGCAGTGAATTTGATAAAAATATTGCCAGTGCCAACGGCGGTGCAGTCATTATTGCCAAAGGTGACGGTTATCAGGCGACGTTTGCCGATACCGTGTTCAGCGGCAATACTGCTGTCACCGAAAAAGGCGGTGCGATTTACAACCAGAGTACTCTGATCATTACGACGGCGGTGGTCAACGGCGAAACCAAAGGCGTGCTGTTCAGCGGCAATACTTCCGGTATCAGCGGTGCGGCGATCATGCAGGAAGATGCCGCGGCGGCGCAGACCATTATTGACGGTGCTACCTTCAAAAACAACTATGCTGTTGCGAACGGTACGATCTGCATTACCAAAGGCTCGGCAACGATCTCCAATACGGTGTTTGAGGGCAATATTGCCAATAACGGCGGTGCGATCTACTGCGATGCGGCAGTCACGGTCACGGATTCACAGTTCCTGACGGCAACGGATACTATTTATGTTCAGACAAGCGGCACGCTGACATTCGGCGGCAGTATTACGCTCAACTCTGCTCTCGGCGGCAGAGGTACTTATGTTATCAGCAAAGACACCGTGTTTACCAATGCGGTGGATTTGAGTGCGGTCAATATTTCTGTGGACGGCTCGCTTTATCAGGATAAAGCTGTTACCATCGCCACCGGCGTGAGTGCGATCGGCAAATATACTACCGGAATTGAAAATCTGTTCCTGACGGTCGAAAACGGTTCACTTATTCTGCGTGAAGCCAATGTTACCGCAGATGTTACCACATTCGCCGGTACCGGCAGCAACCTGATGACCGCAGGTGTCGTCGGAACGCTTTTTGCCGACAAATCCGGCGCGGATAACATTGCCACCACGATTCAGGGCGGCAAAGTCGAGAGCAACCTCGTCGGCGGAGCGTATGTTCCCGCCGGAGAAACTACCGCAGTTGACAAAGTTGAATTGCTCATCGGCGGCACTGCTGAATTGGCTGATGGATCCAGAGCTTATGCGGGCGGTTATCTCTATGGTAACGCAGGAGATACGGAAGCCGCCGCTGAAGCGCAGCTGACGGTTGATCTGGTCAACATCAACCTGACCGGCGGTACGGTCGGCGGCAACCTGTACGGCGGCGCACATGCCCGCCAGAACGGTAACGCCAGCGTTACCGAAGTCAACATCACTGTCACTGCCGGAAACCACAGCCGCATCTATGCGGGCGGCTGGGCGGAAAAAGGTGCGGTCAGTTCCGTCGGTACTGCCAACGTCACCATTTCCGGCGGCACGGTCGATTACCTCTACGGCGGCGGTGCCAACGCTTACGGAAAAACCTATGTCACCACCACGAACATCACCGTTTCTGATGCGGCGGTGGTCAACACGATCTTCATGGGCGGCAGATATGGTTACAGTTATGTGAACACCGTCGAACTGACTTTCAACGGCGAAGCCAAAACGCTGAAACGCCTTTCCGGGGTCAGCAGTGCAGGTATGGATTACTCCGAAGCAACTGTGGTCGAATTGGAAACCAACGTCACCGCCGACCTCATTGATTATGTGGATAATTTCACGATCAATGAAGGATTCAAGCTGACCGCCAACCATGGCTTTTTCCTCGGCAGCCGTGATAATGAAACCGGTTTGACCGTGGAAAACAGTTTCACCACGTTCAACTTCGTGACCGACGGCGACTTCAAAGACGCCTGGGAAGCGGTCGCCGGTATCGAGGACTTTACCAACGCTCAATTCTCCGTCAACGGTGCAGGCTTGACCACTTGGGACGGCAAAGCCGCCCTCGCTATCGGCGGTTACAGCCTGACCTACGATGCCACTGACAAAACCATCAAACTGGCGCAGATCACAGCGTAAAACTCACCCAACCCCACCGCCCGGAGCAACCCTCCGGGCGTTTTTTTTATGGATGCCGGATGTGGTGATACACCCAACGGGAGTCGACGCAAGGGACGCAGTCCCGCAGCGAGCCTGAGTAACGCAGACCGCAGGTCGAGTAACGCAAGGCAACCCTTCCAAAAGTGAGCAATCCCATTTTTGCGAATCGCAAAAATGACCGGTAAAAAGAAAAAGCAGTAGTGGGAAAATTTTATTTTCCAAACTGCTGCTTGCTTTTTACAGGGATTGCGTAACGGCATTTAAACAAAAAAAATGGCATCTCCAACGGGAGTTTTTCTGAAGTCCATCTTACCCTGAAAAATCGTTGTTTTTTCGTATTTTACCCTGAAACGTGGCACTCTGTGGCACATCATGACCTGATTTGCGACATCCCGATTTTTGGGAAAAAATGGGGAAAATCCGTACTTCACGGGGAAAAAACGGGGAAGATTTTCAATACCAATCAGCCAATCCTCAAACCGGGACCTGCTCGGCAGGCTCCGATATACTGCGGCTCCTCCGATGTCATCGCCGAAAGATTCTTTGCCGCATATTACCTGCCCCTCATCCCTACTGATTTGGAGACAACAAAATATAGCATTTGTTTGTTCTTTTTCAACTCAAACGGGGAAAATATGGGGAATAAATCCACACAAAAAACAGTTGATTTATAATCTTACATGTGCAAGCGTATTATTGCATGATTTTATCAAAAAGTCGCACAATGTCAAGTTATAGTCCATAGTGCTTACGGACATTGAACACTTTCCACTGCAGCATCGGATGTTTACTTACAAGTTCGCACCACGCTTGAGAATTATTCAGCAGTTCCGGCTTGATTTCGCCACGTTTATTAACGGCGGTAAGAAACTCCAACTCAGATTCACTAAATGGCAAAATCGCATTCAGTTTTTCCTGGCAGCCATTCAACAATTTGTCAAGATACTGTTGCGGAGTATCAGCTGTCGTACCACGAGCCAGCGTTTCCATGAGTTCCTGCCGGAATTGCTGTGTGTCAAACTTCAATTCCTCCAAAGCGGAGATTTCTGAAAAATCAACTTTATTGAATGCGGCATAAACAACAAAACACTGGCGTAATGTCTGTAAATCAAGTTCAGCACAATTCAACAGATGATACGCATCAAAAAGATCACGCGGTTTACATCTGGCGAGCAATGCACAAAGCTTCCCTGCCGCCAATTCATGAATATCCAATACTGGAATATCATCAGCTTTGAATGTACCAAGCGGAAATGATGAGCGTTTTTCGACCGGCATCAACGTAATTCGGTGCATATAATTGAGATCCAGTTCAATATTTTGAGCGATCCCGGAATAACTGCGATACCCCAAACGCCATTTACCACCGGCATGTTCACTGGGAATACGCTTCAAATTGTAACCGTTATCGGTAAGCAATTCTCCTAAAATCTTCTCATGTTCCTGACGCTCCGAAAGCATCATTTCCCGATTCAGTCCCAGATAGTTGAGATCAATATCAACCGACAGCCGTGGAAGTTTGAAATAGAACAGATTCAGAGCGGTTCCACCTTTGAGAACATATTTGTCTTTTAAAATCGGATTGGAGAAAAACAGCTCTAAAATCCCCAATAAACGAAGGACTTTTTCTATGTAGAGCGGGTCAAATCCACTTTGCTGATGTACTGAATTGATAGTGTTTTCATCAAAATTCATAATCATTTCCCTCTATCGGCTTCAACATTTCTTCCGGCACATAAAGGTTCCAGCGGTTAACAAAGTTTCCTTTGCGATTGGAACGATAAAAGTGTTCCGGGGTATTGGGTATTAACAATGATAATCCGGTCAACACTTCTTCCGGAACTTGCATAGTATCCTGAAACCTTTCAAGCATAAATCCCAATCTTGCCGCTGTTGCCGGATGATTGAGCTGCTTTGTGTAATCAAGCATTTTCTGCCAGTTTAGATCGGTTTCATACATAAACGCATTGGTTATTTCTTCCCAGCCGCCGGATAATTCCATACGGTCAAGCAGATCGACCAGTAAGCGTTCTTTCGCAACTACTTTAACCGGCGTATTCCACATTTGGTGTTCCTCTACCAAAGTATTGAAATCCTGCAAGTTTTTAGGTGGCAAACAAGGCCGAAACGATGCATCATTGACCGTACATGGTTTTATGCGGTGTTGAGAAAGAAAAGTATGACTTGAATAAGCATTGCGAGACATGCCGTAAAAAGCGAGTGCAGAACGATATCCCAAAACTGCATCGGAAGTAAGTTTAGCAGCAGTCAGTAATGCAGGAGGAGTAAAATGTTCCATACCTTCTGGAACGACTGAATACAAACTGTTGCGTATCTTGCGTATCTTATTACTTTTAGTCAATTTGACAAGACGGTTGCGGCTGTGATGTCCGGACAATGAACAATAACGTTCCCACTCATCCGTGTTAAAAACCCGATGAGTTTTCAAAAACATTTGCTGTCTGTGGTCTATTGTATTCATTGCTTCACCTCTTGTTACAACATATAATTTATCATAAAATCGCACAATGTCAAGTGTTTGATTTGGGTATTCTGGAGGAAAACAACTCCCGCTGTCCTTTGGGGGCGTTGCCTTTGGTATTGTTTTTGGCAAGGTAACTGGCTCTGCGGAAACAATGATCTTTCTTCTTTTCCATCTCTGGATCATCGGGACGTAACATGACTCCGTTGATCTGCTTTTCTCCTGTTCGGCTGGTGGTGCAGTCATCAATCAGCCCATAACCGTTCTCTCTTGCCGGTAAGCCTAATGTGCTGTCCCATAATCTTTCGGCGGTTTGGATGTGGTTATGGATGCTCTGGGTTTTCTGTCCATCAAGCAATAAAGCAACGTGGTAATGCTGGTGTTTCTCTCTGGACTGTTCCCTGACTGCGATGTACTGTGGCTTCAACCCCTGTCTGGAAAGGTTCTTCATGAACTTTGACTGAAACTCTCTGAATACACCGTTGTCGGCATGGTCGTATCTTTCCGGGAATCGTATGTCATATCTCAAAAAAAACACCTTACTCTTGGTCTCTTCTGCATAATCGAACTGTCTTTCTATCTCATTAAGGATTTTGGTATCACAGGACAATCCTTTCTCTGCATCTGTCATAATTGGATAATTGTGGAATGTTTCTTCTGTTGTGGTATTCATTTTTAATCTCTTTCTTTGTTAGATGTTGAATCTTAAGGTATTACCATTTACCTTGCCAGTAGAGAGAATAAATCCGCAACGAACTGCTGACTGCATTGACCGTATTGCTGATTTTGCGTCTTCCATATTATGACTGCATTAGCAGCCGGACATCCGCATCTGTAAAAAAATAATGCAGTCACTATGATATGTGGGTTGGAACGATCCGCAATCCACCAAACGTAAAAAACGGATCACCAAACGTTTAATAAAAGGACATTTCATTATGTCAAAACAAAACATGAATGCCGGGGAATCAGATTTTATTCCTGAAATCAGAATCGAGAAACATCCACTGGCTATGGCGCTTGATGCAATCCACAGCGAATCATACGAGGGGGCATCCGGATGCTTCAACATGAGACCACGGCTGAAGGTGAGTTATGCCATTTGTGCGTCAACCCCAACGGTTGAAATGCAGAAAAATGCAATTGCCAAATTTTCAGAACTGATCTCAGCTGAAAGAGATGAGGATGGTAACGCCAATTGGTTGTGCGACAGTTTTGAATTGGAGCAGTGTCAACTGGGGAAAGATATGGTTTCATTCATCGGAAAGATCGGCAAGTACCACGAACCGTTTGAAGACATTCAGGAAACTTTACGGTACAACTGGGAACATGCTTCGCAGGAAACCGGAGTCCAAAGCAAAAGTGAATGTAAAGGTATGGAAATCATCCTGAATTAAAAAAATAAGTACAGATCCAGAGAGTGAATAAAAGCACTCTCTGGATCATGATTTTTTTATATTAGCTGTAAAGTCTATTTTATACCCTTGCTGCCAATGGGGTATCGACCTTATATCAGCATGATTTTGATAGGCACAAGGCTACTGGGTTCAGAAGCGTTTTACAGCTCATCTTCTGGTAATGCAAGGTCTCCAAACTCCGTTCCGCAGTCGCAGCAGATGAAACCATCATCCCACGGGATGCACTGCGTTGAGCCGCAGTCAGGACAACGTTCCATCAGGCCGCCCTCCACTCGTAGCCGCAAGCGGTACATTTCCATATTCGGAAAACGTTTTCATCGACGAGCTTGCCAACTGTATTTCCTGCAACAGCCCCTGCCGCTGCACCAGTCAGGATACCAAGCAAACCGCCGATAGCAGTGCCGAATCCGGGGCAGAATAACGAGCCGATCGCAGCACCGGTTTTCGCTCCGGCTGTTGCAGCGACGTAGCCTCCAGCACCGGCTCCGAGAAGCGTAGTCGCTCCCCGGGTTTGTGTGCAGATGCACGCTTTTTCATTACATTTTGGACAATTCATTTCTACCTCCAAAGTTCAGGTCGCTTACCGTCAAGTCCGAAGCCTCGGTTGAGAGCTATGTAGGACTGGTCAACCCGCAACGGCGTGTACTTTTTGATCGTTTCGGTAAATGCATTGAGCAGCGAATATCTTGTTGGTTCAGCGAATTCCTGATGTCGCGGATTCTTGAACTCTTTGAAAACCGGTACGATATCGGAACTGTTGATTGCTCCCATTTCGGCGGCTCTGACAATCCTTGATCTGGCTTCGTCATCATTTTTCAGATAGATGATCTTCAAATCCTCGCAGACTGTTTCCAGTATCAGAAACTCATTCTCAAGCTCGGTCATCGCCACGTCCACCAGTTCGGTCAGCTCAATGCGTGAGGTATGACGGCGTTTGATCACCGCTGTACCGCCAAAAGCAAGGTTGCTGCACACCGTCACGCTGATACCGGCAGAGAGTCCGACAGCGAAACTCTTGTCGTGGCTGTTCCGCAGACCAATGCACCGTGACCAGTCAGTACTGTTGGTTTTATTGATCCGCATTACTCCGAACATCTTCTGTCCTTCACGAGCCAGTCCGAAGTTTTCATCCAGTATCTGCCAGTTGTGTGCCTTGACCACATCGGTCACCGCTTCAATCACCTCCATATGAGGAACCGGCTTCCAACTCTCTGTACTGCCGGGAGTCGGGACAAGTGCCACCTCATCCCGGCTGACAAATTTACCATCGCACATCATAAGTCCCATAGTTACCTCCATTTTTTACAGCGATCACGGTACGGGCATTCAGCACATC
>SUVU01000066.1 GCA_015061865.1 Lentisphaerota bacterium
ATCAGTACAATTTACATTCGCCTTTACAACCGGGGGTTGTAAAGGCTCTCCTGCTCGTCCTGCGCTCATCGGCGGCGCTTGCGCTTGCCGCTGTTGCTCCGCTTTGCGTCGCACAGTTCATTCGCATGCGGACTGCGCGCTCGCCTCGAAGAGGCTCGCAACCGGTCTGCAAATAACCCGCTTGCAGACTGCTCACACCCCCGCTTGCATCCACTCAAAACGTCCGCAGACTGCAAACCGGAGCTGCGACGAAGCGGAGCTGAGGAGCGAGGGGGCTCCGGGGGAAACTTCCCCCGGATGCGGCAACCGTGGCGCAATACCAGTGCCTCTTTCGCCATAAAAGGCGGAAGAGGCCGCAGAATTGCGCCACACGAGTCGAGCGAGCCACCCGCCATAAAGCGCGGACACACCAAGAGCAAAATCCCGCCTTAGCGGGCGCGGGGTGCAGGGGCGGCGTGAGCCCCCACAAAAAAAGCGTAACCCCGCAAAATATCAAAAACAACCGCTTGCAGACTGCTCACCTCACCACATCCGCTGGTGATACTGGGATTCGACGCGAGGGCGCAGCCCGCAGCGAGCCTGAGCATACCACAGCCGTATAAAAAGAAAATGGCAGACCTGTAAGGATTCGACGCGAGGGCGCAGCCCGAAGCGAGCCTGAGCGCAGCGAAGGCAACCTCCCGATAGTGAGTAATCCTATTTTTGCGATGCAAAAATGATCAAAGCAAAAAGAAAAAGTTCCGGTGTGCAAATCGTATTTGCAAAACCGGAACTTGCTTTTTGCGGGATTACTCACGGCGTTTAAAGACAAAAATGGCAGACCTGTAAGGATTCGAACCTCAACAAAGTGAACCAGAATCACTTGTGCTACCGTTACACCACAGGTCTGCGTGCTTGTATAATATAAGCCCGGAAAGATGAAAAATCAAATGGGATTTTAAAAGATTTCGGCAAAAAAATTTGATTTCCCCCTTTAATAACAGTATAGTATGTGAAAAATTGGTAAATCAAACATTATGGAGAGGTGATCATGAAGCAGGCATTAGTGGTATTTGCAGATGGTTTTGAGGAGATCGAAGCGCTGGGCGTGGTGGATGTTTTGCGCCGGCTGCAAGTGAATGTCACCACGGCGGCGTTGAATTGGAAACGGGCGACCGGTTCGCATGGGGTGGAAATCAATACCGATGCTTCGCTTGGTGAAGCGTGCATGGGCGATTATGATGTGGTCGTATTGCCCGGCGGCATGCCCGGGGCGGCGAATCTGGCGGCAGACGAACAGGTGAAAGATCTGCTGGCACGCACTGCTGAACGCGGCGCCGCGATCGCAGCGATTTGTGCGGCACCGTTTATTCTGGCGGAACAGGGTCTGCTTGAAGGTAAAAAGTTTACGATGTACCCCGGTTTTGACGAAAGACTCGGCGGCTTGCAATACGACAGCGTTCCGGCGCTGACCGATGGCAATATCATTACCGGCAAAGGGCCGGGGGCGGTGTTTGATTTTGCCCGTGAAATCGCCGTGGCGATCGGCTTGGGTGCAGAGTGTGATGAATTGTATAAAGCGATGTTTGTGAAGTAATTATGAGTTGTTTTGAAGTAAAATGCCGCTGCGGTTCGGCACGGCGCGGGGTACTGCACACCCGGCGGGGAGATATTCAGACGCCGATATTCATGCCGGTCGGCACCAGAGGCAGTGTAAAGGCGGTCAGTCCGGCGGAATTGGATGAGCTGCAGGCGCAAATCATTCTGGGCAATACTTATCATCTGTTTCTGCGGCCGGGGCTGGAAATCATCACGGCGGCAGGCGGTTTGCATAAATTTATTTCCTATGATAAACCGATTTTGACCGACAGCGGCGGATTTCAGGTTTTCAGTCTGGCATCATTGCGTAAAATTACTCCGGACGGGGTGAAGTTTGCTTCGCATATCGACGGCAGCAGATTTTTTCTGGGGCCGGTGGAGTCCATGCTGATCCAGCGCACGCTGGATTCGGATATCGTAATGGCGTTTGACGAGTGTACCCCGTATCCGGCGACATTCAAACAGGCGCTGGATTCGCTGGAAATGACTTCCCGCTGGGAACGGATGTCCCGGGAACAGCCGTTGAATGACGGACAGCTGCGTTTCGGTATCGTGCAGGGATCGGTTTATCCGGAATTGCGTAAGCGTTCAGCTGAAGCGATCACCGGCATCGGATTTGACGGTTACGCCATCGGCGGCGTTTCAGTGGGCGAAACCGAAGCGGAAATGATGACTGCTGTGGATGCGGCAGTGCCGTATCTGCCGGAAACTTCACCGCGTTACCTGATGGGCGTCGGCACGCCGCGTCAAATCGTCGAAAGCGTGGCACGCGGTGTGGATATGTTTGACTGTGTTTTGCCGACCCGGCTGGGACGGCACGGCGGCGCATACGTCGGCAACGGCGAAACTATTTCGCTGAAAGCGGCGAAATACGCCCGGGATTTCACCCCGATCGAAGAGGGCTGCAGCTGCTACGCCTGTAAAAACTTCACCCGGGCATATATCCGTCATTTGCTCAATGTCGGAGAGATCCTCGGCATGAGATTGCTGACACTGCATAATTTGCACTACTACCTCAATCTCGCCGCCCGCATCCGTACCGCATTGGAAAACGGCACGTTTGAAGAGTTGCGCGCTCAATTCAGGTAAGAAAAGCAGCACTCTGCGGACGGTTTGGCATGGATGTTTGGCGTGGTTACGCCCGGGGAAGACAACCCCGCAAAGTAAGGCAATTATTTTTCAAATTTTGCTGCTAAAAGCAGACCGGATTCAAAGAGCAGCCAGGCGGGAACAGCCAGCATCAATTGGCTGATGATATCCGGCGGGGTGAGAATACCGGCGATGATAAGGATACCGGTCATAACGTAGGGACGGAGGTGTTTCAATTTCGCAGTGGTAATGACCCCGAGTTTGACCAGCGGTATCATCAATACCGGAATTTGGAATGTCAAGCCGAATGCGAGCATCATCCATCCTGCCAGATCGAGGAAATCGGCAAGTCCGATCATGGGCATCAGTTCCGGGGAGGCAAAACTGGCGGAAAAATCCATCAATACCGGCAAAATCAATGCCCCGCAGAATACAGCTCCGCTGAAAAAGAGCAAAGAGGAAAACACGATCAGAAAACCAAGCAGCTTCCGTTCTTTCTCATAGAGTGCCGGGAGAAGAAATTTCCAGAATTGGAACATATTCCACGGGTACGCCGCTGCCAGTGCCAGTACAAAACCCAGTTTCAGCTGGATCATAAAAACTTCCATCGGCGTAAAAAAGTAGAGTTTGCCCATGGCTTCCGGCAGGGCGTGACGCACCAGCAGCCGGATAACGTGGTCACTGGCAAAATATCCGGCAGGAAACAATAGACCGGTGACGGTGATGCACCGTATCAGGGTCTGCCGCAAAGCGCTCAAGTGTTCGATCAGCGTGGTGCCGCCGCCAAATTTCAAGCTCATTATGCTGTAGTATCGGTGTTGTCGGCGGCGGCTTTTTTATCTTCGGCGGCGGCGTTTTTCTCTGCCTCCTCCAGCAAGCCTTCGCTTTCGGCACGCAAATCCTCTTTGGCTTTTTTGAACTCATAAGAGGCTCTGCCCAGAGCTTTAGCCAATTCCGGAATACGTTTAGCGCCAAAAACCAGCAGAATAAAAATTACAATCAAAAGAATTTCAAAAAATCCCAGTTTCATGACTTTTCCTCCTTATCAGTTGTTATTGCCTCAAATTTTGTGAAACTTGCACTGAAGAGTTATTGATTGCGATTATCACAACTTCAAGAATATACCACAAACATTACGATTTGTCAATCACCTGATAACGGTCAAATCCCGCCGGATCTGTCTATTCCAGCTCCATATTCCAATTGATGAATGCCCGGTCAGCTTCCAGCTGATTGCTGAATTCCAGTTCTCTGGTGCCGCTGTCGGTATCCAGCTGGACGCAGACGAAGTTGTAAAACGCTTCGCCCATGTAGTTGCTTTTGACACCGAAGCGGTATTTTCCCGGTTTCAGCAGGGTGGTCAAATCAATATCGGCGGTGATGTCTCCGGGCATGATCCGCGGGGTATCGGGGGTATCTGCCGGAACCAAGCCGTCAGGAGTGATGATGCCCAGCACCCGGAACCCATCATTTTCCCAGACTCCCAGTTCGATGGTTTCATCGTAGAGGTCGATCACCATGGAGTCTTCCAGTGCGGTGCAGATTTTATCATCCAGACGCAGTCTCAACACCGCTTTGGCGGTGGCGCCGACCTGCCGCAATTGCCGTTGATTTTCCACATGGGCGAGATATTTTTTGCCGGAATCCCCGGTATCGGGATAAGGTTGGAGATAAGCTGCCGGCAAATCTCCGGGCGTGATGAAATAAGCGCACGCCGGATATCCGGTGAAATCCGCCGTAAATTCAACAGGCATTGCGATCTCGCCTGCCGCCGGGGCGGTCATATCGGGAGTGAGCATGAAACACTTTTTGCCGGTCAGGTCAAATCCGGCACGCTCCCAATCGACAGAGATATTTCCCCTGCCGCCGAAATCCGACAGCACCAGCAGTGCCTGTTTGCCGTCGGCAGAGATCATCAGGTAGTGACCGATATTCTCTGTCCCGCCGAAAATACCGCAGCAGTTGTAATCATTATACACGGTCACATTGCGCTCAAAACTGAATAATCTCCACATCCGCCACAACGGTCTGAATACCGCATCATTGATCCCCGGTTCGGGGGGATGCAGCAAACTGGACGAGGCGAACTGCATGCCCAGCGGAGAGTGCGGAAACTGTCCGGCGGAGGCGATAAACGGGATCATCGCCGTCGTGGCGTATTCCGGAAATGCGGCGCTCCACAGCGAACCCGGCGCCGCCGCTGCCATCGTAAAGTATTCAAATGCACATCTGCCGGAGAGCAGCTGACCGCGTTCGCCCTCGCCGGAAATATAGGCATCGGCAAAATTTATCGCACAATTGCTGAACCACGCCCCGGTATGACCGATAAGCAAGCCGTTTTCCCCCAGATTCTCCCGGATATGTTTCTGGGTCAGGTAATGCTGATAATACAGCACCGTACCGCCGCAGGCGAACTCCTCCGGCGGAGTCTGGCGGCTCATCGGCCCGGCGTAATCCATATAAAGCCCGTCACGCTCCGGATCAAGCAAACGGCGGAACCAGTCGCCGGAGTTTTCCACGATCTCTTTTTCACTGCCGCGCATATACAGCAGCAGTGAAATGCCGTGTTTTGCCGCCATATCTCTGACCATGCAGAATTTTTCCCAATCATACGGCACCGAACCGTTGGCGGCATCCCGCCGCCAGTTGGAGTGGAGGATCAGCATGGTACAGCCGGAGCGGGCAATCGTTTCCAGTTCATCCGCAGTCGGATAATGGCGATAGTTGTCAATAAACTGATAGCAGTGCTGCGGCGGCAGTTTGCGTTTGGTTGCCGGGGCTGCGAATTTCCAGCCCCAGCGGTTGCGCCACTGCAGGGGGCGGTGATTTTTGGTCGTTTCTGCGGTCTGGAAGTTCCATTCCAGCACCGGAGAACCGTTCTGCCAGCGGATACTGCCGCTGCCCTGAGCATTGCCGCCGTCCAGCACCGCACCTGATTCCAGAAAAACTTCAGCATAAAGCGCCGGGCCGTTTTTGCGGAAAAGATTGAATGAATACTCGATCGGCAGATTGCCCGGACACTCAATATCTTTGCCCGCCGGCACAAATCGCTGTGCCGCAATGCGCTGGATATCCACCGCCCCGCCGCTGCCCAGCCGGGGATACATCGCAAAACGGCAATCGTCAAACGAGGAGAAATCCAGAGAAAAGGTGAGTTTGAAATCTTTACACGCCGCCGGATGTGCCGTTTCCGCATGGAATATCGCCGAACAGAACACCACCCCGTCCGGGAAAAATTCATAACGCAGTCCCAGATGCAGTTCCGGCACGGGATCGCCGTTTTCATCCTGCCAGAGCATGTCGGTGAATTCCACGGCTTCCGCACCGTTGCCGGTGGTGAAACGCAGCGGTTCAAATTTGCCTGCCGCCGGATAAACCACTCCCCGGTCACGGATGGCAAGAGAGAGTTTCACTCCGCTGGCAATGACGGTTTCACGGTCAAATTCCCGCACCGTGATCTTTTCCGGCATGCCGCCGGAGCGTGGAGTAAACAGCACTTCGCCGCCGGGTAATTTGATCACAATATCATTCTGCATTTTGGTCCTCACTGATTACTTTCCGGTAAAAATTTCCGATTTTATTTGAAACTGACGCATCCACACCATAGCAGCGTCGCACCCGCAAGTTACGGCGGAATAAAAACCGGACTGTCATTTCAAAGCATTATAATAGCATGATATGCTCAACTTTTCAACTTTATTACCCGGTATCGTTTGGAAAAACCCGTAAAAAATCCGGTAAAGTTATTTTCAGGAGGCAAAAATTTGCATATTTGCCCAAAGCATGTTATTTTATCTGTCAGAACAGAAATCATCGTTGCACTTTTATACTGCAACCCTAAAAAAAGGAGACTGGGAAAATGAAAAAATTTGCGTTGTTGTTGTGCGGGATGCTGCTGACTGCCGGCAGTGCGTTTGCTGACGTGGATCAGAAACAACTGGAGACTGCCGTCAAATATTATCAGCGCACACAGGTCGAGGGCTTCTGTGTCGGATTGCGGCTGCACGGAGTCAAAGTCACTCCGGCGCAGAAACAGCAGATCGCCCTGCTTTCATCCGGCTTTATCAAAAACACCGTATTGCCGATACTGAAAAAACACCAACTGGCAGAAACATGGCTCAAAAGCATCAACGATCCGGAATTGCGCGCCCTGCACGCTGAAACTTTGAAAAAAAATGACGAAAAAGAGTTGCGCCAGACCGTGGAAGCGATCATCAAATTGATGAATGAAAAATATCCGGTGCTGATCAACACCGTCTTTGCCGACCCGGAATATCAGACTGGATTTGAAAAACTTCTGAATGATCTGCGCTCTGCCGTCAATATCCCGGCGAAAAAATAATTTGGTTTTTTCACGACCCAAATAAAACGGTAATGTCCCAAATTTTGTGAAACATACATACAAGAGCGAATGAACACATTTTATGGCGACACATAGAATATATCACTTACATTATGATTTATCAAAAACATAAAACGATTTGATTGCACCCGGTGGATGCAGCGTGCGGCAATGTCGTGTTTTGCGCCGAGTACGGTGCGGGAGTGTACTACCGTACTCGACCGTACCGGCGCAGAAGCAAGGCGCGAAAGTGCCCGCGATGCGCCACCGACGGTTAGATTTTATCACAACAAATGAGACAATAATAATAAAACAGGATATTTAACTATGAGCAAAAGTTTTTTCAAAAGTGTCGTAATGGCGGCAGTTTTCGTCATCGGAGCCGTGCTGCCGCTGTCGGCGTTTGCCGGTCAGTCCGGTTTGGATAAAGCGGTCAGCTATTACAAAAAATGTCTTATCGACGGCTTCTGCCACGGAATAAAAATCAGCAGCGGCGGTCAGGAGCTTCCCGCAGCCAAGCGGCAGCGGCTCGAACCGCTGGTGGACAAATTTATTCACGACACGATGCTTCCGGTATTGAAAAAGCATAATGTGCTGGATGAGTGGATCAAATGTCAGAGCGATCCGGCAATCATTGCTTTGAATAACCGGGCAATGCAGACGACCAACGGGGATGATTTACAGAAATTCATGGTCGAAGCCATGATGTTGATGCAGAAAAAATATCCTGATTTTATCAGTACATGCGGGCAGGATACCACCTACATACAAGGATACCGCAAGTTGATTACGGATATGGTAACAGCCCTTACGAATTGAGTTTGAACAGCGCGAGCAGCGCTTCCAGACGTGCCGCATTTTCACTGCCGAATCTGGCGGTGGAAGTGCGGATTTTTTGTAACGGTTTTTCGGCGAAGTCTCCGGATTTGGAAAAAAATTTATCGGCGAGGCAGATGAGTTTTTCCTCCATGGTTTCCGGCAGCAGATCCCGGCAGGGCAGCGGCAGTTCACGCTCGCGGATCTCGGCGGCGGTCAAGCCCGTGCCGGTGTGCCGTTCGCAAATGCGGCAGTAGATTTCCAGATCGATGCCGTGCGTTTTGCCGTATTGCCGGAGCATCGCCGCCCCGGCAATGCCGTGAGTCAGATAAGGCGCACTGCCGAAACAGCCGATATCCGGGGCGTGGCAACTGCTGATCCCCAGATCGTGAAGCATGGCCCCGTTGCCGACCACCTCCCGGTCAAGCCCGGAAATGCCGGACGCATCCAGAATTTCCAGAGCTTTGGAGCGCACCTGTGTACTGTGTTTCAGCAATACTTCCCGCGCCGGAGTCCCGACCGGATAAAAGTAATCAATGATCGCTATTGCATCCATGAAAAAATATTCTTTCGTTTTTCCGGATAAAGTTTCCCGGCAAGCAATTCGGCTTCTGCTTTGGAAAAATTGCCTGATATTTCAATATTGTCGCTGTTGATGCGTTCCATGACACGCGGAGCGCAAAAAAGTTTGCCGTCAATGATGATGGCGATTTGTCTGCCGACGTGTCTTCCGGTAAATTCGGAAAACTTTTCGGCATCATCCGGAAAAAGCGTGATCCGCACCATATTTTGTCCGAATTCATTGCAGTATGCGCTGGCATCTTTCACTTTGTACACCGACAATTCCGGTCTGTTTTTCACCAGATGTTTCCCGCCATCCGGATAAGGGTCCGGATATACCGTACAATCCGGCTCTCCGGGTGATTCGGCAACCGCATGAAAGTTGATGGGCTTCTGACACGGTGCAACATCATTTTTACCGCAGCCGGTAAAAAATATCAGCAGCAGGATTCCGGACAGCAAAAATTTTTTCATGCCGGCACCTTTACGGTTATTTCCAGTAATTGAAACTGCAGATTTCATCCAGCGGCTTGCGGATTTTATCGACCGGCGAAGCATCCACCGGATAGCCGAGTGCGAGGACGAGCCGGGCTTCGTGGCCCTGCGGGATACCGAAATACTCCTCCAGTTTCGCCTGATCGTTCATGCCGATGATACAGCTGCCCAGATTCAGAGAGAATGCCTCATGGCACATATTCATACACGCCGCCCCGATGTCCCCCTGGGCGAAACGCTGGGTATCGCGGTAGTGGTTGACGACGACCGGCATGACTTTGGCGGGCTGTTCGACAAAGATGATGAATGCGGAAACATCCCCGCGCCACGGCGCCCCGGTCGCACCGCCGTCCACGACGAGGGCATCGCAGAGTTTGGCTTTGGCTTCAGGGGAATCCACGACGATGAATTTCCACGGCTGGGAATTGCAGCCGCTGGGCGAAAGCCGTCCGGCTTCCACGATTTTCAGCAAAGTTTCCCGGGGAATGGTTTTACCGGGCTGGTAGGCACGGCAGCTTTTGCGCTGCCGCATAATGTCGAGAAAGTCCATGATTTATCCTTTCAACAGTAAAATGTGCAATCGTTTTCTGCTGAATAATATAGCATTGCAAACGTAAAATACAATCCATGTTGAAAAATCTCTTTTTAAGGAGTATATTATGCTCCTGCAAAATTTGAAGCAACCATTTGGTAATGTCTTTAATTTTGTGGAACTTGCATAGAAAAGTTGTTGATTGCGACAGAAATGTATCTGCCAAATAACGGTTCGATCCTAACGTAAGCAGAGAATAAACAATGGGCAAATATTTATTGCGCCTGCGGCGGAAATCGGTTTCCCGCCTGGATAAATTGTGGCGGCGGCGGTGGAGCGAACGCTCCCGGCTCGTCCCGGTCGCCATGCTTATCGGTCTGGCGGCGGCACTGGCGGCGGCGGCACTGCATTTTGCGGTGCATAAATTGGAAATTTTTGCCAAATTTCTGGGAGAAAGTTCCAATCCGTATCTGGTGGCGGCATTTGTTGCCCTGCCGGTGCTGGGGCTGGTACTGTCGTTTTTTAGCCAGCGGCTGCTCGGCGGCGTGCGCTATGCCAAAAGTTTAAGTCCGCTGATCCTCGCATTGCACCGGCGCAAAACCAGAATTCCGTTCCGGGAAACATTCAGCCACCTGATCTCCAGTGCGCTCTCGGTCGGCTGCGGCGGCTCGGCGGGTCTGGAAGCCCCAAGCGTATTGACCGGAGCGGCGATCGGGGCGAATACTTCCGGTTTTTTCAACTTTGACCGGCGCAGCCGGATGCTGCTCATCGGCTGTGGTGCGGCGGCGGCGATTTCAGCGATTTTCGGCAGTCCCATCGGCGGCGTGCTTTTTGCCGTGGAAGTCCTGCTGCCCCAATTCAGTGTCGGGGCGCTGGTGCCGATATTGATCGCCAGCGCTGTGGCAATGGTGGTCAGCCAGACGTTTTTTCCGCAGGAGCAGGTGTTATTTGTCCTCAATGAAAACTGGCGGAGCGATGCGATCCCGTTTTATTTTATCTGCGGCATCGTCTGTGCATTTGTCGGCGTGGTGCTGGTCCGGAGCGTTTACCGGGTCGGGGCGCTGCTGAAACAGAAATTGACCACCCCCTACCGGAAATTGTGCGGCGGCGGCATTATTGTGGGGCTGATCCTGGCACTGTTTCCGATCCTGCGCGGTCAGGGCTACGGCTTTATCAAAGCGCTTTTTGACGGCAAAACAGAGCTCTTAAGCGATTCGGCAATGTTTTTAAAAGGTCTGCCGCCGACCGCACTGCTGGCGCTGTTGATAACGGTGGTGATCCTGTTGAAAGGCATGATTTCGGCGCTGACGGTCGATTCCGGCGGTGACGGCGGAATTTTTGCGCCGACGATGATGGTGGGGGCGTTTACCGGATTCGCCTTTGCCCGGCTGGTCAATTTAAGCGGCATCATTGATTTGCAGGAGCCGAATTTCGTGGTGGTCGGCATGTGCGGAGTTTTTTCTGCCGTACTGCGGGCGCCGTTGACCGGGGTGTTTCTGATCGCCGAAGTCACTTACAGTTATAATTTGCTGGTGCCGCTGATGATCGTCTCTTCCCTCTCCTGGGCGGTGGCGCGCCACTTCGAACCGCAATCCATCTACCGCAAAGCGCTGGTCGAAACCGGCTTGCTCAGCGACGACAGTGACCTCTCCATGCTCCAAACGCTCTCGGTGCGGGTTTGTGTCAACACCGAATTCGCCGCATTGCAGCCGACTTGGACTACCACCAAAATGCGGGAAATCGTCACCAATGCCCCCGGCTGTGAAAACTTCCCGGTGCTGGATGAGGAGGGCAAATTATTGGGCGTGGTCAAACTTGAACAGCTCAAACCGGTGCTTTTTGACCCGATCACCGCCTCTTTGCTGGTCTTTGACCTGATGGAAAAACCCCGCACCATTCTGGCAGACGATGACGATCTTTCCCGGGCGATGAACGCATTGGAAAGATTCCGCACTGACGTATTGCCGGTGAATGGCAAAGACGGCAAATTCATGGGCTTCGTCCACGAACAGGACATTTTTAAACTCTACCGCGGTCTGGTGCGTGAAAGCGACAGTTTTTAACCGCCGCCCGGTGTGCAGTCTGCGGGCAGGGTGAGTGCGGATGGGGTGAGGTTTGCAGTCTGCGGACGGTTGATTTTGATATTTAGCGTGGTTACGCTTGGGGAGGGAAACCCCACACGGTGAGGTTTTCCTCCCCAAACCCCACCTTTTCCGCCTGCTGCGGATGTTAGGAGACTTTCAAACCGCTTGGCTTGAGGGGGCGTGACTCTGCTATGGCGTGGTTACGTCAGTATCAGTACAATTTACATTCGCCTTTACAACCGGGGGTTGTAAAGGCTCTCCTGCTCGTCCTCCGCTCATCGGCGGCGCTTGCGCTTGCCGCTGTTGCTCCGCTTTGCGTCGCACAGTTCATTCGCATGCGGACTGCGCGCTCGCCCACGGAGGGGCTCGCAACCGGTCTGCAAATCAACCGCTTGCAGACTGCAAACTGGAACTCCGGCTTTGCGTAATAACTCCCGGTATTCCCAGTACGCTTTGCATCCATAAAAAACGCCCGGAGGGTTGCTCCGGGCGTTTGGTTTGGTTGAGTTTTACGCCGTGATCTGCGCCAGTTTGATGGTTTTGTCTTTGGCATCGTAGGTCAACTCGTAACCGCCGATTTCGATCGCGGCGGTGCCGTTCCAGAGTTGCGCTTCACTGCCGTTGACGGCGAATTTGGCGTTGGTGAAGTCGTCAATACCGGCGACTGCCGTCCAGTTGGCTTCGCCTTCAGCGATGAAGTCAAACGTCGTGAAATCTTCAGTTGCGCCGGTTTCATTGTTGCGATCGCCGAGGTAAAACTCGTCTTTCGCCGTGAGCATGCAACCCTCGTTGATAACGAATTTATCCACATAGTCGATCAAATCGGCGGTGACGTTGGTTTCCAATTCGACCACAGTCGCTTTGGCATAGTCCATACCGGCACTGCTGACCCCGGAAAGACGGGTCAATTCTTTATTTTCACCGGCAAAGGTCAGGTTCACATAATCGACCCAGCTGTAACCATATCTGCCGCCCATAAAGATCGTGTTGACCACCGCCGCATCAGAAACGGTGATGTTCGTGGTGTCGACATAGGTTTTACCGTCGGCGTTCGCACCTGCGCCGTAGAGGTAATCGACCGTGCCGCCGGAAATAATGACGGTTGAAGTGCCGACGGAACTGACCGCGCCTTTTTCCGCCCAGCCGCCCGCGTAAATCCGGCCGTGACTGCCGTCGGTGACGGTGATGTTGACGGTGTCAACTTTAGCGTTACCGTTCTGGCGGGCATGTGCGCCACCATACATATTGGTCGAAACCGCACCGCCGTCAAGGGTGATATTGACCAGATCAACCGTCATCTGCGCTTCAGCGGCAGCTTCCGCATCTCCTGCGTTACCATAGAGGTAACCGCCGGCGTAAACTTTTGCCGCAACTTCGGCAGTGCCGTCGATGAGCAACTCAACTTTATCAACTTCCGCAGTATTGCCCGCAGCAACATACGCACCGCCGACGAGATTTTGCTCAACTTTGCCGCCGGAAATTTTGGTGGCGATCTCGCTTTCATCGCCTTTGGTCGCAAAAAGCGTACCGACTGCGCCGCCATCCATTACAGTCAAGCCGTTACCGGTGTAACTGGTCTGGACATCACCGCTGGAAATAGCGGCTGCCACATCTTTCACCACCAGATCAGTGCCGG
>SUVU01000067.1 GCA_015061865.1 Lentisphaerota bacterium
AAGCGGGCTGGACATACGGTTTTATGCTGGAAAGGGACAAGTGATACAACTGTTGCAGTGAAATGTAAATGTTTGTATTGCAAAAACTTGACAAATAATAATTTGGTGCTAAATTATAAATGATAGCTTGAATTTTGTGAAACTTGCATAGAGGAGTTATTATCCGTCCAATAACGGTTTGATCCTCACGGTGGATGCAGTGTGTGGTAAGGTCGCCGGTAAATCAAGGCGGCGGCGAGGAAGTGTACTATCGTACTCGACGAGCCGATGTCCGCAGATTTGCCAAGAGATTACCCGCAATGCGCCACCGTCGGTGAGTTTTTTCATAACAAATGTAATAAAAGAGTACCAAAATTATATATAACGAGGTGAAAAATGAGTATTGAGATCAAAATCAATGGTGCCGGTGATGTTTACACGACCATGGACGCGGTGTTGAGCAAAGCGCAAACCGGTGATGTGATCAATATCACCATGACTGATGGTGACATTCTGTCCGGCGGCGTGGATGCCAATGGTAAAGATCTGGGCGTGAGTTATGTTGTTACCGGCGGTACTGTTTCCGGCAATACCGGCATAGCGGGCGGATTTGTTGCGCTTTCCGGTTTGACGGCATCTTTTACTGCTGAAAACGTCCTGTTTGACGGCAATACCGGAAAAATCACCAACAACAATGGCGCATGGCTTGGTGGTGGTGCGGTCAGCGGCGGTACTGCGTACCTGGGTTCAGTCGGTCCGCGGGCAATGTTTTTTAAGAAATGTATTTTTTCCAACAATTATTCTGCCGAGAATGGTGGTGCGATCCAGAGCATGGATGACATTACCGTTGACGGTTGTCAGTTTAATAAAAACTTTGCCAAATCATCTGCCGGAGGAGCTGTTTTCATCCGCACCAGTTCCGCAGTTGCGAAAACAATAAAAAATTCATCTTTTACCGGCAACACTGCCGGATTCGGCGGGGCGATCTGCAACTTTTTGTCCGGTGGTTTGGTGATAACCAACAGTACCTTTACTGAAAACGTTGCTACTACTATCAATAATAGCTATGGCGGCGGCGGTGCAGTACAGTTGTATCTGGGAGATATTACAGTTTCCGGATCGGAATTTATCCGCAACAGTGCCAATAATAAAGGTGGTGCGCTTTTTTTCAGTTCGAGGGCATCGGGCAAAATTTTGTTGTCGGATATTAAATTCCAGGGCAATACTGCCGCAAACGGCGGCGGTGCTATTTTCAATGATGCTTCGGCAAATGTAAACGGTGTTGAAATTAATGGCGGCATTTACCTCCTCACTGAAACTGATACCATTGTTACTAATGGATTATTAAAAATAACCGGGAAAAATTTCTTCAACGCCTCCATTACCGGCAGCGGAACTGTTAATGTCACCGACAGTGAAATGGTTTTCGGTAATACAGTCGGAATCGACATCGCCGGATTGACTTTCAGCGGTAAAAACGCCATGACTTTCGGTGGCAGTGCGGCGGTGAATTTTGCCGGACAGGATTTGAGTGCTGTTACCATTACCATCGACAATGCCTATTTCATTCCCGGTGAAACCATTACTGTTGCCACCGGCGTGACCAAAGTCGGCACGGTCAATTCCCGCTATTACGGTGATAAATTCACCTGGGCGCTGAATGACGGCACGCTGACCTGCACGACTGCCGATCCGGGCGTGCATATCATCGCCCTTTCCGGTTCGGAAAAAACTTATTACACGATGGCTGCTGTGCTGAAAGATGCCAAAAACGGCGATACCGTGACCGTGACGATGAACGACGGCGACATCATTTCCGGCGGAGTTGATACCAATGGTGCCGGTAAAGCGGTGGATTATGTGGTTTCCGGCGGTACGGTTGCCAATAATACCGGCGAGGCAGGTGCTTTTATTCAGCTTGCCGGCACCACAAGCACGCTTACTGCCACCGGAGTGTTGTTCGCCAATAATACCGGTACTCATTGCGTTAACGGCTGGATGGGCGGCGGTGCGATCTCCACCGGAACAGTTATGGCGGATGCCAAAGAGACGACCGTTACGTTGAATGACTGTGTGTTTACCGGCAATTACAGTGCTGACCACGGCGGCGCAGCTCATCTCATGGGTGATTTCTATATCACCGGCTGTGAGTTCAATAACAACCGTTCCAGTGGACACGGCGGTGCGCTGTTTGTGCGGCAGAATGATACCACGGTCAGAAAAATGTCCGGAGTCTCTTTCGTCGGTAATACGGCAGGCATTTCCGGCGGAGCGATCTATAACTACCTCGGCAACGGCTTGATTGTAGACGGTACTGCCGGACGCAATACTTTTACCGACAATGCCGCCAAAAATGACGGCGGGGCATTTTTGGCATTGTACGGCGGAGCGACCTTCTCGGCGGTAGATTTCACCGGCAACAAGGCTGTTAATGGCGGTGCGCTTTATTTTGCCGAAGGTTACAACGGCGATCTTATCTGTGTGGTTTCGGATGCGGTCTTTACCAATAATACCGCCACCGGCAACGGCGGTGCGATTTATAACAAACATACTAAAGGATTGTTAATCGAAAACTCCGCCTTTATGACCGCCAGCGATACGATTTACAACCTTTCCACGGTGACTTTCAGCGGCAATATCACGCTCAATGCGTCGCTGTTGGGCGATGGCACTTACACCGTTGCTGACGGTGCGAATTTCACCATCGGACAGGGCGTTGACCTCAACGGTCTGGATTTGAGCAATGCCACGGTCACCGTCAACAGCACATTGTATGACGGCAGTGATGTTACGGTCGCCACCGGAGTTACGGCGATCGGCGCATACAAACTTGATGACAAAGAGTTGATGCTCAAAGTCAGTGACAACAAACTCATTCTTTCCAAAATGGCAGAGATTGCTCTGGAAGATGAAAAAACCGTCACCGGTACGGCGAACAACCTGATTACTTCCGGTACGGCTGAAAATTTCATCTCCAATAATACCACGGCGGCAGATAATCTGCTCACCACCATCAAAGGCGGAGCGATCTCCAACGCTCTGGTCGGCGGCGCTTATGCGAAGTTCGCTGAAGTCGGCAACGCCGTCATCGGTAATGTCGAGCTGAATATCAGTGATCTTGCCGATATCGCAGGCAAAGTTTATGCGGGCGGCTACCTTTATGGTAACGCAGGAGATTCGGGAGCTGCCGCTGATGCGCAGATGACGGTCAGTGAAGTCAACGTCAACCTGACCGGCGGTACGGTCGGCAGTAACCTGTTTGGCGGCGTGCATGCCCGCCAGAACGGTAACGCCAGCGTTACCGAAGTCAATATCACTGTCACTGACGGCAGTCACAGCCGCATTTATGCGGGCGGCTGGGCGGAAAAAGGCGCGGTCAGTTCCGTCGGCACTTCAACCGTCATTATTTCCGGCGGCACGGTCGATTACCTCTACGGCGGCGGTGCCAACGCTGACGGCACCACCACTGTCGGCGCCACCACCATCACGATCGAAAACAGCGCTCTGGTCAATACGGTCTTTATGAGTGGCCGTTACGGATACAGCAGTGTTTCCGACACCGTTACGCTGAATTACAGCAGTTCGAGTGGCATGAAACGTCTTTCCGGCGTCAGCAGTGCCGGGGTGGACAACGCCACAAATACCGTGGTCAACGTCCTTTCCGACCTGACCGCCGATTTGATCGACTATGTGGACAAATTCGTCATCAGCGAAAATTGCAAGCTCACGGCGAACGACGCTTTCTACCTCGGCAACCGCCTTGAAAACGGTGAAACTGACGGCTTCACGACGTTTGAGATCACTGCCGCAGAATCCGGCTGGGATGTTATTTCCGGGTTGTCGCTTGACGATTTCGATTATGCGAAATTCGCCGTCAACGGTACTTTCGGTACTTGGGACGGCAACGTGATGGCGATCGGAGATTACACTCTGATCCGCAGTGATGATGATAAAGATGGTAAATACATCATCGCCATCACCAAATAAGAATCACCAACCCCACCGCCCGGAGCAACCCTCCGGGCGTTTTTTTGTGCAGAGAGCTTATCTGTAAAACTGGTTTATCGCATAAAAAAGAGCAGAATCCTGATATTTTTATGCAGAAAAAAGTTGCAGAATGATTATTTTTGTGATATACTCTATTTACGCGGTATTTTATATCTGTTGATTTCAGGGAGGTCATTATGAAAAAACTTTTTTTGCCGGTTGTCATACTGGCGGCGCTGTGTGCCGTGTCTGCGGCTGATAATGTCATCAATATTCTGCCGGGCTCGGTCGGCGGTTTCAAGTTCATGCGTTCCAGCGCCGCTGCCGCCCCCAATGGCGGGTATACGGTCAATATGTCCTGCGACCGCTGGGCGGAATTGATTTGGACGCCGCCGCCGGGAGTGATCAAAAAATTGAATTTCTCTTTGAAGACCACTTCGGTACAAAAAGGCTTTTTCTGGGTGCTGGTGATCGATGCGCAGGGCGAACGCTTCTGCAATCCCGAAGCCCAAAATATTCAGGTGCCGTCCACGGTCAACGGCATTACCGGAAAATTTGATCTCGGCACTTTTGTTCCTCATTATTACGGCAAAAAATTTGACGGCAAAATCACCTTTCCGCTGCGCTCGGTCTATCTCGTCTATTACGCCCGTCCGGTGCAGAAAGACAAAAGCATCCAATTTCAGCTTGATAAAGCCGAAGCTGTTTACGATGATCTCTACAATATCCTGCCGCAGGATGCCAAAGATTTCCGCACGATGCGCTCCAGTGCCGTGCCGGCTGCGGACGGCAAAGGCGGCTATGATGTCACCATGTCCTGCGACCGCTGGGCGGAATTGATCTGGACGCCCCCCAAAGGCGAAATCAAATCCATTTCGCTCGACTTCAAAACTTTTGAAATGCAAAAAGGCTTTTACTGGCTGCAAGTCATTGATGCACAAGGTGAACGTTTCTGCAACCCCCAAAAACAAAATATTCAAGTGCCGTCCACGGTCAACGGCTTGAGCCGGACATTTCAGCTTGCCGACTTCGTGCCTTACAATTACGGCAAAAAATTTGACGGCAAAATCACCTTTCCGCTGCGTTCAATTTATATCATTTATTACGCCCGCCCGGTGAAAAAAGATAAACATATCAAATTCCGGCTCCGTTCCGTTTTTGCCGAATACACCAGTATTTCCAAGCCGGTCAAACTTCCGGCGACCGCCGGGGCGTGGGAGGTCATCCGCCACGATAAAGCGCTGGGCGGTATCACCGAACTCGGCGACGGGACTTTGAAAATTTCCAAAACCAACGCCGAAGGTATACTGGAACTCCGGCTGAAAAAAGGCGTGAAACTGGCTCCGGGCAGATGGTTTTTGCGCAGCGAATATCAGAGCAAACGCAATTCCGGCGGGACACTTTTTTTTCACCGGCTGGTGCCGTCGGCAACTGCTCCGGCGAATATGCATCCGTCCGGGGCGCTGCTCCACTCCACCGACTCCCTGCTGGTCAATACTGCCGGAAATTCCTGGGCTGACCGCATTTGCAGTCTGGTCGCCACGACCACCCACACTTATTATCCGGCAATGCTGATCATCGGTGATCCTGCCGAAATCACCATCCGTGATCTGGTGCTTGACCCCGTGGAAAAAATCCGCCGGGTCACCAATACCCCTGATCCCAAAGATCTGGTCAGCGATGCGGAACTGGCGGCGATCCTGCAAAAGCGGCAAAACAGCGAATGTTATCTGCAAAAAGATGCCCGCGGCGACGTGCAGTTTATCCTCAACGGTGAAGTTGTCAATCCGGTCTTGTATAAAAATGAGGGAAAAACTTACCATCACATGTTCCGGGATGCCGATTTTACCGCCGCCGGAGTGCCGATTTCCATGATCCCGGTGCCGCTGTGCCACAATCTGAAAAAAAGTGACATCGTACTCGGTATCGGCAAATACGATTACCGGAAAATTGATGAGATTTTCGCCCGTTCGCTGCGCCGCAATCCCCACGGCAATTATGTGGTCGTTTTTTCGATTTACGAGCCGTACATCGGCTGGGGCAGAGAAAACTGGGATGAGATCTGGCAGAATAAAGACGGTTTGCGCGGTCTGGGCAATAACTGCCACCTCAAATTTTTCAGCAATAACGCCGAAAACGAGAAATTCCCCGAAAAAGTCGGCTACTGGCCCAGCTATTCTTCGCTCAAATGGCGCAACGATTACCGCCGGATCATCGGGGATGTGGTGCGCTATATCATGAGCCGTCCATACGGCAAAACCGTGGTCGGTTTCATGCTCGGCGGCGGCGATGACGGTCAATTCCAATACCGCAAAGACGACCACTCCCCGGTCGCATACCGGGCATTTCACCAGTATTTGCGCGACCGATATCACAGCGTGGAAGCGATGAATAAACTCTGGCAGAGTTCTTATCCCGCTTTTGAAGCGGTGAAAATTCCGGTGCTGCGCTCCACGATACCCTCGGACGTGCCTTTCCACGGCCCCGGAGTGGTGCAGGATTACCGCCGTTTCCAGAACCGTGAAGGCTGGGTGTTGCGGGAATTTTTCGCCAAAAGTGTCAAAGACAGTGCCGGTAAACGGGTACTTACGATGGCTTATGCGATCCCGGATGCGTTTCAGTCCGCCGGTTTGGATATGACTCCGTCACTGGATATTCTGGCGACCCCGCAGAGCTATCCGCAGCGCAATATCCGCTATCCCTATTCGGCACACCCGGAACAGACCTACCGTTTGAATAACAAAATGTGGATAAATGAACTTGATTTGCGCTCCTGGCGGGCAAAAATCTCTTCCGAAATGCAGGATCGCTGGATGAATCCCGGCAACGATCCGGAAACGTGGAAACACTCCCATCGCAAAACCACCGCAGTTTCCATCGCCAACCGCCTCGGCTGGTGGTACTTCTCTCTGGCGTACCAGAACGGCCGCTTTTTCGATGCGCCGGAAATCATGGCAGAGATCAAACAGGTGCAGGAATTATACCGCACCATGCGCGCCATGCCCTACCGCCCGTTCCGTCCGGATGTCTGTTTCGTGGCAGACGAAACCAGCGATCATGTGATCGAAGCATATCCCTATGCCGCTTACGGCAACCCCAATGCCAACGGTAACGGCAACGGTCTGCTGGCACGCATCGAAGCTGCCGGAGTGCCGTTCGACCGGGCGTATTTAAAAGATATTCTCAATAATAAAGAATTGCAGGATTACAAAGTTTACGTTTTTCTGCACAACGCTCTCATCACCACTCAACAGCGTGCCGAAATCGACCGGCTGCTGAAAAACCGGGGCAGAACGTTGATCTGGATCTACTCCGCCGGTTATCTTGATGAAAAAAGCAAAAACAGTGCCAATATCCGCAAACTTACCGGTTTTGAAGTGAGTACTGATGAAAAATTCGCCCGCCAGAGCGTTTATTCCGTCCCCGGTCATCCGCTGAATCAGGGACGGCGGGAAGTCATGAGTTACGGCGACATGAATCTGGCTCTGCAAATGCCTTTCGGTCTGGACGGCATCTGGGGATCGCCTTTCCAAATCTTTTATCCGCTGAATTTGAAACCTGCGGAAATCGTTGCCGAAGACAGTACCGGCAAACCTGCCGCCGGATTCCGGAATATGGGCGATTGGAACTCCCTGCTGCTGACCACACCGTACGGAATTACGCCGACTCTGCTGAATTCCGTGGCGAAATCCGCCGGAGCATACCGCACCGGCAAACCGGGCCACAATATCGTGATGAACGGTAATTTCGTCTCCATACATGCCCTGTTTGATGACGAATATGAATTCCATACGCCCCCCGGCGTCAGCGAAGTGATCGACGCCGAAAGCGGCAAAGTCATCGGCAAAGCCCCCTGCATCACCCTGAATTTGACCTGCGGCAAAACCCTCTGGCTTTTTATGCGGTAAGCCGCATATCAATTGCTTGCAGGCAACTCGCCGTCTGTGGTTGTGGGCAGTCTGCGGGCGGGGTGAGTGGAGGCAAGCGGGGTTTAGGTGAGCAGTCTGCGGACGGTTTGAGTGGATATTTTGCGTGGTTACGCTTTTTTTGCAGGGGCTCACGCCGCCCCTGCACCCCGCGCCCGCCAAAGCGGGATTTTGCTCTTGGTGTGTCCGCGCTTTATGGCGTGTGCCTCGGTCGACTCAAGTGGCGCAATTCTGCGGCCTCTTCCGCCTTTTGGGGCGAAAGAGGCACTGGTATTGCGCCACGGTTGCCGCATCCGGGGGAAGTTTCCCCCGGAGCCCCCTCGGTGCCGGTTGGCACCTTTGTTGTCTCGCCCTTCGCTTCGCTGGGGCTTAATCAGGGCTTGCAGTCTGCAAACGTTTTGAATGGATGCGGTTCGGAGTGGGGTGAGCAGCCTGCAAACGGTTGATTTGCAGACCGGTTGCGAGCCCCTCCGTGGGCGAGCGCGCAGTCCGCATGCGAATGAACTGTGCGACGCAAAGGGGAGCAACAGCGGCAAGCGCAAGCGCCGCCGATGAGCGGAGGACGAGCAGGAGAGCCTTTACACCCCCCGGTTGTAAAGGCGAATGTAAATTGTACTGATACTGACGTCTCCACGCCATAGGAGAGTCACGCACCCTCAAGCCAAGCGGTTTGAAAGTCTCCCCACATCCGCCGCAAGCGGAAAAGGTGGGGTTTGGGGAGGCAAACCTCACCGTGTGGGGTTTGCCTCCCCAAGCGTAACCCCGCAAAATATCCACTCAAACCGCCCGCAGACTGCAAACCTCACCCCGAACCGCATCCATTCAACCCGCCCGCAGACTGCCTGCTCAAAAAAACAAACGCCAAGCCGTGACAAGGGCGCGGCGTGAGCTCCTGCAAAAAAAGCGTAACCCCGCAAAACATCCATGTCAAACATCTGCATACATCCCTCCTTGAACTGCAAAGTGGCGGTAAAATAAAGAAAAAGAGCCTTTTTCAGTGATAATTACGGTAAAAATCTTGCGTTGTAAAAGTTCCGGTTGTATATTTAACTTGAGTAGAGTTTTTGCAGCAACAAATAAAAAAAAGAGGTTGAGATCATGAGTGACAAAGTCCGTTTCGGGATCATTGGTGTCGGCGGCATCGGTGCCGGTCATGTTGTCCGGATCGAAAGTTTGAAAAATGCGGAACTGGTGGCGGTTTGCGACATTGATCCGGCGGCGTTTGACCGGATCGACAGCAAGACCCGGGAAAGGATTTTCTGCACGACGGAACTGGAAGAATTTCTGAATTTCCCCGGCTTGGAAGCGGTGATTGTTGCGGTGCCGCACTATGACCACCCGGATCTGGCGATCGCAGCGATGGAGCATGGTAAGCACGTCATCGTGGAAAAACCCATTGCCGTTCACAAAGCCGAAGCCGAACGTCTTATTGCGGCGGCGAAAAAATATCCTGATCTGGTGAAAAGTGCGATGTTCAACCAGCGCACGCGGAATATTCACCGCAAAATCAAGCAGCTGATCGATTCCGGTGAATTGGGGACGATCCGCCGGGTCAACTGGACGATCACGAACTGGTTCCGCACGCAGTTGTACTATGATTCGGGCGATTGGCGTGCGACCTGGAGCGGTGAAGGCGGCGGGGTATTGCTCAATCAGTGTCCGCACCAGCTGGATCTGATGCAGTGGCTTTTCGGGATGCCCGAGGAGGTCACGGCTTATGCGGCGATCGGCAAATATCACGATATTGAAGTTGAGGATGATGTCAATGCGTTTCTGAAGTATCCTGACGGCAAAACCGGCAACTTCATCGCCAGCACCGGTGAAACTCCGGGAACGAACCGGCTGGAGATCATGGCTGACCGCGGCAGAGTGGTATTGGAAAACGGCAAAATCGAATTCATCCGCAACGAGATTCCCGCCGATGAATTCTGCAAAACCTCGACCAGCCGTTTCGGTACGGCGCAGACGTGGGTGTGCGCGGTAAATTGTGCCGCAGATCCCATGCAGGAGCATACGGCGATCATCAATAACGTTGCGGAAACCATCCGGGGCAGAGCCAAATTGATCGCTCCGATGGAGGAGGGCATCAACGGTCTGGAACTGGGCAATGCGATGCTGATGTCAGGTTTGACCGGCGAAACGGTGAAATTGCCGCTGGATTCTGCCAAATACGCTGAAATGCTCAATAAATTGATCGCTGAATCCCAAAAACGCCCTGCCAAAAAAATTACGAAAACGGTGGATGAGGATTTCTCCGCCAGCTACCGGGTCTGATTATGGCAGATGTATTGTGGGCGGCAGAAGATTTCTCGCTGACCATCGGCAGACAGACGATCTACGATAATACCGCGGTGGCACTTTTTGCAGGGGAACGGTGTGCGCTGGTCGGGCGCAACGGCTGCGGCAAATCCACGCTGCTGCGGATCATTACCGGGGCGGAATTGCCCGGAAGCGATTCCCGGATCACCCGTGCCAGAGGGTTGCGGGTGGCGGTATTGCCGCAGGATTTTGAACTTGCCGACCGCCGGAGCGTGGCGGAAAACATCCGGGACGGTTTGGAGTATTTCTTTGATTTGCAGCGGCAGTACGCCGCCGTGTCGCCCCATTCGCCGGAGCATGATGCGCTGGAACACAAATTGCAGTTCCACGATGCGTGGAATACCGAAGTGAAACTTGCCACGGTGATGGAAAAACTCCGGTTGAATCCTATTGCCGAACGGGATTGCACGGCGCTGTCCGGCGGTGAAAAACGGCGGGTGGCGCTGGCACGGGCGATCATTTCCGAACCGGATCTGCTGCTGCTGGACGAGCCGACCAACCATTTGGATGTCAATACGATCGAGTGGATCGAGGAGTATCTTGCCAATTGCAAATGCAGTTGTCTGTTTGTCACCCATGACCGGTATTTTCTGGATCGGATCGCCACGCGGATAATTGAGCTTGACCACGGCAAATTTTACAGTTACGAGGGCAATTACGCTGATTTTCTGGCGGAAAAAGCCGCCCGGGAACAGCGGGAAGATATTTTTGAGCAAAAGCGGCAGAGTTTTCTGCGTTCGGAGATCGACTGGGTGCGCCGTTCGCCCAAAGCCCGGCTCAAACGCAATATGGGGCGGATGAAACGGTTCGATGAGATCGCCGCTATTGCCAAACCGGTGCGGGATGCGGATATGGAATTGCTGATCCCGGCGCCGCCCCGTTTGGGCAATAAGACGGTGGAGCTGAAAAATGTTTCCCATGATTTCGGCGGCAAACCGATGATAAAAGATTTTTCATTTGAATTCGCTCCCGGCAGCCGGATCGGGCTGGTCGGTCCCAACGGGATCGGCAAATCCACACTGGTCAAAATCATTGCCGGACTGCTGACTCCGGCGCACGGGACAAGCGAATGTGCCTCGACGGTGCAATTCAATCTGATCGACCAGAACCGCATGGTGCTGGACCCGGAAAAAACCGTGCAGGAAGAGATTTCTGAAGGTCTGGAACACGTTTATTTAGGCAGTGAAAAGGTCACGGTCTGGACGTATTTGAAACGGTTTCTGTTTGAGGATGAAAGGATCAAGACCCGCATCAAGTATCTTTCCGGCGGCGAAAAAGCCCGTCTGGCGCTGGCAAAAGTGCTGAAACGGGGCGGGAACTTCATAATTCTGGACGAGCCGACCAACGATCTTGACCTGTCCAGTCTGCGGCTGCTGGAGGAGGCGCTGGCGGTGTTTCCGGGGTGTGTATTGGCGGTGAGCCACGACCGGTATTTTCTCAACCGGATCTGCACCGGGGTATTGTCGTTTGCCTCCGGCGGGGAAATTTTTTACACTCCGGGCGATTATGATTACGCTCTGGAAAAGCGGCGGGAGCGTGAAGCACGCCTGAATGTTGCGGTTCCGGCAAAAACTGCCGTGCCGCCGCCGGTAAAGAGCAAGCCGAAAAAACTTTCCTACAAAGAACAGCGGGAATTGGAGACGATCGAAACAGCCATTGCGGCGGCAGATGAGGCGGTGGCGGAGTTGGAAGCGCTTTTCGGTGATCCGGATTTTTTTGCCAAATACGGCGCACAAACGGCGGAATTGCAGGCGAAACTGGAAGCCGCCCGTGCCGAAAGTTCCCGCTTGTATGCCCGGTGGGATGAATTGGAAACCAAACAGCGGGCACTTGCCGCTGATTGAGGTAAAATCAGGCAATGAGTATGGCATTGCCGCAACAACATATTTGAAGGAATGGGAGTTATGATTCTGGGGTCATTGTTTCAGGATGGCGCTGTTTTTCAGCGTAACAAAATGCTGCCGGTGTGGGGAGAAACCCTGCCGGGAGTGATGGTCAAAGCCGAAATGGCGGGTCATGAAGTTTTTTGCCGCAGTTCCAAAAACGGTGAATTTACCGTTTATCTGCCGGCAATGGCGGCCGGCGGGC
>SUVU01000068.1 GCA_015061865.1 Lentisphaerota bacterium
GGGAGTGTACTACCGTACTCGACCGTACCGGCGCAGAAGCAAGGCGCGAAAGTGCCCGCGATGCGCCACCGACGGTTAGATTTTATCACAACAAATGGGACAATAATAAAAAAAGCCCAACGCCGCAGCGTTGAGCTTCAGATAAGCAGTGATCAGAGCCAGTCGGGAATCGGACTGGCGCCCTGCGGGTGGTCACGGAGAATGAATTTCAGCGTGCCGCCTGCTTCTATTTTATCCAGCGGCAGCCAGGGTTCGGCAAAGGCTTTGCCGTTGAACTCATAACCGGCAGGATAGATGGCTTTGTCACTTTCACGCTCGACTTCGATTTTCAAAGTTCCGCCTTTGAAGTCGATTTCGGCGCTGTTGACCGAGGGCGAGCCGAGCAGGTAATACTTCGTGCCGGTCAGCGGATAGATGCCCAGACAGCACCAGACGTACCACGAACTCAAACCGCCGGAGTCATTGTTGCCCGGACAGCCGCCGTCCCCGGTGGTGAAACGGCAGCGGCGGATCAGATCGAGGACTTCCGCCAGCCGGTCGCTTCTGCCAGCCCAGATATAGGCGTAAGGAGTTTCCATGTCGGATTCATTGTTCATCCCCTCAAAGTGGTCGGGGTTGTGCGGACGGTCGCCGGCAAGATTGTATTCGCCGGTAAAGGTGAAAAATTCATCCAGCAGCCGGGTGAAACCCTCCGTGCCGCCCGCAAGTGCAATGCGTTGGGCCATGTTGACATGGGGACGGAATGAGTAGTTCCAGTAGGTGCCTTCATAATAAGGCCCGTCAGATTTGAGCAGACCGGTTTTGGCATCGTAGGCTTTGCGCCAGACGTTGGATTTCATCAGCATCTCATCGGCAAAAGCGGTATCACCCTGCTGCGCTGCCACGATGGCGACTGCATTCAGCGCTCCGGCAAGGTCAAGTTTGTGGGTGTGGGATTTGTTGCTGATGTCGCCGAAAGCCAATTCGGTTTTGACCGCTTTTTTCCATGCCGGATAATCAGCGGCAGTGAAAAGTCCCCGGAAAAATCCGTCGCAGAGCGTGTAGAGGATCAAGCCGGTCGCCTGCATGTCGTGTTTGTGGTAATCCGAACACATCTGGTAACCGTTGGGGAAAAAGCCGAATTTGTCGATAGTTTTTAATATCGAGTAGAGCATATCCGAGGCGTTTTCCGGAGCGATCGCCAGCATCAGCGGCAGCTGGGTGCGGTAAATATCCCACATCGTGTGGAAATCAATGTACTCATTGCCGGAATCGCCGGGTTTGACCAGCGAATGATAGAGACAGCTGTAAAAAATTTCCTGCTCGTCGGCGCTGTTGAAATCCGTCCGGATCGAGTCGATAAGTTTTTTCCACGCATTTTCGGCGGTGGTTTTTACCTGATCGAAACCGGCTTTGAGAGCTTCTTCGGCACGCTTATCGGCTTCAGCATCGGAAACCAGTGAAAATGCCACCAGAGATTCCGCCGTGTCACCATTGATGTCCAGCGTCAGTTTGCCGTTATAAAGCGAGTAAGCGGCGATGTCGGCGGTGAAACGCCAGGAGAAATAGAGCATGACACCGTTCGCCATGAGAAAACCGCGCCAGTGATTGGGGGTCACCATTTTAAAGTTGAGGATACAGACTTTTTCAAAGTACGCTTTCTGCGCCGGACATTTCAGCCCGATGTTGCGCGAATCAATGGTGATCCTGCCGGAATCGGCATGAAATTTGAAGCGGTGCAGTGCGGCGAATTTGCCGCAGACCGTTTCAAAATCAACACCGTAATCCTGCAGTGTCGCCGCATAATAACCCGGATGGGGATTTTCATTGGTCAGTTGGGAGTGGGTGCTGATGTCACTGCCTTTGATACTGGGGGTGATGAGCATGTAATTGTAGAAGTATCCCATGAAGCCTACGCCGCTGGTGTGGAAATGCGAAATGCCCAATGCACCTTTGCGGTCGGAAATATAAGGCGGCTCGTCGCAGCTGGATGCACCGATAATGCCGTAGCCGCTGGAATATCCGCCGGAGTACGGCAGCGCCGAGATCCAGCCGAAAGGCATACAGGCGCCGGGGTGGGTGTTGCCGGTCTGGGCTTTTTCCCAGTTCCAGAATCTGGCGATGTCCACGCTGGGGGGATTGGCGGTGGCGCCATTGCCCCAGAAACAGTCTACTGCATCGAAATTGGTACGGTCACTTTTTTTCATTTTTTTATTTCCCGAAAATTATATTTTTTGCCGCATTGAAGCGGTTTTGAAATTCCTGAAGTTCAGCTGCCGGGACGATGCCGCAGGCGGCAAAGTCGGAGCAGAGGCGGTGAGGATCGGCGGCTTTGGCACTGGCGGCGGCACCGGATTTGCCGAAATTGCCCAGCATGGCAAATTGCAGCTCCTGCGCCAGATCCAGAGTTTCCGGTTCATTACTGGACGTGCCGGCAAGTTTTTCCAGTTCGGTACAGATTTTTTCCCGTTCACTGCGGGCGGCGGCGATCAATTTTTCCACTTTATCTGCCGCTTTGTCATCACCGGCAGCTGCGGCAGTGAGGGCGGCGGCAAAATTCTGCAGTTTGGGGTAGGCGGCAAGCGTTTCCGGCGGGGGCAGTTCCACTGCGGCACCGGATCTCCAGTTGTCCAGACCGGCGGCAAGTGCCAATGCCACGGCATCGGAGTTGGCTTCACGCTCCAATTGCTGCTGTTTGCGGAATTCATTCAGCGCCGCATCAAATTTCCCCAGCACCGTCTGCTCCATGCTTCTGGTGTCCCGGCAGGAGAGTTCCCGCAGTTTTTCACGGATCTCCCGCACCCGGGGCAGGGCATCGGCGGGGGCGGCTAAGAAAGTTTCCACTTCCGCCAGCAGAGTTTTGACCTCGTCGATTTTGGAAGCGTTGACCTCCCGGCGCTGGTTGAAAAACGCATTTACCGCCGTATTGAAGCGGTTGTATAATTCCTGCTCGTTTTTGCCGCAGAACCCGATCGCCCGGTATTCGTCGCGCAACGCTCTGGCACGGCGGGCATCGGTGAGATTCTCCGCTTCAGCGATCAGCGCTTTTTTGCGCTCCTCAAGCTCCTGAAAACGTTTGTCACGGGCATCAAATGCGGTTTTGCGGGCAGTGAAAAAGGCGTCGGCGGCGGCATGGAAACGTTGAAAGAGGCCATTTTCATGGCTGCCGGCACGGGGAAGTTGTTTCCACTGTGCCTGCAAATCACGCATTTTTTCAGCGGTGGCTTTCCACTCGGTGGATCGGGATAACTCCTCCGCCTGAATACAGAGTTTCTCTTTTTCGGCGGCGGCAAGTTTCTGGGTCTGCCGTTTGCGGGCAAAATATTCATCGACTTTGTGCTGCAATTGCCGGGTGAGTTCCAGATAACGGGGGTTGATCTCCTCGCTTTTTTCTTTGGGGACGGCGCCGAGAGTTTTCCACTGTTCCCGGATCTCGTTGAGTTTTTTAGAGGCCTGATTCATGGCATCGTCGCCGAGGGCGAGCAATTTTTCCAATTCAGCGCAGAGATCAAGTTTGCGGGTGTAGCTCTCCCAGCGGGCAAGGTCGAGAGTTTCGTAGTGCTGGGCGATTTTGATCGAGGCTTTGCGGTGGGCGTCCTGATAGCGCTGTGCCGCTTTGCGGGGGATATTGACCAATTCGGCAAATGCGGCTTCGATGGCGCTTTTGCGCTCATGCAGCGGGGCGATATTTTCAGCGGCGGTGAGCTGCTCCAACTCATCTGCCAGGGCATTGACGGCAGTTTCGGCGGCGATGACGGCCGCTTCTTCAGCCTGCAATTGGGATTTCAGCGGCTCCAGTCTGGCGATCAAAGCGCTGTCGCCGGTAAGTTCGGTGATCCGTTTTTCCAGTTTCTCAACTTCGGCAAGCGTCGCCAGTTCCCCGGCGGCAAGCAGGGCATCGACTTCGGAAGCCAAACCGGCGATCTGCTGCTGGCGCTCCAGAAACGCCGCTTCACCGTCACGGGCGGTTTTGACCGCATCATTGAAACGTTTGTCCAGCAATTCGGCAAATTCCGGCGGCAGGTCGCCGGAAGCGGCATATTCACTGCTCAAACGGGCAATTTCACTCTGGTAGTCGCCGCAATTATTGGCAGAGAGATTTTCCAGTGCGGCACAAACTGCTTCTTTGCGGTGCAGGGCATCCCGCAGGTTTTCCGGAATTTTACCGGAACTTTTTTCGGCATTGATTTCGCTCATAATAAAATCCATATTTTGCGTTGTTATACAATGTTTTGACTTAACATAATATGTTTAAGCATAAAAATCAACACATTGACCGCTTTTAAACTTGATTTTTTCGGGAAAAAAACTATATTTACCAGAAACAACAATAACTTTACAAGGAGATTTGCACCATGAGCAAAACCAGACAGTTCAAAACTGAAGTCCAGCAGCTGCTGCAGCTGATGATCCATTCATTGTACTCCAACCGGGATATTTTTCTGCGGGAATTGGTCGCCAATGCCGCCGATGCTCTGGATAAAGCCCGGTTTGAGAGCCTGACTTCCCCGGATACGGCACGGGAGTGGAAAATCAAAATCGTCCCCGATAAAGAGGCCAAAACTCTGGTCATTGCCGACAACGGTATCGGTATGAGCGAAGATGAGGTCGTGGAAAACATCGGTACGATCGCCAAAAGCGGGACTAAAGCATTTCTGAAAATGCTGGAGGAAAAAGGCGAAAATTCAGCTGATATGCCCGAACTTATCGGTCAGTTCGGCGTCGGTTTTTACTCCGCATTCATGGTCGCTGACAAAGTTGAACTCGTCACCTGCCGTGCCGGAGAGGAAGCGGTCAAATGGAGCAGTGACGGTCAATCCAATTACACGTTGAGCAAAGCCGAAAAAACTGAACCGGGTACCGAAATCACGCTGTATTTGAAATCCGATGCCGAAATCTATCTGGAAAGCTGGAAAATTTCCGAGATCGTTCACCGGTATTCCGACTTTATCGCTTACCCGATCGTGACCCCGGAAAAGAAAATCGACGAGGACAAAAACGAAACTGTCAGCGAAAGGACTCTCAATTCCCAAAAAGCGATCTGGCTGCGCAAACCCTCGGAGATCACCGACGAGGAGTATAAAAGTTTTTATGCACATCTCTCCAATTTCGGCGGCACGGAATATCTGAAAGCGATCCACATGACCGCTGAAGGTGCGAGCGAATTCAAAGCACTGCTCTTTCTGCCGAAACAGGCGCCGTTCAATCTGCTGATGCCGGATATTCAGAAAAAAGGTTTGCAGCTTTACATCAAACGGATGTTCATTACTGATGAGTGCAAAGAGCTGCTGCCGGATTATCTGCGTTTTGTCTGCGGGGTGGTCGATTCCAGTGACCTGCCGCTGAATGTCTCCCGGGAAATTTTGCAGCAGAATCCGCTGTTGGGCAAAATCCAGACGGCGGTCACCGGCAAAATTCTTTCCGAAATGAAAAAACTGCTGGAGAACGACCGGGAAAATTACGAGAAGTTTTTTGTGGAATTCGGCCGCATTATCAAAGAAGGTCTGCACACCGACCGTGCCAATGCCGAGAAAATCAAAGATATCGTGCTGTATGAGTCGATGAATTCCGGGGCAGGGAAGTTTATCACGCTGAAAGAATATGTCGATGCCATGCCGGAATCCCAGACGGAAATTTTCTACATTTCCGGTGAAAAACGTGAGGCGGTCGCCTCTTCGCCGGCGCTGGAGTATTTCCGCAAAAAAGGCTGGGACGTGCTGTTTATGACCGACCCGATCGACGAATGGGTGATGCAGTCGATGTTCCAGTACATGAAAAAGAATTTCAAATCCGTTACCAAAGGCGATTTCACCGACACCGAGCAGGATGATGCCATCAAAGCCGCCGGTGAAAAATATGCCAAAACGGTGGAGTTTCTGAAAAAAGAATTGTCCGGTCAGGTCAGTGAAGTCAAATTTTCCTGCCGCCTTGCCGACAGTCCCTGCTGTCTGATCACTGACGGTGCCGCCCTCAGCCCCCACATGGAACGGCTGTTCCGGGCGATGAATCAGGATATTCCGGTGAGCAAACGGATCCTGGAACTCAATTGCGAGCATCCGTTGATTGCGGCGTTTGAAAGCAAACTTGCCGCCGGTGCCGATGAAGCATCGCTGGGCAAGTATGCCAAAGTGCTGTTGGATCAGGCGCTGCTGCTGGAGGGCAGTCCGGTGGCTGATCCGGCGGAATTCGCCAGAAGTATTCAGGAATTGCTGACTGAGGCGCTGAATAAATAGTGCAATAGCTGCTGTGGGGGGAACATGCTGATACTTCATAAAAGCCATATCGAACCTGTCGGAAACGGTTTGACCCGTCTGGTTTATCCGGTCACGGAAACTTCAGATGCCGGAAAGGTAACTCACCAGCTCTGGGTCGAAGTACGAGAAGAATATGGAAAATTTTTATGCACTGAACGCTGCGATGCGGTGCTGTTGGGTGTATTGCATTACGCATTGAAACACGGTCATGATATTGAAGCGGAGTTGCCGGTTTCACGGGAATTGTATTTTAATTTGACCAATTTATTGATTCCGCTGTTGTGCGGCAGCCGCATCAAAAAGCCGGTTTTGAAAATGGCGTATTCGGCGGAATTACTGCCTAATGCCGGTGCGGTCGGGACGGGAGTTTCGCTCGGTGTAGATAGTTTATACACCATCAGCCGTCATGGTAAGCAAAGCGCAACGCCTTATCCCGTAACGCATTTGCTGTACTTCAATGTCGGCTCTCACGGCAGGGGAAATGCGGCTGAATGTACCCATTTGGTACATCAGCAAAAAGTTACGGAATTTGCCCGGGAATACGACTATGAGTTGGTGACATTGAATTCAAATTATGCCGATGTATTTCATCAGCATTATTGTGATATGCATGCATTTGCGGCGGCGTTTGCGGTTTTTTCATTGCAGAAACTCTGGAGTTCATATTTGTACGCTTCGGCGGGATATCCTGAAATCACGTTGAAATTTCCTGTGGAAAAAAATATTCCCGCTGCGGTATTGATGCCGGTACTCAACGGCGTTTTTGCCACTGAAACCACCCGCTTCAGAGCTGATGCCGAGGGGGTGGAGCGTTTTGAAAAAATCCGTTTTTTGAGCAGATGCGAAATGGCGCAGAAATATCTGTTTGTCTGTGTCAAAGGCGGCAGCAACTGCTGTCGGTGCCTGAAATGTGTGCGGACGATTCTCCGGTTGCGTCTTTTGGGTGCAATCAAAGACTTTTCCCGGGTATTTCCGGAGGAAAAGTGTAATTTGTTCCACGAAATATATTTACTGATCAGAAAAACGTGGCGAAGAAATCTTTTTGTTGATGACATTGTAACGGCATTTTTCAAAAAAATATTTCGGCGTAATGCCAAATAAAATTCGTTTTTTTTAAGTTGCGGTATTGTAAAATCCGCAAACGTATTGTACATTAAGAAAATAGCCGTGCGGAAGAATGGTCGAGTGGTTTAAGGCAGCGGTCTTGAAAACCGCCGAGGGGCAACTCTCCGAGGGTTCGAATCCCTCTTCTTCCGCCATTTTTTTTGCAAAAATGCGGGATAGCCTGAATGAAATGAAGGCAATCCCAAAAAAGCATTTTTGAAAGCAAAAAAAATGGCGAACGAAGCCGCAAGGCTTCACTTCACTGTGCCGTCAGGCACAACTTCACATCTTCACGCGGCGACAGCCGCTCTTCACTGAATAACCGTTACGCCTTGCTTGTGAAGTCGCTCCCTTTGGTCGCTTGTGAAGACGTTCGCTTCGCTCACTTGTGAAGTTGCCGCCTGTCGGCGGGTGGATGTGTTTCTTTTTACTGCGCTTCGCTTACACGGCGGCAAGCCGCCTTGATTTTTTCCGGTGCTATGCTATATTAGCTTCCGTAAGGAGATCATCTTATGGCTGAAAGCAAGTTGCGTATATTATCTGTTGATTTTGCAGTACAGATTCTCAATCTGGTGAAATTTTTGAAAAGTCAGCACGAAACGATCGTTTCCAATCAAATCGGCAGAGCCGGAACCAGTATTGGAGCGAATATCCATGAAGCGCAATATGCCCACGGCAAACCGGACTTTATCGCAAAACTGCAAATTGCCCTCAAAGAAGCCAACGAAACAAGTTATTGGCTGGAACTTCTCTTAAAAACAAATTATATTGATGAAGCAAAATTTCAGGAATTAAACAACAGTTGCTCTCAGATCCGGGTGATGCTGATAAAATCCATCAATACGGCAAAAAGTGATGAAAAATGAAACGGGGATTTAAGTTTCTTTTTATCAATGTTTTGCTGTTGTTTATCTCATTATTCCTGTCAGGTTGTCTATTTATTCCTCACACAACCGAAGTTGCTCCGGCAATCAAAGGACAAATAGTAGATGAATGTTCCGGTAAGGGTATATGTGGTGCTGAAATTACCTACACAATCAAGGCAGAAAATCAATATTCTGAATTTGCCATAAGTGATAAAAACGGATACTTTCAAACCAAAGCTCCCACGCAGTGGCATTATATAGTTTATATCGGCTCTCCTGGTCATTATCCTGCTCCGGATTGGATTTGTGTTACCGAAATAAAACTCCATATATGTAAAGATGGATATCTTCCCAAGCACATTGTTTTGCTAGAAGATCCAACTGCAACTGATGTGTTAAAAAAAACAAATTTAGGAAAGATAAAACTTTCCCCAAAAGCTCCATAAGTTCCAAGTATTCTGAGTTTTTCTTCGCAAAAGTGAAGTGATTTTCAGAATTTCATTTCACAGCGAAATTCTGAAGTTTTAAGCTCAAAACACAGTACAGAATGGCGGGGGAAGATAAAAAATTCCAGCCGCCATTTTTGTGCTTATTTTACCTCAATCAGTAACGTTTAGTGCCGTTGTTTTCATCTGTATTCAGGAAATAGACCGAGGCTATTGCAAAAGTCAATTAAAAAGAGATTGAACTCTTATCGTTGATGAGATAAAATCGGTAGTTTGAGTTGGTGGCACAGTTTGCTTCAAGCAGCATTGCTGCCCGTGCTTCCAGACAGATTTTATCACGGAGGTATTGATCTTCCGGAATATTATCAATCCAGCGAAAGTTCTGAAAAATATTTTCCAACTCTTCATAAATATTATCCATAATGACTCCCGATAAAGTTACTTCAATTTGCTCAAATCGACTTGCGCTTCCTCCCAGAACAATGTATCTTCCACGGGTTTGTTGTCAATTTCCCAAAAGTGGTTCATCACATCTTCAGGTTTGTTTCCTGCTTGGGTAACTTGCTGCAGAAACTCCCGCAATTCGGCAATAGAAATATGTTCATAAGCAGTGAATTCTTCAGGATGATTCAGCAACGCCGCCAGCAAGTTTACGGTTACCGGAGTGTTGACAAAATCCGCCGGAATAAGTGTGCAGACTGTAAGCGTGCCATTGCCGACAGCCACGGAAAACAGGTGCGAAAAATTCCGCAGCGTGTCTTCGGCAATGAAATCTTTTTCACCGTAAATCAGCCCCCGCATCCGGTCGCGCACTGGCTTGTCAATGCCGCAAATGATTTCACGCACTGCAAAGGGAAATTTGTCCAGATTAATTTTGCAATTATTTTCCAGAAGCTCCTGCATGTTGGTGGTAAAATATCTGTCCATCGCCAGTTTGCCGCAGAGAAATTTTGAAGTGATATAGCCGCCAAGATTACTGCCGCGATCCCAGATGCACGGTTTGAAACGCTCCCGCGATGCCGGCAGAATATATTGATTATCAGTGGAATCCAGATGATAAAGCAGCATGACGTGTTTGCCGTTATCCAGTTTTTCCAGCACCGCATCGTTCAATGTGTCGGTCAGGTAGAGACCGCTGTTTTTATCCGCCGGAACAGAGTTGATAAAATCGGTAAGTTTTTTGTCATGCAATGCTAATTCAGCTTTTTTAATAATATTTATCTGCGGATATAACCACAAATCCCAACTGTTGGTCAATACCACATCGTCGGAAACAAATTCAGCTGAAACGGTGATTTTTTCTGCTTTAGCTGACTGGGTGAAATTGCTCTGTAAAGTAACCAATTTCTGCAATCCGCCAACAACAGAAATATATTCTCCACGCCAGAAAACTTCATCATTACAGCGGATCGTCAATGTTCCAACCATCCGCACCTGCGGCAGAAAATTGGAAATAAAAAACTGCATATTCACCGTTTCGCCGTGATAAAACACCTCTTTACCAAAGTCGGCAAGCAGTACCGCATCACTGTTGAATTGGCGCATCCACGCGGCATCAATATATTTGTCGTTGTCAAAAAAGTCCACGATACCATTTTTATTTTCGTACTTTAAGCAATCGGCAAATTGGAGCATTTCAAAGCCGCAAAGATGGGAAAAACGCAACCGTTCCAAGTATATTTTTATCGCAGTTTGCTTGAAAATCTGTGAGCCGCGAATGTAGTCAGGCATTTTGCTTTCCAGATTTTTCACTTTTATCAGTGCGGGTAAATCGGTCATATAGCGGGGCTTGCGGATGTCGTGAGATTTCAGATATTCCTCCCCGGCGGCGGCACAAAATTCATCAAATTGACGGTTGAGTTTTTCGTAATCGACCATCTCGATGTAGTGCAACGCTTCGTGGGCGAAAACCGGACGCTGATTGACCATTTCCCGGTGGATAGCGGCACTTCCGCAAGCGGTGTTGACAGTTTCATCCACGGGGACTCCGAAAACAGAGCCGTCAAAACGCCAGCAATCATCACTGATAAACATATTTGCATGGTGTTTGTACGGCAGATAATAAGCCATGTGCTGGCAAAAAATATCCGCTGTATTCCGGTCAAAACCTCCCCAGCCGGAGTTGTCCATCAGCAATTTTCCCGGAGCAAGTTTTCTGCCTTCAGCGATCAAATTTTTGACTTCATCTCTTGTGCCGGAAGCGTGCATCTCATTGCCGATGCAAAAGATAGCCACTGATGGATGATTGCGGTAACGCAAAATTGTTTTCTGCCACAAATCGGTATCCATGGTCAAATGCTTTTTGTTACCATGTTCATCATGCTGAAACTTAAATCCGATTTCCAGATGGATGAGAAACCCCAGTTCATCTGCCGCTTCCACAAAAGATTCATCGGGGATCGTGCTGTGAAAACGCACCAGATTAAAGCCATATTTTTTTGCTTGTCGGACATATTTTTCGTAAGCGGCTTTTTCCGGCAGTCCGGTCATATTCGGGTGATCGTGAGCGACGATGCCCCGGATAACGCCCCGCAGAAACAGAGGATTTCCATTCAAACGGACAAAGGTGTTGTTTTCGGCTTGCAAATCGGTAACCCCGAAACGGCAGCTCGTTTCCGCAGAAGTGAATGTATATAAATACGGCTTATCAGGAGTCCACATCTGCAAATTTGACGCATCAATAATGGTATATTCGCCATCTTGTCCCAATATTTTTATCGCCACCTCATTGCCGTTGGCATCCGTGATGCGCCATGAAGATACTGCGGCAGAATGTTTAACCAGTAAACGTTTGGCGGCGGTATTGCTGAATATGTGTAATTCTGACATTTTTTATCCTTGTTGATTTTTTATTTTTTTCCATTCAAGCGACCAGTTTCCGGCGGTAAATTCGCCTGCCGGAGCAATCCATTTGGCGTGTTCGATCATAACTTTTTCAAAAAATGGTTAAAAACGCCCGGCAGGAAATCCTGTCGGGCGGTGGTGTTTGGTTAGTTTTACGCTGTGATCTGCGCCAGTTTGATGGTTTTGTCAGCGGCATCGTAGGTCAGGCTGTAACCGCCGATCGCAATGGCGGCGCTACCGTCCCAAGTGGTCAAGCCTTCGCCGTTGACGGAGAATTTCGCGTTGGTGAAGTCGTCAATTCCGGCGACCGCCGTCCACTCGGCTTTGCCTTCGGCGATGAAGTCAAACGTCGTAAAGCCGTCAGTTTCACCTGTTGCAGTGCGGTTGCCGAGGTAGAAAGCGTCGTTCGCCGTGAGCGTGCAACCCTCGCTGATAACGAATTTATCCACATAGTCGATCAAATCGGCGGTCAGGTCGGAAAGGACGTTGACCACGGTATTTTTGGCGTTGTCCACCCCGGCACTGCTGACGCCGGAAAGACGCTTCATACCGGTCGTGCTGTTGTAATTCAGCGTGACGGTGCCGGAAACACTGCTGTATCCGTAGCGGCCACTCATAAAGACCGTATTGACCAGAGCGCTGTTTTCGATCGTGATGGTGGTGGTATCGACAGTGGTGGTGCCGTCAGCGTTGGCACCGCCGCCGTAGAGGTAATCGACCGTGCCGCCGGAGATGGTGACGTTGGCAGTGCCGACGGA